>JAZNQG010000046.1:0-1801 GCA_045590035.1 Clostridia bacterium
GATTCCTTTGACTGATATGCACCAATAGAATCATATGTGCCGTTTTTGTTAAAATACAAACTGTCCGAGCCTGTATGATTAAATACGCCGTCTAATATTATGCGGATTC
This sequence comes from Clostridia bacterium, assembly GCA_045590035.1. Classification (GTDB taxonomy): domain Bacteria; phylum Bacillota; class Clostridia; order UBA1381; family UBA1381; genus HGM11525. Next base: position 110 of record JAZNQG010000046.1, read on the forward strand.
CTTGTTTTTCGGCGTCAATGCACAGTTCTGTAAAGTCCTTTTCAGTCCCCAACAAAGAGTCTATTTTTTCATAATTTCCCGTGTCGTAACGGTGATTTGAATAGGCTTCAAATATAGGATTTAAGTAAATTGTGCTAATCCCTAAATCCTTTAGATACGGAAGTTTTTCTTTTATACCTTTTAGATTTCCGCCGAAAAAGTCGGAGCAGTCATAAACTCCCCCAAACTGTTCTGCTTTATAGTATGGCACCTCTCCCCAGTTTCTCTTTTTCATATGCGGTTTTTCGCCCGAAAATTCGCCAGCTTTATAAAATCTGTCGGGGAAAATCTGATAGCATATGCTTCTTTTAAACCAATCGGGAGTTTTGTAGTCCTTTTTGTAAACGGTAATCTGGTACCTTAAAAGATTGTCATTGTCCCAGATTTTACCTATTCCGCCAAGACCTTTTTCGTTGTTTCCGTATAAAAGTCTTGTGCCGTTTAGTAAAACTTCAAAATGGTAAAAGACCTTTTGAGGTGTCTCGGGCATAGAAATTTTTGCCGAATAGATGTTAAAATCTCCGACAGTATTTTCATAATACATTTCATATGTCCCGATGGTTGTTATAAGATTAACCTTTTCGGGAATCCCCAAATCTCTTAAGGCAAGGGATAGTTTTACTTCTTCGCCGCAAATTACGGCACCCTGTGGGTTTCTGTAAAATAAAGATTGTGAATTATGTTCTGCTTTCATCAAATTCTCTTTATTTCCTTTCCGATATGAATATGACAAAAAAAGGTACGGTTTGTACCTTTTTTCGTTTTATCTTATTTAATAGGCTTTAAGTGCCAGATCTTCTCATTGTAGTCATTGATTGTTCTGTCTGATGAGAAGAATCCTGCAGAAGCAGTATTTAAAATTGCCTTCTCTAACCACTTGTCACGGTTTTTATAGTCTTTGCCGATTTTATCCTGAATTTCACAGTAAGCGTCAAAATCACGAAGTACCATATAAGTGTCGGCATAGCCGTAATCACCGAATAAAAGTGTCTGGTAAAGGTCTTTAAATCTCTGCGGATTTGTAGGATCCAATTCGCCCGAGATAAGCTGGTCTAAAACTCGGCGGAGAACATTGTTGGTTGAATAGATAGTCTTAACTTCATCGTTATTTCCGATTCTGACTCTCGCTTCAACCTCGTCTGCAGTAAGACCGAAGATATAGATATTGTCAAGTCCCACCTGCTCTGACATTTCGACATTGGCACCGTCCAAAGTTCCCACTGTTACCGCACCGTTTAGCATAAACTTCATATTACCTGTACCCGATGCTTCCTTACCTGCTGTTGAAATCTGCTCTGAAACATCAGCTGCAACAACAAGCTTTTCGGCAATGGATACGCCGTAGTTTTCCAGGAACACTACCTTAATCTTACCCTTGATTCTTTCGTCGTTATTTATAATATCGCCGACAGAATTTATAAGCTTAATGATAAGCTTTGCTCTTGTGTAACCGGGAGCCGCCTTTGCACCGAAGATAAATGTTCTCGGTGTATAGTCCATATCGGGATTTTCTAAAAGCTTATTATAATCTGCAAGAATATGCAAAACATTTAAAAGCTGTCTTTTATACTCGTGGAGTCTCTTTGACTGAACATCAAATATAGAATCGGGATTAACTTCGATTCCGTTATGCTCTTTGATGTATTCTGCCAT
>JAZNQG010000047.1:0-10696 GCA_045590035.1 Clostridia bacterium
ACATATTATGGTGATTTTGGCATAGTTAGGTTGTCAAAAAGTTGTCAAAAAGTTGTCAAAATATTATATAAATAATGTGTTGAATCATAATAATATTTATATCAAAAAAATCTTTTTTGTCGATTGATTTTTATTAAATAATATGTTATACTGAAAATGTATTTAAATAACATTCACACAAAGTGCTTAATATACCGCGTAAGCCACGGTGGCAAGGTATAAAAAAGTGAAAAGGGAATGGGGTGAGAATCCCCTGCGATAACTGTCGGTGTATGCATCGAAGTTTTTATATCCGTTATCGAAAGATAGTCATTGGGAAACCGAGAAGGCAGGATATGAAAATGCAGACTTTTAGTCTATATGATGCGAGTCACAAGACCTGCTTTGATGTTGCTTTCTAAAGGTAGCATTTTTGTTTTTGTAACTGTAAAAACAAATTGTGATAAATCACAGAAAAACTCAGCTGTGGTAATTTTTTAAGAAAAAATTACTGCAGTTTTTTATTTGAAGGAATGGGAGAAAATGAGCGAGTTTAAAACATACCATCCGATTGTCAATTTTACATATTTTGTCTTTGTAATCGGATTTTCCTGCTTTTTTATGAATCCTGTTTGTCTTGGCATTTCGCTTTTGTCAGGATTTACATATTCGGTGATGCTAAAGGGCAGGAAACAGGTTAAAACAAATTTAATATATATGCTTCCGATGTTACTTTTGATGGCTCTTATAAATCCTCTATTTAACCACGAGGGAATTACCGTGCTGACCTATTTTCCGAGCGGCAATCCGTTGACGTTGGAGTCGGTGATTTATGGGTTTAGTACCGCTGTAATGATTATAAGTGTTATATGTCATTTTTCCTGCTACAATGAAGTTATGACAAGCGATAAATTCATATATCTTTTCGGGAAAATTGTCCCTGCATTGTCTTTGATAATTTCTATGACGCTCCGCTTTGTACCGAAGTTTTCGTCTCAACTTAAAGTGGTAGTAAATTCGCAGAAAACGATGGGGAAAGACATATCGAACGGCAGTATAATAAAGCGTGTAAAGAACGGGCTTAATATCCTGTCTATAATGACAACATGGTCTTTAGAAAATGCTATCGAAACGGCGGACAGTATGAAAGCCCGCGGATACGGAATCCCAGGAAGAACGGCATATTCAATCTTTACATTTGATAAAAGAGACAGGAAAGCACTTATTTTTATTTTGTTCTTGGGAATATACACATTTACGGGGAATATGATGGGAGAAATAGCGTTTGATTATTTCCCGAAAGTAAATATGACAGATATAACGCCGTTTGGAATTAGTGTATTTGTGTCATATCTGCTACTTTGTATATTCCCTGTAATTATTGAGCTTTGGGAGGTGAGAAAATGGAATGCTTTAAGGTCGAAAATTTAAGTTTTACTTATCCTGACAGAACGGACAAGACTATTGAGAATATAAGCTTTACGGTGAATCAGGGTGAATTCGTTTTACTTTGCGGCAGGTCTGGATGCGGAAAAACTACACTGTTAAGACTTTTGAAGGCATCTTTATCACCTTTTGGCAAGATGGACGGAAATGTGTATTTTGAAGGTAAACCCCTTTTAGATTATGATACCAAAGAACAGGCTTCAAAAATCGGATTCGTAATGCAAAACCCCGATAATCAGATTGTATGTGACAAGGTATGGCACGAGCTTTCGTTTGGTCTGGAAAGTCTTGGGATTAAACAAACTGAAATCAGGACAAGAGTATCCGAAATGGCGTCGTTTTTTGGCATTACAACTTGGTTTTATAAAAATGTTACCGAGCTTTCGGGCGGGCAAAAGCAGTTATTAAACCTTGCATCTGTTATGGCAATGCTTCCGTCTGTCCTGATACTTGACGAGCCTACAAGTCAGCTTGACCCAATCGCTGCAGGTGAGTTTTTGAAAACTTTAGAGAAGATAAACCGTGAGCTTGGAACTACCGTTATTCTTACCGAGCATCGTCTGGAAGATGCTTTTCCGATGGCTGACAGAGTTATCGTTATGGACGACGGCAAAATTATTGCAGATGAAACACCAATTGAAGTTGGCAGAATTCTGAAAGAACAAAACCATGATATGTATAAAGCACTTCCGACTCCCGTAAGAGTACACGGGGAAGTTAAGAATTCTCTTCCTTGCCCGCTGACCGTAAGGGACGGAAGGTTATGGATAGAAGAATATTCAAAAGACCACTCTCTTTTACCCCATTTAATCCCTGAAGGCATTTATCGTGATACAAAAGATGCTGTCATCGAAATTAAAGATGCATGGTTTCGCTACGAAAAAAATATGCCCGATGTTATAAAGGGAATGAATTTAAGAGTAAATAAAGGAGAGCTTTTCTGTCTTCTCGGCGGAAACGGTACGGGAAAGACGACAGCACTTTCTCTTATATCAAATCTTAACACACCATACAGGGGCGATGTTATAATAAAAGGACAGAGTATATCTAAAATCAAGAATTTGTATAACGGTCTTTTAGGTGTTCTTCCGCAAAATCCACAAAGTGTATTTGTTAAGAAAACGGTATATCTTGACTTGATGGAAGTGTTGAACGAAAGGGAACTCACAAAGGAAGAAAAAGAAAAAAAGGTACTTGACATTTCAGTTTTATGCAGAATAGAAACACTTCTAAATAGTCATCCTTATGATTTGTCGGGCGGAGAACAACAAAGAGCCGCCCTTGCCAAAATACTCCTTATGGAGCCTGAAATACTGCTCCTTGATGAGCCGACTAAGGGGATGGATGCACATTTTAAGGAAGAATTTTCGGACATTCTTGCGGATTTAAAAGCAAATGGTGTTACAATTTTAATGGTGTCGCACGATGTTGAGTTCTCGGCAGAATTCGCTGACAGATGCGCCCTTATGTTTGACGGAAACATAACATCTGTTGATACACCGAGAGAGTTTTTTTGCGGTAAAAATTTCTATACCACATCAGCAAACCGTATGGCAAGGACAAGACTCCCTAAAGCAGTTTTGGCGAAGGATATAATACTTGCCTGTGGCCAAAATCCGAAAAACAAAGAAAGAAAAGAGAGAAAAATAGAATATACCAGACCTTTAACCGATATAAAACCACAGAATAAAAAGACTAAAAAACTGTCACTTTCAAGAATAGTCATAGGATGTATATTCGCCATTATATTTGCGTTAATATCTTTTACAGATATATCGGAAACACTGAAGTTTGGTACTTTCGGCACAGAAATCCTTAAAATTGCCTGTCTTCTTTTTGCCTGTCTTAGCTTTTTTCCGAATAAAGACATTGGAATTAAAACAATCGCAGTACCAAAATCTGACAGGAAGCTTACAAAAAGAACGGTGGTTTCGGCTTTTTTGATACTGCTTTTGATTCCTGTAACAATTTATATCGGAATATTCTTTTTGGGAAACAGAAAGTATTATTTTACAAGCCTTTTTATACTGATTGAAACAATGATACCTTTTGTGATGGTATTTGAGTCAAGAAAGCCAAAAGCGAGAGAGCTTATAATAATAAGCGTGCTCTGTGCTATTGCGGTGGCGGGGAGAAGTGCATTCTTTATGATTCCGCAGTTTAAACCGATTATAGCACTTGTAATTATTGCTGGCGTATGCTTTGGCGGAGAAACGGGTTTTTTAGTGGGGGCGGTTACAGGCTTTGTTTCAAACTTTTTCTTCGGACAAGGTCCGTGGACGCCGTGGCAGATGTTTTCATTCGGCATAATCGGTTTTCTCGCAGGAATACTGTTTGAAAAAGGATTGCTGAGAAAAACAAGACTGTCACTCTGTATCTTCGGATTTTTGGCAACTTTCATTATCTACGGTGGAATTATGAACCCTGCATCAATAATTATGTGGCAGAGTAAAATTACATGGGAAATGATTTTGTCAAGTTACTTAGTCGGACTCCCTATGGATATAATTCACTCACTCGGAACCGTCTTTTTCCTTTGGTTTATATCCGATGCTATGATAGACAAGCTTGAGAGAATTAAGATAAAATACGGACTTATTGAGGGATAAAAAAATGCACTCCAAAGTTGACTTTTGGGGTGCATTTTAAATTTGGTGTTTTATTCATCGTTTGTTTTGAAAAAATCTTCAATAATACTAATTACAATATTATTGAAACTTGTGTTGTGTTTTTCTGCAAGTTTATTGATTTTCTCGGACAGTTCGTCTTTGATATAGAGAGTCTTATATCCTGCTTTAACCTTTTTCTTGGTTTCTCTTGGTGTAAATGCCATTTATATCACCTTCATATAATATATTAAATTTATTATATGTTAAAATTATTTTTTATAATATATTAGAAATTTCTGTTGTATATTTATTGTCTTTATGTTAAAATGTAAAAGAGGTGATTAATGTGGGTATAAAACTTGAGATATTTGCAGGTGCTGCGGCAGATGCCGTTAAAAATGCTCTAAGTTATATCAGTATTGATACTTTTGATGCTGTTGAGAAAATTGTTGAGATTCTTGAAAAAAAACAATATATCTACAGGCGGAAGGCATGATTTTTGTTGACTTTTTTTCTTATTATGTTATACTAACCATATAGAAACATAAGGATTTGAGGGTAGAAATATGAACTTATTTAAGAAAAAGAACACCGCAGAAGAAATTAAGGAAAGCAAGGCTATTGTATACGGCAAAAAAATGGAGTTTTCCGAGGTTTTTGGGTGTGCTAAATGGATTATGGCAGATGATAGCGAGACATTCCCTGTTATCCGCAAAAACTTTGAGATTTCGGGCGATATAAAAAGAGCAACTATTGATATTGTAGGATTCGGTGCATTCGTATTTTATGTGAACGGTACGCTTGGTACAGATGACCTGTTCTTGCCTCTTAATTCTGATTTTGAAGAAAGAGAATTCCCGATTGGCGAAGTTTTAGAACACAGGGTTTATGTGTCAAATTATGATATTACCTGCCTTTTGAAAAAGGGTAAGAACACTCTTTCGGTGCTTTTGGGTAACGGCTGGTATAACGGAAATTACAGCGACAAAAAGTACGGTGATATGAAGGTGTGCTACAAAATCACCGTTGAAACCGATAAGGGAGTGGAAAGCTTTGTATCCGACTTGTCGGATAAATTCTCCCCGTCATACATAACAAAGAGCATTTTCTATCTTGGCGAAGAACAGGATTATTCTTGCTGGGACGAAAAGTTTTTGTCAAACGATTTTGACGACACTTTATGGGAAAATGTAAAGGAAGCTAAAGCGGTAGAAAGTGATTTTTATTATTCCGACTGTCCGACCGACAGAGTAATATCATCTGTTGAGCCTAAAATTGTATCAGAAAACGGCGACACCGTTATTTATGATACAGGCGTCAACTTCTCAGGTTATCCCGTAATAGAGACTCTTGACGGCTCTGATACCGTAAAAATTACATTCTCGGAAGAATTGGACGGCGATGACCTTGACAAAAAACATATGCACAGTCAGTTCTTTACTGTAAAGACGGGCGGGAAAAAGGTAATTGCATACCCGAGATTTACCTGGCTTGCATTCAGATACTTTAAAGTTGAAGGAAAAGCTAAGGTATTAAGAGTTCATGAAACTCACACAAACGCACCCGTTACATCGGAGTTTGAGTCATCAAATGAAACACTTAACTGGATTTATAAAACATACATAAATACTCAGCTTAACAATATGCACGGCGGAATTCCGTCCGACTGTCCGCATCTTGAAAGACGTGGTTACACAGGCGATGGGGAAATTACCTGTAGGTCGGTTATGAGATGTCTTGACGCAGAAAAATTCTATAATAAATGGATTGACGATATTTCCGACTGTCAGGATAAACTTACAGGTCACGTTCAGTATACCGCCCCTTATACAGCATCAGGAGGCGGCCCGGGCGGTTGGGGAGCAGCTATTGTAATTCTGCCGTATGAATTCTGGAAATATTACGGAGATGACAGTAAAATCAAGGCAATGTACCCTAAGATGCTAAAGTATTTTGAGTATTTAGAGGCACATAGCGAAAATAATCTTGTTACCACCGATAAACCGGGTGCATGGTGCCTTGGTGAATGGTGTACTCCGGGTCCTGTTATTCTTCCTGCCCCCTTTGTAAATAACTACTTCTATGTAAAAGCTCTTGAGATGACAATCGAAATTGCCGAATACTTGGGTAAAAAAGAAGACATTCCTATGATGGAAGAACGCATAAAAATCCGTAAGGATGCAATTACTGCAGCATATTTAAATCCTTGGGACGGAAACTTCTTAGGAATGGTGCAGGGTGCAAATGCTTTTGCTCTGGATATAGGACTTGGTGATGAGAGAACAAAGGAAAACTTTATTAAGTATTATGATGAATTAGGATACTACGATACAGGCATTTTTGGTATTGATGTAGTAACAAGACTTCTCTTTAAGTATGGAAGAGGCGATGTTGCATTTAAGCTTTTGACCGCCGATGAGCCGTCAGGCTTTGGCTGGTGGAAAAAGGACGGCGCAACATCATTCAGGGAGTACTGGGGAGAATCAAGATCACATTCTCATCCGATGTTTGGCTCGGTTGTGGCGTACTTCTTCGAGTATATCTTGGGTATCAAATACTTTGTTACAAAGGGCGGAACACCGACCTGTAAGATTGAAGCGGTAGAAATTCCTGGACTCGACTGGGCAAAGGGTGCGGTTATGACACCTTTTGGTAAAATAATTGTCAGCCGTAAGAATGAAAACGGAAAGCTAAAGGTAGAATGCACTTTTCCGGGCGGCATAAAATACAATAACGACTAAAAAAAGAGGGTGTAAAAAACCAAGTTTTTTACACTCTCTTTTTTACATCCCCTTTTTATTTATTCATTTTTTCCTGCCATATATCATAAAGCTTTTTGCCTTCATCTATGGTATCTGCAGTTACGCTGACTGTCAGCGGCCTCTCCCTGAACTTAAAAAATGGGTCTTCAAAAAGATTTCCTGAAAGAATATCGTCTTTATTGACATCTGTGCAAATGCCCATTCCTTTGATAAAGATATTATCTCCAACCATTGTTTTGTAGCCCTGCCAGTTATCTGCAAAGATTACACCACCGCCGTTTATAAGACCGCCTATTACATGGGTTGACGGTGCGGGAGTGCAACAGTAGTGAAGCATTACCTTGTCAAATTCCTTTTCAAACATCTTATAATACGGGCAGAAGGTTTCTTCGACCATCTGGCGGGATACATTTACTATTGCATCTCCTGTAAGTCTTACTCCCGGGAAGATAAAACCTCTGGGCGTAACCGTTTCATTTAGTGGCTGGTTAATTATTTTTTTGTGCTCTTTTAAAACTTTGATTGTAACGCAGGCGATTTTGTTCATAAATTCTTTTGACAGCTCTGGCTCCAAGAGTAAATCCATATAGAAATCGCCACCGCGCATTACTACTGCGGCATCGAGCGGAGACATAACACGTGTTGTAGTGACATACATATCATCGGGTGCGTTGTCACGGATATATTCTAAGTGCCTTATTGATTTTTCCATTTCGCCAATGAAAATATCATCAATATTTATATCGGCAGTTTCGTAAATATCCTTAAAAATTGGTCTTACATCAATTACTCCGCACGGTGCTTCGTGGATTTCGGCACCGAATATTGAAGGTATAAGAGTTTCTAGAAAATTACTTTCGACAAAAGGAACAATATCTGAATCCACTTTGATTGTGTTTTTAAAGATATTTTTCGCGTGTAATAATTCCAACTTGGGATTTTTCATTCTGTCAGAAAGAGTATATGGCGACGGCTCGGATTTTACATTAACCCCGAGCGGAACATAGTCTGTTTCGCCTAAAAAAACTTTTCTTAGTCTCTCGCGTTTTTCTTCAAACATTTAAAATCACTCTCTTTTATAAATCTTCTCCGCAGTGGGTCATTGCTTCATTTAGCTTCTCTATGTAGTATTTGTAATTCTCAAGTGATGTTGACGGGGCAACCTGATGGTCAGCTCCGGGGATAAAACCGCCCTGACGAATAACAGGAAGGATTCTTTCAAATTCCTTGTCGATTGCTTCCTTGCCTTCTGCTATGCAGAGCTTATTGTATCCGCCGATAAATTTAAGAGTTGGGAATTCTTCTCTTACCTTTACTATATCCATACCTGCATTTACATCCATTGGAGTAAATCCATCAACGCCTGCATTTATAAAATTGGGTATAAGAGTTTTAAAATCACCGTCTGTATCAACAAGAACGGTTTTTACACCATGTGATTTTAACATAGGTATAAGCTTTTTATAATATGCGCCTACAAATTCGTCGAACATTTCATGTGAAAGCATAGGACCTGTTTTTCCACTTAAATCCTCGCTGATAAACATAACATCTGCAGGGAGAATATCAAGTATTTTGGGAAGATATTTCATATATGAGTCGAGAATATAATCACACATATCGTGCATAAGCTCGGGATAATCATAAAAAGCATACAGATGCTCCTCTATTCCGAAAAGCTCTCTTGGAGTCCAGAAAAAGCCTTCTACTGCCATTCTGATAGAAAATTCACCTTTTTCGTGTGCTTCCTTTAAGGGAGTATAAAGCTTTTTGATAATCTCGTCTGTAAAATACTTTTCATATACCTTATCGCAATACTCTTTAAGCTTTTCCCAGTCCTCCTCGCAGGTAACCTTTTTCGGCAACAAGTCTTTATATTCTTCTTCTATGTGAGTGGCGGGGAAGTAAACATAAAATCTTCTGACTTTATCAAAGCCAAAGTATGTTTCGTAATTCATAACCCCATCGCCCCAGACGGTAGGTAAAAATCTTTCTGCTTCAGGATATGGACTTTCGATTTTCGGCTCAAGTGTCTCAGCGGGCACTCCTTCTTTTATAAACCTTTCGCATGTAAGGTGCCAGGGCTGAAATGTTTCTTCTACCGAGCCTCTGTCGGCAGGCTTTTTAAAGCTTAATGTTAAGAATTCTCTTTCACGATTTGTCATAATTTAAACTACTCCTTCTGTATAGTTTGATTTATGGAATATATGGTTATTGTAGCATAGGCTAAGAGCAGATTCAATGTAATATTTTATCATTTTTGGTAAAATATTATGAAAATACCCCTTTGTTAATTTATAGTTGATTTTATGTATAAACTGTGTTATAATTAAAAAAATACTATTTTAAGGAGTTGGTTTTAAGTGGACCCGTTGCCGCGAAGTTGCAGCGAAATTATTTCACCATCAGGAGTATATGTGTTTGATTATCTTTTAAGATATATGCGTTTAATCGGTATGCGTTGCTGATTTAATACGAGATTATCAGAAAATACTTTATAGATAAATGATGGAGGAAATTACAGTGATTTTTAAGCAATTATTATTGCAGTTTATACTTATTTTATTAAATGCCTTTTTTGCGGCGACAGAGATTGCCGTTATATCTTTAAATGAAAAGAAGGTAAAGGCAAGAGCAGAAGACGGCGACAAAAAAGCTGTCAGAATGTTAAAAATGATTGAAGAGCCGACTGGATTTTTGTCGACTATACAGATAGGAATTACTCTTGCAGGGTTCTTAGGCTCAGCTTTTGCGGCTGATAACTTTGCCGAAAGACTGACACCTGTCTTAGCTGACCTTTTAAATGTTCAGGGAGCAGCGGTTGGATTTATCAACACTCTTTCGGTTGTTATAATTACATTGATACTTTCATTCTTTACTCTCGTTTTAGGCGAGCTTGTTCCAAAGAGAGTTGCAATGAAATATAAGGAAGAATTATCCGAATATGTCTGCGGCTTTATTTCGGGAATGACCGTTATTTTAAGGCCTATCGTGTGGCTTTTGACTGTATCGACAAACGGCGTTTTAAGACTCTTTGGAATTGACCCTAACGAAAAGGAAGAGGCAGTTTCGGAAGAAGATATTGTGATTATGCTTGACGCAGGTGCGGACGAGGGAACTTTGGATCAGGATGATATCGAGTACATAAAGAATGTATTTAAACTCGATAACTTGACTGCGGCTGATATTATGACACCGAGAAAGTCGATTACTTTTATTTCTGATTCGTCTGATGAAGAAGAGATTTTAAGAGTAATCGAAGAAGACGGATATTCAAGAATTCCTGTCTATTCCGATAATGCAGACGAAGTAGTCGGAATTTTGTATGCAAGAGATTACCTATTAAAGCATAAAACGGACGGATTTACACTTTCCGATGCGATGTTCCAGCCTACCTATGTGCCTGAGACAATCCACCTTGACGTTTTGATTAAGGATATGCAGCTTCAGCATAACCATATGGTAATTGTCGTAAATGAGTTCGGTATTCCGTCGGGTATTGTAACGATGGAAGACATCTTAGAAGAGCTTGTAGGTGAAATCTGGGATGAGAGCGATGAAGAAATTGATAACTTTATCGAGATTGAAGAAAACACCTATAAGGTGCTTTCAACCACATCCTTGGAAGATTTCTTCGAGTTCTTTGACTTAGATGCAGACGAAGAATCTGAAGCTACAACGGTAAACGGCTGGCTTGTGGAAAAGAGTGAAAATATCCCTGATGTCGGATATACATTCGAGTATAAAAACCTTACCGTTACCGTAACAGATGCGGACGAGCTTATGACAACTGAGCTTTTGGTAAAGGTATCAAAAGAAGAAACAGAAGAAGAATAATATAAATACGGCTTTCTTTTTTAAGAAAGCTGTATTTTTTTAAAGAAAAAGGTAGAAAAGAAA
>JAZNQG010000048.1:0-6338 GCA_045590035.1 Clostridia bacterium
ATATCAGCAACCTGTGTCGGTGTAAAGTCTCTTCCGATATTTACATTCTTATAGTGATATCCTGTCTCGTTTGCACCGATGATGAAGTTTTTCATCTCGGCAACTTCCAAATCGGCATATACTGGGATATCGAGTCCTATAGGACCTGCAAATCCAACTTCAGCCTTTGTTATCTCACGAACCATAAACGGCTCTGCAAGCTCTAAGTCATCGGTTGCGCCGACTAAGTTTTTAAGCTTAACTTCGTTTATATCTCTGTCGCCTCTTACCATTGCGGCAATATAATTGTCGTCTGCTTTATAGATAATTGTTTTAGCGAACATATGGTTTTCATAACCAAAGAATCCAACTAATTCTTCGATTGTATGAGCAGAAGGAGTTTCAACCTTTTCCAAAGTCAAATCGCCTTCGGGATAGTCCTTTTTAGTCGGTAAGCACGGAGCTTTTTCATAGTTTGCCGCATAACCGCAAGCATCACAGTATGCAATTCCGTCTTCACCGACAGGTGATTTTACCATAAATTCCTGGCTTCCGCTACCGCCCATAGCACCTGAATCGGCATCAACTACTGTAAAGTCAAGGCCTAAGCGTGTAAAAATTCGGCAGTACGCATCATACATCTTCTTATACGACTCGTCAAGTCCCTTTTCGTCTCTGTCAAAGCTATACGCGTCCTTCATTATAAATTCTCTTCCGCGCATAAGTCCGAAACGAGGTCTTGCTTCGTCACGGTATTTTGTCTGTATCTGGTAAAGTGTAAGGGGATATTCCTTATATGACCTTACTTCGTTAATTACCGTTTCGGTAAATAGTTCTTCGTGAGTAGGTCCTAAGCAAAAGTCTCTATCGTTTCTGTCCTTTAACTTAAACATACTGGGCCCAAAAACTTCCCATCTACCCGACGCCTGATATGCTTCTGCAGGCAAAAGTGCAGGCATTAAAAGTTCCTGCGCACCTGCTCTGTTCATTTCTTCACGGATAATATTTTCAACCTTTTTTAAAGACTTAAGCCCAAGCGGAAGATATGAATAAATTCCTGCGGCAAGTCTTCTTATATAGCCCGCTCTTAGCATCAGCTGATGGCTTTTGATTTCTGCCTCCGAAGGTACTTCTCTTAGAGTCGGTACCAATAAATTTGTCATTCTCATTTTGTTTTTGTCTCCCTTATACTATTTCTGCACCGCTCTGGATGTCCTTAAGAGTGGTTAAAACGGTAAGCTTATCTTCAAATTCTGCCGATAAAATCATACCCTGAGATTCTAATCCCATCATCTTTCTCGGCTTAAAGTTTGCAATAAAGAGTACATTTTTGCCGATCAGCTCTTCTGGAGAATGGAATTTTGCAATACCCGACAAAATCTGTCTTCTTTCAGATCCCACTTCCAAAGTAAATCTTAAAAGCTTCTCCGACTTTTTAACCTTTTCGCACTCTATAACCTTGCCGACTCTTATGTCAAGCTTTTCAAAATCGTCAAACTCGACGTAGTCTTTGTAAGGTGCAATCTCTATTTTTTCTTCTGTCTGAGCTTCTGCCGCCAATTCTTCTAATTTCTTTTCAATATCAATTCTTTCAAACAACGGCTTTGCCTCTCCTACCTTGTCGCCTGCTTTTAAGGAACCGAATGTCTTTGTGCTTTCATATGTCTTTACATTTGATCCAATCTGCTCCAAGATTTTTTCTGCAGTATCGGGCATAAAAGCTGAAAGCATAGATGCGATAATTCTGATAGTTTCAAGCAGGTTATAAAGAACAGTGCCGAGTCTTTCTCTGTCATCTTCATTTTTAGCCAATACCCACGGCATTGTTTCGTCAATATACTTGTTTGCTCTTGATGCAACCGCCAAGATTTCGTCCAAGCTATCGGCAATATGCCAAGTCTTCATCTTCTCTTCGACCTTATCGGCACAGAGAGTTGCAACTTTCTTTAAGTCGGCATCAAATTCGCCGTCGACTTTAGCTTCAGGGATAATTCCGCCAAAATACTTATTTGTCATAGCAACAGTTCTGTTTACAAGGTTACCCAATGTATTTGCAAGGTCAGAATTAAATCTTGACATAAATACATCATATGTGATTGTTCCGTCGTTTGCGAAAGGCATTTCGTGTAGTGAATAGTATCTTACTGCGTCAACTCCGAAATGTCTTACCAAATCTTCTGCATAAATAACATTTCCTCTTGATTTTGACATCTTTTCGCCGTTTTCGCCAAAGAGCATCCACGGGTGTCCGAATACCTGCTTCGGCAGAGGCTCACCAAGTGCCATAAGCATAATCGGCCAGTAGATTGTATGGAATCTTAAGATATCCTTACCGATGATATGCACATCTGCAGGCCAGTATTTTTCGTAAAGCTCGCCCTTTTTGTCGGGTGAATAGCCAAGTGCTGTGATATAGTTTGAAAGCGCATCAATCCATACATAGATTACGTGCCCTTTATCAAACTCAACGGGTATTCCCCAGGTAAAGCTTGTTCTTGAAACACAAAGATCCTGAAGACCTGGCTTAATAAAGTTATTAAGCATTTCCTTTTTACGTGATTCAGGCTGAATGAAATCGGGGTTATTTTCTATATATTCAACCAACTTGTCCTGATACTTGGAAAGCTTTAAGAAATATGCTTCTTCCTTAGTCTTTTTAACTTCTCTTCCGCAGTCGGGACATTTTCCGTCAACAAGCTGAGTTTCTGTCCAGAAAGACTCACACGGAGTACAGTACCAGCCCTCATACTCTGACTTATAGATATCGCCCTGTTCATAGAGCTTTTTAAATATCTTGGCAACTGCCGCTTCATGATAGTCATCGGTTGTTCTGATAAACTTATCATAGCTGATTTTAAGCATATCGGCGATGTCCTTAATCTGACCCGCAATACGGTCAACATACGCTTTAGGCTCAATTCCTTCAGCTTCTGCAATCTCCTGAATTTTCTGGCCGTGCTCGTCTGTTCCTGTTAAAAAGAACACATCGTCGCCTAAAAATCTTCTCCATCTTGCAATAGCATCGGTTAAGATAATCTCATAAGTATTACCGATATGAGGTTTTCTTGATGTGTATGCAATCGCTGTGGTTATATAAAACTTACCCACTTTATATTCACTCCTTAAATTGATTTTTAAGTGTATTATACTCTTTTTTAATTATAGCTTTTGAAAGATTGAATATCTCAATAATTCCGTCGAAAAATCCCGCTCTTTTAAGGCTTATAAAGAACATCAGGATTAACGGGCCTAAAATCATACCGCCAAGCGAGAAAAGCTTAAAGCCTACATACATACTCATAAGCGTTAAAATCGGGTTCATACCGATATTTTTGCTGACGATTTTGGGTTCTATCATCTGACGGGTAAAGATGACTGCAAGGTAAATAATTATCATACCTATGCCGACCCCTATATCGCCCATAATAAATGATACTACCGCCCACGGCCACAAAACCGCACCCGTTCCGAAAAACGGCAAAGCATCTAAAAATGCAGTGCCTATCGCAATCAAAAGGCTGTATTCAATATTCAAAATATTAAGTCCGATAAAAAGTATCACAAAGGAAAATGACATTATAATAAGCTGTGCCTTAATATATCCGCCGACATACTTTTTAATTTCTTCCTTGGCTTTAGAAAATCTTTCGCGGAAAGTTCCCGTATTTACTTTAGAAAATGCCGCCTTTATCTTCTTTGCATCGCTTATCATAAAGAAAGTGGACAAAAGGAAAACTATAGATGAAATAAATATTGTCGGGACTTTCTTTGCAATATTTTTAGCAGATGTAAAAATCGGTGCATATTCAAGCTCGGTAAGACCTTTTAGAGATTCTCTTACATTTTCACCAACACCTGCTAATGCATTCTGTATAGCTTCCGGAAGTACGTCATAAATATTTGAAAGCTTATCCGAAATTTCTTCCCAGAGATTTACCGCATTTACGTATATTGCAGGGAAATTATCATATACATTCTTGATTTCCTGCACAATTTTTGAAATAATTCCCGTCAAAATTCCGCCGATAACTCCGACCAATATAAGCAAAACCAGAATTGCCGATGCAGTTCTCGGAAGGCGAAATCGTCTTTCCAGTAAATCCGCCAGGGGATTTGCTAAAAGCGAGAATAGATATCCTAAAATAAAGGGCATAAAGATTCTTAATGTCATTCCCAGAAGTCCGATAATTTTCGGGAAAAACACTATCGCCAAAATGATAGCCACCGAAATCACGGCTATAAGTATTCCGACCTTAACCTTTTTACTTATCACTTTATCCCCTCCTTGTTTGTTATTTATTTAAAAGCTTTTTAATCAGGCAAGTGCCATCAGCAATAAAATTGCCTGACTTTTCAGCATTCTTTTCGTTATATGTAAGGTTAGAACCCAAATCCTTATCCGAGTCATATAAAATATACGGAACAGGGTCGCTTACGTGGGTTTTTAATTTTATCGGCGTCGGATGGTCGGGGAGAATCAACATTCTGTAAGGAATGTTTCTCTTTTTAAGCTCATCCCTTAAATATCCTACAACCTTTTTGTCTATAAGCTCAACCGATAACTTTTTATGTATAGCATCGCCCTGATGCCCACACTCATCGGGAGCTTCCATATGGATATATACAAAATCATTTCCGTCTAACAGAGTGTCTAACGCCGCTTTTGCTTTTCCCGAAAAATTCGTTTCATATGTACCGCACGCACCTTCGACTTCAATGGAATTCATTTTGGCAAGGTTTGCAATGCCTTTAATTAAGTCAACCGCTGAGATTACGCTGCCACGAACGCCGAATTTATCATAAAAGCTTTCTAACTTCGGCTTACTTCCCTCGCCCCATACCCAGATTGAGTTGGCAGGATTTTTACCTTCTTCTATTCTCTTTTTGTTTACAGGGTGGTCCTTTAAAATCTTATTAGACTCTGTCATAAACCAATAAAGCTTATCGGCATTGTCACCCTTTGGAAGATAGTCTGTAATTTTTTTGTCCGAAATATCGTGAGGCGGTGTTAAATCAACATTTGTGCTGCCGCCCTTCCATACAAGAAGATGTCGGTAGCTTACGCCCGCAAAAAAGTGCGCCACATCGGTATGGAGCTTGTCTTCTACCGCAGCTATAAGCTCTCTTGCTTCGTCGGTTGTAATTTCACCTGCAGAGTAGTCTATCATTGTTTTATCGGCATAGTTTTCTTCGTCCGACAAAGTAACAAGATTTGCACGGAATGTAACGTCATCATCCGAAAGCTCAACACCGATAGATGCCGCCTCCAAAGGTGAACGGCCTGTGTAACATACTTTTGTGTCATAGCCCATAACCGAAAGGTTTGCAACATCGCTTCCCGGTTTTAATCCATCGGGAACAGTTTTCAAAAGTCCCAACTCACCGTGTTCTGACATATAGTCAATATTCGGTTTCTCGGCAACATCTAAAATAGTCTTACCGCCAAACTCTTCGACTTCATAGTCCGCCATTCCGTCGCCAAGTACAACAATATATTTCATCTGCTCCCCCACCTTTTTAGTTATCCTTTGTATAGAAAACCGCAAATACTCCGGGGCCTGTGTGCGCTCCGATAACAGGTCCGATTTCCTGAATAATCATAATATCTTTTCCGAATTCATCCTTGATAAGTGCCTTTGTTTCTTCTACAAGCTCGGGGTTATTGTGAACAAACATAAACTCTGCAGTTTCGGGATTAAAGGCTTTGTCTTCTTTAACAAGTCCCATAATCTTTTTGCCGAGATTCTTTCTGCCCCTTAGCTTGTTTTTAGACGCGATAAGTCCGTCTTCAACACCCAAAACAGGCTTAATATCAAGCATAGCGCCCAATACTGCGGTAGTCTTTTTAATTCTTCCGCCTTTCTGCAAGAAGTTTAAGTCGTCAACTACAAAGCATACATCCCATTTTCTGATATGCTCTAAAGACTTTTCGATAACTTCATCAGCATCCAAGCCTTCTTCTATAAGCTTTACGGCATGAAGAACCCCCGCTGTAATAAAGAGCGAGAAATTCATTGTATCAACAACTTTGATATTTAATTCGGGGTTTTCTTCCATAATCTGCTTTGCAGCCAACACACCGCTCTGATACTGACCGCTGCCCTTTGAAGAAAGTGTAAAGAAAATCAAGGTTTCAAAGTCTTTTGCGTTTTCTTTCATTGCATCATAGAGTATCTGAAACGGTGTCTGCGCAGTCTTGGGGTGAATGCCTGAATTGTGGACCTTTTCGAAAAATTCCTTTTCCGAAATCTCTTCACGCGCAACAAAGCTTTCGTCTCCGAAAGTTACCATAAAGTTAACCATTCTTAAGTCATACTTATCAATGTACTCCTGTGGCATATCCGATGATGTGTCAATCA
>JAZNQG010000049.1:0-2626 GCA_045590035.1 Clostridia bacterium
TGGGGTTTTGCAGATTAAGGACTTTTTAAAGGACGAAATCACCGAAACAACTGTCAGCGATTTTTTGGGTTATGTTGAAGACGATGATCACGACCATTGTGACTGCGGACACGACCATGACCACTGTGACTGTGGACATAAACACTAAGAAGGGACTAATTTTAATGGAATATTTAACAGTAGCCTTAGCCAAGGGCAGACTTGCCAATATAGCTATGGATATGTTTTCGGATATCGGATTTGATTGTTCCGAAATGAAGGAAAAATCAAGAAAGCTTATATTTACCGATGAAAAGAATAAAATGAAGTTCATACTCGTAAAGGCATCTGATATCCCGACCTATGTAGAATACGGTGCGGCTGATATCGGTATTGTCGGCAAAGACACCCTTTTAGAAGAGGGCAGAAACCTTTATGAGATGATAAACCTAAACTTCGGTAAATGCAGAATGTGTGTTTGCGGAAAGCCCGAAATGAAGGAAAGAATGTTTAAGGAAAATAACTTAAAGGTTGCATCCAAGTACCCCCAGATTGCGGAGCACTTTTTCCGTGATGAAAAAGGGCAGACTGTTG
The DNA here is from genome assembly GCA_045590035.1 of Clostridia bacterium. Lineage (GTDB taxonomy): Bacteria > Bacillota > Clostridia > UBA1381 > UBA1381 > HGM11525. The sequence continues at coordinate 574 of JAZNQG010000049.1, forward strand.
AGCTTATAAAATTAAACGGCTCGGTAGAACTTGCACCACTTGTCGGACTTTCCGATGTAATTGTCGATATCGTCGAAAGCGGAAAGACATTAAAGGAAAATGGATTGGAAGTGCTTTACGAAATCTGCGACCTTTCTGCATGGTTTGTCGTAAACAGAGTGAGTATGAAGATGCACAAAGACAGAATTATGAAAATTGTAGAAGGCTTTAAGGAGAAGGTTACACAATGAGAATTTACCCTGCAATTGATATAAAAGACGGAAAGTGTGTCCGCCTTTTTAAAGGAGATTATGATAAAGTAACCGTCTATGGTGACAACCCTGTCCAAATGGCGAAAAAGTGGGAAAATGAAGGTGGAGAATTTATCCACGTAGTTGACTTAGACGGCGCCAAAGCAGGTACGGGCGTAAATGCAAAGATTATTTCTGATATTTGTAAGAATGTATCTGTTCCTGTTCAGACAGGTGGCGGAATTCGCACATTGGAAGATATCGAAGAAAAAATAGCCTCGGGTGTCAACCGTGTTATAATAGGAACAAAAGCTGTAAGAGACGAAAGTTTTGTTAAAACTGCAGTAGAAAAATTCGGCGACAAAATTGTAATCGGCATTGATGCTAAAGACGGTATGGTTGCGGTTGAAGGCTGGGAAGAAGTGTCAGAATTCGGCGCAGTAGAGTTTGCAAAAAAGATGGAAAGCCTTGGTGTGAAAACAATAGTTTACACTGATATTGCCACAGACGGAACATTAAAAGGTCCTAACGTTGAAGCAATGAAAGAAATGGCAGATAGTGTAAATATGGACGTTATCGCATCAGGCGGTATCGGAAATATTGAACATATAAAGGCGCTTATTCCTACAGGCGTTGAAGGCGTAATTGTCGGAAAAGCATTATATACAGAGAGCGTATCACTTGCAGATGCAATTAAGGTTGGAAAGGAAATAGAATAATGGAAATATTATCAATGATAAAGTTTGACGAAAAAGGCTTAGTCCCTGCAGTTTTGCAGGATAGTGTAACCAAGAAGGTTTTGATGGTTGCATATATGAATAAGGAAAGCTTAGAAAAGACTTTGGAAACTAAAAAGTCAACATTCTTTTCGAGAAGCAGAAACGAGATTTGGGTAAAGGGTGAAACAAGCGGCAATTATATGAATGTTGAGTCGATAGATGTTGACTGCGATGCCGATTGCCTTTTGGTTACAGTGACTCCCGACGGTCCTGCTTGCCATACTGGAAAGGAGACTTGTTTCTATCGCACGGTGAAAGACGGCGGTGTAATAGAAAAGGAAGAGACATCTGGTGCGGATATCTTAGTAAGACTCGAGAAGGTCGCAGAAGACAGAAAAAAGAACCCTAAAGAGGGAAGCTATACAAACTACCTTTTCGACAAGGGTGAGGATAAAATCTTAAAGAAAGTCGGCGAAGAAGCGGCTGAAGTTGTTATAGCAGGCAAAAACAGAGCCAAAGATGAAATTCAGTATGAAGTTGCAGACTTGCTTTATCATATGACTGTAATGCTTGTAGATAACGAAATGTCGTGGCAGGATGTATTTGAAGAGCTTGAAAAAAGAAGATAAATTCAACAAAATGCGCATATTACTTTTGTGATTTGCGCATTTTTTGTGTATTTTATTTAATTCGACTTTTTTTAAGATTTTTTTCAAAAAAAGTGTTGACAATGAGGTATGGATGTGGTAATATATAAAAGCTGTCGCTGTTGGTGGCAGCGAATGTACCTTGAAAAATGAACAGTGCAGAGTTCTTGTCAAGCATATAAAATATGCTAAAAGAAACTTGAGTTTTTTATGACAGAAATTCGGATTAAAAGATTACGAATAGTCAGCGTGCTAAAAGAAGCATTTATTAAAACGAGCAAGTCAAACAGATTTTATGTATATTTAAGTCATAGTACTTTAATATAACCATTTTATCGAGAGTTTGATCCTGGCTCAGGACGAACGCTGGCGGCGTGCCTAACACATGCAAGTCGAGCGGAGCCAGCTTAACAATCCCTTCGGGGTGCGTTAGGGGAAGCTTAGCGGCGGACGGGTG
>JAZNQG010000050.1:0-12488 GCA_045590035.1 Clostridia bacterium
AAAATCAATGGAGCTTAGTATCTGGTCTCAGTATTATTATGAGCTAAAACCCGAAGAGTCGATAGAAAGGCTTATAAAGAATGGAATTTATGCAAGTGAGCTATCCGACGAGCACGGTTTAGCACTTTTAGAGCGAGATAAAGATTTTATAAAGACAGGAAAAGAATTTAAAAAGTTTTTGGATGATAGAAACTTTAATATGTCGCAGGGACACTTGTGGCTCAGAATCAGAATTTGCGAAGACGACGAGGCGGTACCGAAGCTACTTGACTGGATAGATATGTACGAGGCAATCGGCATTAAAAATATGGTGCTTCACTGCGACCCGTTCTTAAAAGAAAAGCTTCCGAAGGAAGAGAGAGCAAAAAGAAATGTTGAAAAATTAAAGATTGTGGCAGAGCATATAAAGGATAAGGATATTACAATCTGTTTAGAGAACTTAAGACTTCATTATCCTGATGAGCCTGAATTGGTTGACAGATCGGCGGATGACCTTTTGGATATTATCGGGAGAATCGGAAGCGACAGGTTTGGAATTTGTTTAGATACAGGGCATCTTAATATGACCGATAAAAATCACAGAGAATTTATTCTCACTGCGGGAGACAAGCTAAAGGCATTGCATATTGCCGATAACGAAGAGAAAGAAGACCAGCATTTAATGCCGTTTACAAGGGGTACGGTAGACTTCGTAGAAGTTGTAAAGGCATTAAAAGAAGTCGGATACAAAGGACTTTTTAACTTAGAAATTCCGGGAGAAATAATAAGAACTCCGATTGAACTAAGGGACGAAAAAATAAAATACATCAAAGCGTCATATGATTATTTGATGAAAATATAAAAAAATACTATAGGGGAGACGAATTAAAATGAACGAGAAAAAAAGAGGAAGCTTTACAGGCGGAATAGGATTTGTACTGGCAGCGGCAGGCTCGGCTGTTGGTCTTGGAAATTTATGGAGATTTCCGTACTTAGCAGCTAAAAACGGCGGCGGAATATTCTTGCTTGTATATTTAATTTTGGCACTTACATTCGGTTTTGCACTTATGACAACCGAAATTGCAATCGGAAGAAAAACAAAGTTAAGTCCGATTAAAGCATACTCAAAGCTAAACAAGAAATTTGGATTTTTAGGATATTTATCATCGGTAGTTCCGTTTTTGATTTTTCCTTACTACTGTGTAATCGGCGGATGGGTAACAAAATATACAACCGACTTTTTAATAGGACGCGGTATGGAAACTGTCCAAGACGGATATTTTACAGGCTTTATTACATCACAGTGGGCGCCGATTATCTGGATGGTAATATTTATGGCGGCAACTGCATTGATAGTTTTGGCAGGCGTTGATAAGGGAATTGAAAAGTTTTCTAAAATCTTAATGCCGATACTTTGCGTTTTAATTATCGGTATTGCTGTATTTACTCTTACAATAGATGGTGATTTTGGCTCTGCAATTGACGGACTTAAGATTTACTTAATTCCTGATTTTTCGGGTATGACAGTCGGCAAGTTTTTCAAGGTTTTACTTGATGCAATGAGTCAGATGTTCTACTCAATGAGTCTTGCGATGGGTATTATGATTACATACGGCTCATACACAAGAGAAGACACCAACCTTGTAAAATCGGTAAACGAAATCGAAATCTTTGACACTGCTATTGCATTTTTGGCAGGTATGATTATGATTCCTGTTGTATATGCATTCCAGGGAAATGCAGGATTGGAAAAATCAGGCCCGAGCCTTTTATTCGTATCACTTCCCAAAGTATTTGAGCAGATGGGCTTTATCGGACATTTTATAGGTAGCGCATTCTTTATCCTTGTAGTATTTGCGGCAATCACATCATCAATTTCAATCTTGGAAGCTATAAACTCTGTTGTAATGGACAAGTTTGGCTGGAGCAGAAAAAAATCATGCGGCTTAATTTTGTTGGTTACAGGTATAATTGCACTTGTTGTTTGCTTAGGCTATAACATCTGGTACTTTGATTATACACTTCCTAACGGTGCAGTTGGGCAGATTCTTGATATTTTGGACTATGTAACCAACAATATCTTTATGCCTGTTGTGGCATTCGTAACCTGCATCCTTGTAGGCTGGGTAGTAAAGCCCAAGACCGTTACCGATGAAGTTAAGAGAAACGGCGAAAAATTTGGAAGAGAAACTCTTTACAATGTAATGGTTAAATTTGTAGCACCCGTTTGTTTAGTGCTTATCTTCTTGTCTGCATTCGGAGTATTTAACAATCTTTAATATGGGAGACATAGGCTAAAATGTTTAAAAAATATATTCTTGATTTAAAGGAAGAATTTAAAGGCTATAATGTAAAAGGCTTTACAAAGGATTTAATGGCAGGCTTGACTGTTGCAGCAGTGGCACTTCCGTTGGCATTGGCATTTGGCGTGTCCTCGGGTGCGACTGCGGCATCGGGACTTCTGACCGCTATTATCACGGGATTTGTGATAAGTTTACTTGGCGGTGCATTTTACCAGATTTCAGGCCCTACAGGTGCGATGGCGGCAATTTTAATGTCAATTATCGCAAAGTACGGAATGGAAGGCGTATTTTTAGCAACCGTTATGGCGGGAATTATACTCGTTTTAGCGGGAGTTTTAAAACTCGGAAAGCTTACTGCATTTATTCCGATGCCTGTAATATCAGGCTTTACATCGGGTATTGCGGTAATTATTGCACTCGGTCAGCTTGACAATTTCTTTGGTGTAACATCGGTTGGAGAAAGCGCTGTAGCAAAGGTAATAAGCTACTTTACAGTTGGATTTTCGCCCAACTGGACAGCGTGTTTAATCGGACTTTTGGTGATTTTATTTATGGTATTTTACCCTAAAAAATTAAACCAGATTGTGCCGTCATCATTGGTTGCGATAATTTTAGCAACTGCGGCAACAATGATTTTTTCCATTGATGTTGGAGTTGTTGGCGAAATTCCAACGACCATCCTTTTGCCCGAAAGATTTTCACTTTCTTCATTTGATGTGGACTCACTTTTAGGACTTTTGTCGCCTGCGGTTTCTATTGCGGCACTCGGTATGGTTGAAAGCTTGCTCTGTGGTGCAAGTGCGGGAAGAATGACAGGCGTCGTATTGGATAACGACAGAGAGCTTATAGCACAGGGTATCGGAAACATTTTATCTCCCTTCTTTGGAGGCATTCCTGCAACTGCGGCTATTGCAAGAACAAGCGTTGCTATAAAGTCGGGTGCAAAAACCCGTTTGACCGGAATGTTCCATGCAGTATTTTTACTTGTTTCAATGCTCCTTTTAGGCCCTGTAATGTCAAAAATCCCCCTTTCAGCTTTAGCAGGCGTGCTTTTAGTAACAGCGTGGAGAATGAATGAGTGGGAGACAATCAGGTATATTTTCACAAGAAAGTTTAAGGGCGCATCGTTAAAGTTTATTGTGACTATGATTGCGACAATCGTGTTTGACTTAACAGTTGCCATTTTAATCGGTATAGTGGTTGCACTTTTGCTTTTGGTAAACCGCTTGTCAAGAATTGAAATTAACTACGACAAGGTTCGCCCCGAGAGAATGACAAAACCCGACGCCGTAATTTCTGATGTTCATAAAAACTCAGTCGTTGCGTATATTTCGGGTGCTATGATTTTTGCAAACTCTAAAGAAATTGCCGATATGGAACAGGAAATTTCAGGAAAATCTTCTGTTATATTCTCAATGCGAGGTGTTTCCTATATGGATATTTCGGGTGCACAGAGCTTTATGGAGCTTATCGAAAGCTTAAAGAAAAAAGGCATTTTGGTTTATGTATGTGCACAGTCAAATGCGGTTGACGTTATGATGCAAAGAAGCGGAATAAAAGAAATGGTCGGAGAAGACAACTTCTACTGGAGCGTTGAGCACGCATTATTGGGCGAAAAAAGATAAATTGTTTTTTTAGGAGATGTGTTAAAAGTGGGATTTATTTACGGAGTGGATTCTGACAAAAAAAGAGAAGAGCTTTTAAATTCTTCTAAGGCAAAAAGATTTATTGATGAAGTAATTGCTAAAGCGGATACTGCGATTTCTAAAATCAGTCCTGCCTTTAAAATGAGCGAATATATGCTTTTTGAAGAAACGGGCAACAGAACAATTTTTGAAAAAGGCTATTTTGAAAGAAGAAACAAGTGCTTTTCTATTCTTGTGGCTTTCTGGCTTACAAAGGACGAAAAGTACCTAAAGCCGCTTGTTGACTATATTACATACATCTCGGATGAATTTACATGGTGTCTCCCTGCCCATGCCCACAGAAGCGACAATACAGTCGAGGGTATAATTGAAGAAGTTGATTTGTTTCAGTCGGAAACTGCACGCCTTTTCTCCGAAATTGTGGCAATCGTCGGCGATAAGCTTCCCGATTACACAAAGGAACGAATGAAATATGAGATAGAAAGACGAATTTTTGCGGGCTTTAAAAAGGGAAGAAGCTTCGAGTGGGAAACATGGCCTATGAACTGGGTAACCGTCTGCGGTGCGGGCGTTTTTGCCGCAGCTCTTTACTTTGGAAATGATGAAGACAAGGAATTTTTCTATAACCGATGTGAGCCGTATCTTTCGACATATCTTTCAGGGATTGAAGATGACGGATGTTGTCAGGAAGGATTGTCTTACTGGGGATACGGTTTTTCGCATTTTGTTATCTTAGCGGAGCTTATAAAAGAATACTCAAAAGGAAAAGTAGATTATTTTAAACAGGATAAAGTAAAGGAATTGGCACTTTTCCCACAGAGAGTAAGACTCTCAAAATCGAAGGTTGCATCAATTTCTGACGGCGGAGAAGAATTTAGCTTTAAGATGGGACTTTTATGCTATTTAAAGAATTTATACCCCGAAGTAACACTTCCGTGTTTGGAATTTGGTACATACTACGGAACTGTATATTCAGTATCAGAATTTCTGTGGTTTTTTGAAGATTATAAAGAAGATGAAATTAAAAAGGGATTAAGCTGGCTTAAAGATACCGAATGGTACATAAACCGAAAGGATAACTATAGCTTTGTCGCAAAAGGCGGATATAATGACGAACCCCATAACCATAACGATATTGGCTCATTTATAGTGGAAGTCGGGGACGAGCTTATTTTAACAGACTTAGGCTGCGGCGAATATGTAAAGGAAACATTTCAGCCCGAAACCAGATACACCTTCCCGCAGAACTCGTCAAGGGGACACTCTGTGCCCATTATAAACGGCGAGTATCAGTTATACGGAAAAGAATATAAAGCTAAAAATGTAAAGGCAACCGAAAACGGTTTTTCATTAGACATTGAGAGTGCATACAGAAGCGGTCTTATTGAAAAATTAGCAAGAAGCTTTACATTAGAAGATAATAAGGTTATTTTAAAGGATAGCTTTATATTGTCGGATGAAACAAAGTCATTTACCGAAAGACTTATTTCAAGGGTAAAGCCCGAAATCTTAGACGGATATGTAGATTTTGGTAAGGTAAAGGTTTATTTTGATAAGGAAAAAATCTCGGTTTCAGTAAATACCGAAACATATATTTCACATAAAGGAAATATAGAGCTTACATTTTTTGAGACCGATTTTGAATTAAAGGACATTGCGGACGGAGAAGCAGTTTTGGAAATAGTAATATAAGCGGTAATATAAAGGGGTATATTATGAAAACTGTATTTGTGGTGAATCCGAAAGCGGGACACGGAAAATACCTAAAAAAGCTTTTGGACGAAATCGGGAGCTTAAAAATTGACTCGGAAATTTATCTTACAAAAGCTCCCAAGGATGCGACACGATTTGTAAAAGAATATTTAAAAGAAAACGGTAAAGCCCGCTTTATTGCCTGCGGCGGAGACGGAACTTTAAGCGAAGTCGTAAACGGAATGGCAGATTTTAAAGACGCCGAAGTCGGCGTTATTCCGATAGGCTCAGGCAACGACTTTGTAAGGAGCTTCGGAAAAGATACAGACTTTTTAAATGCCCTTTTGCAGGCAGAGTCTGAAACCGAAAAGGTTGACCTTATTAAATACAGTCTTACAAATAACGAAACTACAAAAGACGGATACTGCGTTAATATGGCAAATATAGGATTTGACTGTAATGTGGCAGACCTTACAAACCGAATAAAAGAAAAGACCTTTTTGGGCGGTTCACTTTCTTATTTTGTGGCGATATTTATAATGCTTGTAAAGAAAAAAGGTGCCGATTTGAAGATTGAAACAGAAGACGGTGTTATTTATGATGGGAAGCTTCTTTTAACATCTTTGGCAAACGGGAAGTATTGCGGCGGCGGTATTATGAGTAATCCGTTGGCATCGCTAACCGACGGTCTTATCAATATGAATATTATAAAAAATATATCAAGGCTAAGATTTATCTATCTTTTGCCGCATTATATGAAGGGCACAGTTTTAAATCTTAATAGAATTGAGCGGTTTATTACATCACCTAAATATAAAAGTATTTTGGTAACACCAAATAACGGAAAAATAAGAGTCGGCGTTGACGGGGAAGTGTCAGATGCTGAAAAAATTGAATTTTCCGTTATTTCGGGCGGTATAAATTTTGTAATCCCGAAGAAAAAAACAATTATAAAAGGCGGAGAAAAAGTAAATGCTTAAGGAACAAAACTTTAAAAGGACAAAATACAGCTGTTATTTTACATATATTTCGATGTCATCAATATTTGGTCTTCCGCCGCTTTTGTTTATGACATTTCGTGAGATGTACGGAATTTCATATACACTGCTTGGAACACTGGTGCTTGTAAATTTTTTGACACAGATGTCTATAGACCTTGTTTTCACATTTTTTTCAAAGCACTTTAATATAAGAAAAACGATTATAACAATGCCGCTTATTACATCTTTAGGACTTATAATCTATGCACTTATCCCTGCATTATTCCCCCAATATGCATATCTTGGACTTATAATCGGGACTTTTATATTTTCGGTTGCGGCAGGGCTTAGCGAAGTGTTGTTAAGCCCGTTGATTGCATCGCTTCCATCGGATACTCCCGAAAGAGATATGAGTACTCTCCATTCTCTGTATGCGTACGGACTTTTGTCGATTATTCTGGTAAGCTCATTGTATTTTGTGATTTTTGGTTCACATAATTGGGTGTATTTAACACTCTTTTTTGCTTCCCTTCCGATAATCTCCTTTGTGATGTTTTTTGTATCTCCAATGCCTGAGATAAACCTTTCAAATCCTGAAGCCAAAGGAAAGAAAAAAGGAAGAGGAGTTATAATGGCACTTCTGTTTGTATGTATATTCTTAGGTGCTTCGGCAGAAATTTCTATGACAAACTGGATTTCAGGATATATAGAAAGTGCCCTTGGAATATCCAAGACAACAGGTGATATACTTGGTATGGCATCCTTTGCAATTCTTTTGGGAATAGGAAGAACAGCCTATGCAAAATACGGAAAAAATATCCATAGAACCTTAACCTTGGGTATGGCGGGTGCGGCGGTATGTTATCTTTTATGTGCACTTTCGCCAAATAGAATTATATCGGTTTTAGCTTGTATGCTTACAGGTCTTTTTACATCAATGCTCTGGCCCGGAACTCTTATTCTTATGGAAGAAAAAATCCCAAACCCGGGTGTTGCCGCTTATGCTCTTATGGCAACTGGCGGAGATGCGGGCGGCTCAATAGCACCGCAGCTTTTAGGCGTTATTATAGACAAGGTGTCGGTAAGTAATTGGGCAGGGGAAATGTCTCGGGCTCTTAATATTGGAGTCGAGCAAATCGGAATGAAGACAGGTATGGTAGTAGCATCTGTTTTTCCAATCTTAGGCGTTATGCTACTCTTATATATGAAAAAATCTTTCAAGGAGAGAAAACTATGAGACAGCTCTACAACGAAAAAACTGCAAACTATCCGAGACTTAAAACTGACAAGTTTTTTGCCGATTATGAAAACACATATAACTATTCGGGAATGGTGGATGAAAGCATAAGATTTATTGAAGATTTTCAGCTTTTAGACACAGAGCTATGGAAAAGATTTGTCCGTCAGTTTATAGAAAAGCCCGACATAGACTGCGGCTGGAGAGGCGAATACTGGGGCAAAATGATGAGAGGCGCCTGCTTTGTTTACGGCTACACCAAAAATAAAGAGCTTTATGATATATTGGAAAATACTGTCCGTGATATGATGGCAACTGCAGATGATTTAGGCAGAATAACCTCATATCCTGATGATAAGGAATTCGAGTCATGGGATTTATGGTGCAGAAAATATGTGCTTTTGGGTATGCAGTATTTTCTTGAAATTACAGACGATACGGAATTATCAAAGGAAATTATAAACTCAATGTGCCGTCAGGCAGACTATCTTGTAGAAAAAATCGGAGTAGGCAAGGTGCCGATTACAGTATCTAAAACCTGCTGGAGAGGTCTTAATTCGTCTTCGATTTTGGAGCCGATTGTAAGATTATATTCTCTTACAAATGATAAAAAATACTTAGACTTTGCCGAATACATAGTATCTGTCGGCGGAACAGATGTTGAAAATATTTTTGAGTTGGCATATGAAGATAATATGGCACCCTATCAGTATCCTGCAACAAAAGCATACGAGATGACTTCTTGCTTTGAAGGGTTAATGGAGTATTATAGAATTGTCGGGGACGAAAAACACAAAACTGCGGTTATCAATTTTGCAAATAAGATTTTAGAGACCGATTTAACGGTAATCGGAACTTCGGGTTGTACGGGTGAGCTTTTTGACCACTCGACTGTCCGTCAGGCAAATACCAATAACGGAGACATTATGCAGGAAACCTGTGTTACGGTAACTTTGATGAAGTTTTTCTATGGCGTGCATCTTTTAACGGGTGAAGCTAAATTTGCCGATGCATTTGAAAGAGCATTCTATAACGCCTACCTTGGTGCATTGAACACAGATAAAAGGGTAAGCAGAGTTATAATAAATGAACATAGCGATTGGGAACAGGATGTAATGCCGTTTGACAGCTACTCGCCTTTGACAGAAAATCAAAGAGGCGTATTTGTGGGAGGACTAAGGCATATGTCCGACAACCACTACTACGGATGCTGTGCTTGTATCGGTTCTTTGGGTGCGGGATTGGTGCCTAAAATTCATCTTCTTTCAAAAGAAGACGGCTTTACATTAAATCTCTTTATAAACGGAACTGTTAAGTCAAAGACACCAAAAGGTAATGCTATAGAATTTAAAACAAATACAGAGTATCCGAAGGATTCAAAGGTATCAATAACTCTTTCCATGAAAGAAAAGGAAAGCTTTTCTATTTATATAAGAAACCCCGAGTGGAGTAAAAAGACTTATGTAAACGGCAAAAAGACTTCGGATAAAGGATATATTAAGCTCTTTGGCGAATGGAAAGACGGCGATCGGGTAGACCTGGACTTTGATTTTAGGTGCGAAGTTATAAAGCCGATTCCCTATGGCGAGCAGATTATAATGACTAAGGAAAATTGGGAGCACTGTATTATAACTCCGAAATTTGACAAAGAAGACCCATTGGCAAAAAATCATATTGCACTCCGCCGTGGACCTTTGATGCTTGCAACCGATACACGCCTTAAAAATGGTGAGAAGCCTTATAGAGTCAAGGCAAAGGGAGACTTTGTAAAAGCAGAGCTTATGGACATAAAGAATGCACCATACAAAGCTAATGTATATCTTTCGGTTAAAACAAAAGACGGAGTTTTAAAGCTTACCGATTATGCATCAGCAGGAAAAACATGGAATGATGAGTCTAAAGTTGCGGTCTGGTTATTGAACAATTTGTAAATTTTAAAATTTTTATAGATTTTTGGAAAATTATGTGCTATAATTATTTTAATGTTTAGTTTTTTGTGAAAGGAAGCCAAAGCGGTGGTAGAATCTAAATACAAAGATAAGATTTTGACAATTCCAAATATTCTTTCATTCGTAAGAATTCTTATGATTCCTGTCATTATGTATTTTTACTTAAAAGAAGAGAATTATCCGATGACTGCTTTTATGGTGGTTTTATCGGGTGTAACCGATATGGTTGACGGGTTTATCGCAAGACGCTTTAATATGATAAGCGATTTTGGTAAGGCATTTGACCCTGTGGCTGACAAATTAACGCAGTTTGTGATTATGATTTGTCTTATGTCAAGATTTAAGTATATGCTTGTTCCTGTTATATTATTGACCGTTAAAGAGGTTTTTGCGGGGATTGTGGCACTAATTCAGATAAAGAGAACACATAAAGTTATCGGTGCTGACTGGCACGGAAAGGTAACCACCATTTTGATTTATTCGATGATGGTTTTACATATTATCTGGTATAATATCCCACCGATAGTGTCGAGCATTCTGGTATGTGCTTGTACTGTTATGATGCTTTTATCAGCCGTTCTTTACGGAATCAGAAATATAAAAATTTTACTTGAAAAGAAATAAAAAAGAGCTTTCGGCCTTTTAAAAGGTCGGAACTCTTTTTTTGTTTTCGGCATAATTTATTTATGAAGGAGCGTGAAAGCCGTGTATTCATTTCTTATGGCGGAAAATCGCACCAAAATACCTGCCATAACTGTATGCGGCAGCGACGGTGTGATTTTTCGGGATATTCTTATTGGCGAAAAAACAAAACCAAGACAGCTTCCGCCAGGAAGCCTTGGTATAAAAATATATGATAATTTCATGAAAGAGATTACAGCTTTATGGGTACCGCTTGTGCCGTATCAGAGTGTATGTCTTATAATTTATGACGATTATATAAGCATCATTCCGAAAGAGCAAGACGAAGCTTTTTAAGAGCATTTTTTTCTATTCTTGATACGTGCACCTGCGAAACACCGACCAGCTTTGCGGTTTCTGTCTGCGTTTTGTCGGACAGATACCGCATGGTAATAACCTGTCTTTCACGAGAAGTGAGTACACATAAAAGCTCATCTACTGTCAGGCGGTTTATTATGTCCTCTTCGGGTGAGAATCCGATTCTTTCTATAATATCAACATTCTCCTCGCTTTTTAGGTCAATGGATTCTATCGGTTGAGCGGCTGAAATCGCCTCGTTTATTTCTTCGGGCGTAAGATTTAATTCCAAAGCTATTTCAGAAATTGAAGCATCACGTCCTAAGCGTCGCCTTAATTCCTCCTCGGCGCTCTGGATTTGGTTTTTTCGCTCCTTCAGCCCCCTTGATACGTGAATTAAGCCGTCATCCCGCAAAAACCGTTTGATTTCGCCTGTAATCACGGGAACTGCATAGGTTGAAAACTTAAGTCCTAAATCAAGACAAAAGCCGTTTATCGCCTTTAAAAGACCAATGGACCCAATCCCTACAAGGTCGCTCATCTCGTGCCCTCGCCCCTGAAACCTTTGGGCAATACTGTGGACAAGCCTCATATTCTCACGGCAAAATTCTTCCTTTGCTATTTCGTCCCCTGCCTTTATCCTTTCTAAAAGCAAAAGATTATTATCCATTATTTCTTTTTCCCTCCAACGTGGGAAATATTTTTTTGAGTGTTACAGAAGTTCCTTCGCCAAGAGTACTCGTTACGGTAATATCATCAGAAAAGCTTTCCATTATCGAAAATCCAAGCCCTGAGCGTTCTTCGTCGGGACGACCTGTAAAGAGCGGTTCTCTGGCTTTGTTTACATCGGCAATTCCTATCCCAAAATCTTCAACTGTTATGTAGACTGTGTTTCCTATAAGCTTTCCTGATAAACATACCGTGCCCACATCTTCGGGGTATGCGTGTACGATTGCATTTGTAACCGCTTCGGATACGGCGGTCTTTATTTCCGATAAGGTTTCAATTGTTGGGTCTAATTCCATTATAAATGCCGAAACAACCGCTCTTGCCAGAGCCTCATTTTCCGACAGACTTATAAACTGCATATCAAATCTGTTTTCCATTCTATCACCTCTTTGTTATTTTCAGCGCCTTTTTCATATCGGGCGCGATTTTTATTATTGTCATAATCCCTGACATCTCTAAAATTCTTTTAACCTGCGGAGTGGGGGACACAATCACCGCCATACCGCCTTTTTCTGAGATTTTTTTATAGCGTGCCATTAAAAACCCGATACCCGATGAGTCCATAAAAATAAGACTTGTAAAGTCAAATATTATGTTTTTTATATCGTCGGTCAGGCTTTTATCGGTTTCTTCCCTTAATGTCCTTGATGTGTGATGGTCAAGCTCGCCCGAAATTCTGACAATTAAATTTTCGCCCGACCTTTCAATGTTATGCATAGCATATCCTCCTTTTTGCGTTATAAATTTAATTTAGGCGCTATATATGATATTTCCTTTGGTAAAATTCGTCTTCTTTTGTCGAATGTAAAAAATCGTATGCTATTTTTCGACAAAGGCTTTTAAATCTTGAATATATATGGTAAAATAAAAGAAGAGGTGAGAATATGAAGATTCTTGTTATTATGACTGGTGGTACTATTTCGTCATTTGAACGGGACGGATATTTAGCGCCACAGAGTGATATAGGTGATATCTTAAAAAATGAATATATAAAG
>JAZNQG010000051.1:0-8530 GCA_045590035.1 Clostridia bacterium
TGCGATTTTCTTTGATTTAAAATTATATCCGTCTTGAACGCAAAAAATCCACCCGTTTTTTCGGGGTGGATTTTATTGTTTTTTCTATTAAATTTTAAGAAAATCACATACTACAGAGAGCATTTCATTTTTGTCGCAGACAGAGTCGAAAAGCTTTGACTTTTCCTTTAAGGATGCTAAGGATTTTGGAATTTCCATTCCGCTCCTTTCGGAAAGCTCGGAAAGTAGAGTAAATTCATCCTTGCCTGCAACCTGACTTGTTCCCGATAGTGCAATTAAAACGCTCTGGTTAAACTTAAACGGACTTGCAGTTGATGCGATAACAGTCTTTGTGCTATCTCCCGTTTCCTTTTGGTACTCGTCATAAACCGCCTTAGCGACAGCTGTATGTGTGTCCATTACATAGCCAAAATCCTTGTCTGTCTCACGGATTGCGGATAATGTGCCTTCATCATCACATGAGCCTGCAACAAAAATTTTCTGCATTTTCTCCTTGACAGATGTCGGGATTTCATATTCGCCGATGTCTGAGAGCTTTTTCATAATGTCCGAAACGAACTTATCGTCACCGTCCGACAAAAGATACATAAATCTCTCTAGGTTACTTGAAATCAAGATGTCCATAGACGGAGACATTGTTGTATAGAAATCTCTGTTTCTGTTATACTTTCCTGTGTTTATAAACTCGGTAAGTACATTGTTTTTGTTGGATGCGCAGATAAACTTATTTACGGGAAGTCCCATTCTGTATGCATAATATGATGCCAAGATATTTCCAAAGTTACCTGTCGGAACAACAATATTTATTTTGTCGCCAAGTGCTATCTCGCCTGCCTTTAACATATCGGCATAGGCTGAGAAATAGTAAACAATCTGCGGGACGAGTCTTCCCCAGTTGATTGAGTTGGCACTTGAGAGTTTAAAGCGGTTTTTCGCCAAAAGGTCTTTTACTGAAACATCGGTAAAAATCTTTTTAACTCCGTTTTGTGCATCGTCAAAGTTGCCGTCTACTGCGCAAACGCTTACATTGTTGCCTTCCTGAGTAATCATCTGGAGCTTCTGAATTTCAGAAACGCCGTTATCGGGATAAAATACAACAATTCTTGTGCCGGGAACATCACGAAAACCCTCGAGTGCCGCTTTTCCTGTGTCGCCTGATGTTGCAACAAGGATAACAACCTCGTCATTTTCGTCGGTTTTCTTCATTGATGTTGTTAAAAGATACGGCAATATCTGGAGTGCCATATCCTTAAAAGCACATGTCGGTCCGTGCCAGAGCTCGAGAAAATATGTTTTATCATCAAGCTTATAGACAGGCGCTATATTATCTGTTTCAAATTTTTCCTTTGTATAAGCGTTATCAACACAATAACAAAGTTCTTCTTCGGTGAAATCTGTAAGATACTTTGAAAGAATGTATTTTGCTCTTTCTCTGTATGATTTATCGGTCATATCCCCGATTTCTTCTAAAGAAATAGCAGGAATCTTCTCGGGCACGAAAAGTCCGCCCTCTTCGGAAAGACCTTTTTTAATAGCTTCTGCCGAAGACAGTTTTACACCGTTGTTTCTGGTACTTAAATACTGCATTTTATTAAAAAGTCCCCTTCTTATGCGTACTTTTTGATATAATCGGGAGCTTCGTCTTTGTCAATGCTTACTGAGAATACGAAAGAAATGTTGAATTTCTTTGAGATTTCTTCAATTCTTGACAAAAATTCTTCAAAGCCGTCCAATGAATGATGTACGATTTTTAATGTTCCGTCAACAAATACGTTTGTAATGTCGAAGTTTCCTGCAACAATACCGCAGATGAATCCTAAAAATTCTTCCCATGAATCAATTTCGAAATCTGATGTATCGTACATTCTTACCTTTGATTTAATATCATACATATTTTTTGATGTGTTATTGCTTACGAATACCACATTTCCGTTTGCAACCTGCGCTGCATTATTCACATTTTCGATAAGAACCTTTGTTTTACCTGTGCCCTTCTTACCTATCAATAGTTCTACCATAATTTTGTCCTCCTTTTATATTATATAAACGGCCACCCAGCCGTAAGTTTCTTATTTAGAAAGTCTTTCTTCCAATGCGGCTTTTTCGCTTTCATATCCGGGTTTTCCAAGTAATGCAAACATATTCTTCTTATATGCTTCAACACCGGGCTGGTCAAAGGGATTTACACCGAGTAAGTATCCCGAAATTGCACAAGCCTTTTCGAAGAAATAAACCATCTGACCAAATGTTTCTTCATTTAATTGGGGTACAATTACTTCCAAATTGGGAACTCCGCCGTCGGTATGAGCTAAGGCTGTACCTTCCTGAGCCTTTTTGTTTACAAAATCAAGTGTTTTGCCCGCAAGGAAGTTAAGTCCGTCAATATTGTCGGGTGTTTCTTTAATTTCGATATCTTCCTTGGGATTTTTAACCGTAATCGCTGTTTCAAACAGAATTCTCTGACCTTCCTGAATATACTGTCCCATTGAGTGAAGGTCTGTTGAAAAATCTGCGGCCGCGGGGAAAATGCCCTTTAAATCCTTTCCTTCCGATTCGCCGTAGAGCTGCTTCCACCATTCTGCAAAATAATGAAGCTTCGGCTCAAAGTTAATCATCATTTCAACCGACTTGCCTTTTCTTAAAAGAACATTTCTTGCAACTGCGTATTTTAAGCAATCGTTATTGTCAAGGTCATCGGTCATATATTTTTCTCTTGCAAACTGAGCACCTGCCATAATTTTATCAATGTCCACACCTGCAGCTGCGATGGGCAAAAGTCCTACTGCAGTTAAAACTGAGAATCTTCCGCCTACATCATCAGAAATTACAAAGCTCTCATAACCTTCAGCATCTGCCAAGCTCTTAAGTGCTCCCCTTTTAGCATCGGTAGTTGCATAAATTCTCTTTCTTGCCTCTTCTTTTCCGTACTTTTTCTCAAGTAAATCTTTAAAGATTCTAAATGCAATCGCAGGCTCGGTAGTTGTGCCCGATTTTGAGATAACATTTACAGAAATGTCTTTGCCGTCTACTGCGTCCAAAAGCTCTTTTAGATAAGTTGAGCTTATAGAGTTACCTGCAAAAAGGATAAGCGGTGCATTTCTTTTATCCTTGGGTAAAATATTTGAAAATGAATTTGTAAGCATCTCGATTGCCGCTCTTGCACCAAGATATGAGCCGCCGATACCGATTACAACCAAAACGTCAGAATCCTGTCTTATTTTTTCTGCCGCTTTTTTAATTCTTTTAAATTCTTCCCTGTCATAATTTACAGGTAAATCAAGCCAGCCTAAAAAGTCGTTGCCGGCACCCGATTTTTCGTGAAGAGTTTTTGAAACGGTCTTTACCATTTCCTTCATATTATCTATTTCATGCTGTGCTAAAAAAGGCTCAGCTTTTTTTAAGTTAAATTTAATGCTTTCCATAATGCCTCCAGGAGTATATAAGTGTTTACTATATTTTAATACATTGAAGCGATAAAATCAAGTAGTTTTCCTAAAATAAAATTATTATTTACCCTTTATTATCGGCGAAATTTTTTTATATATTAAAAAAGTTATTAAAGAAAGCGAAAGTCCCCTTACTATATTAAAAGGAAAAATTGTGTAAAGCACAAGGTTTAGTTTAGCTTCAAAGGGAGCGGTCGGCATATATAAAGGAAGCATAATGAAAAGATTTGCCAAAACTCCCGCTATCGCCATAAAAAATGTGGCACTAATAAGTGCAATTACTGCACCCTTTCTTGTTTTGTTTTTCTTATATAAAAGCCCTGCTACCAAACAAAGCGTTCCGTTTATTACAAAGTTTGCAAGCTCTCCGACAAAGCCTGTGGATGTCATGGTAGTATGTAAAAGATTTTTTATAAATTCGGTAAATACTCCGGCCCATGGTCCAAATGCAAACGCCATAATAAGCGCAGGCAAGTCTGATATCTCAATTTCTAAAAAGCCTGCGACTTTTAATCCCATAAAGCTTCCGATAACCTGCAGAATAAATGCAATCGCCGAAAATACCCCGACAGATACGTACATTTTTGTTTTGTTGTTCATATTATCATATCCTTTCTGTTTTGAAACAAATACGCTCGCCACCAACTAAGACCGCGAGAAAATTGTTTTTTTGTGCCGTTTTTTAGCGAGCGGTGCTGTACGAAAGTACCGCCCCGAGTGTGCCGTCAACGCTTGCCAAATCAAAGATTTGGACGAGCACCGCAAAGTGATGCCATCGGCAATTTTAGCCATCCGACAAGACCGAGAAAAAATTGTTCACAGTATTGCTTTGAAGTAAGGGTGCTGTACGAAGGTACCGCCTCAAGTGTGCCGTCTTTCGGCAAGGATGAGAAAAAATTGTCGAGAGTACTGCTTTGCAACGAGAGAGCTGTACACAATGTACCGCCTCGAGTGAAAGGCTGTGCTATCGGCAATTTTAGCCATCCGACCACAAAAATAGCCCTGATAGTAAAAACTATCAGGGCGTAACCAATACCACTATCTTGTTCTTCTCTCATCCGGACTTTAACCGTCGGTTACGGAATTTCACCGTTATCAGCTTTTGGCTTGCGGACTATAACCGCCGGTCAGGAATTGCACCTTGCCCTGAAGAATATTTGGTTTTTATATATAATATCATATGAATGCCGTTTTGTAAACTAAAATTTAAGCTCCTGCTACGAGTACCCATTCAGAAGACCATTTCAAAAAGTTTTTAACATAATCTACACTCACGGGATATCCCGAAAGCACGGGATAGAACATAAGGAATAAAACGACCGTCAGTCCTGCGAATATCCAGAAGACTGTTTTTCCTTTTTTAGTGTCGGGAATAAGATTTTTACCCGAATATGCTATCATAAGCGCCACAAAAGGAACTGCGGTAAAATAATGATAGATAAAGGTAATTCTTGTTACGAACACCCACGGAATAAGCTCTGCCAAATAGCCGACTGTAAGGAAGATTGCCGTTTTATCCTTTTTAGAAAGTGCGGAGTATGCGGTATATAAGAATGCGCTGATTCCGACCCACCAAACAAGCGGATTTCCGAATGCGCTGATGCCTTCCTTGACAGTTTCTGACACTTCATAGGAATAGTACCATATCGGGCGGAAGATAATGGGCCACTTAAACCACTCGGATGAGAATGGATGTGTAGCATCTACTCCCTTATGATACCCTAACATATCTGCCTGATTTTTAATAACGCCTTCTAATCCCACTCCGTTTGTTTTCATAAACGGAATATACGAAAGGACATATATAATCAAGGGGATTGCCACAAAGAAAAGAACAGACCAAAGCACAGTTTCTCTTGCTCTTTTTATAAACACTGCCTTTTCGGATGATTTATAGGCTTCATACATCTTCATAAAATAAAGTATCGCCAATCCCGCTCCTGCATAGATACCTGTCCATTTAGACGCAACGCCTAAACCAAAGGTAAGTCCCGACAAAAATAGCGGTGTATAGAGCCTTTTTTTGTTTTCCGAGAAGAAATCCTGCTTTAAATAATCTAACATAAACATATACATAAGCATTATAAAGAATGTGATATATACGTCAATGGTCGCAATTCTTGTCTGGGTAAAATGCATAAAATCGGCTGCGAATATAATTGCGGTAAAGGTCGCTAAGTATCTTCTTTCAAAGAGCTTTTTTGCGAAAATATACATAACGGGAATCATAAAGATACCAAAAAGTGTTCCTACAATTCGCCAGCCAAACGGTGTCATACCGAATAGAGCAACACCCATCGAAATAAACACCTTGCCAAGCGGCGGATGGGTCCACTCATACACATTGTCGCTTTCTAAGAATTCATATGCCGTGCGGGCGTGATAGATTTCGTCAAAGTGTGTACTGTTTAAATAGCTTCGTCTTTCGGGCACTAAATCCTGCTCGTCAAATGCCTCGCCCGAGCCTTCTATCAACTTTCCATCCCTGTCTAACAGGGCAAATTCCATAATTTTTACCTTGCCGTTTGTAGAGAAGGTAATACTTTTGGCTTCGGGAAGAGATACATCATATTCTTCCCAGTTAAATACCGAGCCTTCGGTAAGATTTGTAGAATATATATTCTCGCCCTGCAAATCAAAAATGTCAATCGTAAGATTGTTTTCTTCGGTCAGATGCGGGTCGCCCAAAAAGAGCTTCATACCTGAAATTCCGTTGTTATCAGCTAAAAATGAACCCTGCGGCTCTCCTTCAATTTTTATATAGCTTTGGGGTGAGCGGAAGTTTCCTAAATTATAGAACGCAAAAACCGAATATATAACGGTAATTACCGCCATTATCAGAACATCTTTTTTTACAATTTTACTGTCTTTCGGGAGTTCGGTTTTATCCCGTCTTTGTCTTAGGTAAATGGGCGCAAACATTGTATATAGAAGATGTAAAAGCGCCGTTACTGTTATAAATCCCATCAAAACCGCAACCGCCGAAAAGTTGGGGTCAGCGTCAAAGAAAAGAACATACGCCGTATTTATAAAGCTTGTTACTGTAACAAATATAAAGCTAAGTAATAGCTGGACATTCTTTTTGTCAAGGCACGCACCGATTAAAAGGAACAAAACTGCAGGATAGGAATACCTCTCGTGCATTTTTGTAGACAGGGTAAACACTGCAAAGCAGATAAATCCTGCGGCTAAAAAGAATTTGCCCTTGGATTTTGATTTATACATATATAATAGCGCGCCTGCAACGGTTAAAATAATAAATACCGTACCCAAAGTCGAACCAAGGGGAGTTAAATTTCCCCAGTTAAGACCCAATGCCGACCACAGATTAAAGGCATTTACCGAAAAATACGGATATGAGCCTAATGTGCTTATATACTGATTAAATACATTTGAAAGACCAAACGGAATGCACAATAAAAGTCCCAATGCGACGGCACCTATTCCGCCTAAGATACTTTTTATAAATCTTTCCTTTTTAAATTCGGGATAGACCGAATCGGAAAACAGCATATATAAAAGCACGGGTGTATAGAAAAGTGCCTGCGGTTTTGTAAATACTGCGACAGAAAACCAGATAAATGATTTGGTGAATTTTTTGTCCCACGCATAATAAAGGCTTAAAAGAACAAACAGACTAAATACCGAGTCAACCTGTCCCCAGATTGCCGAATTTAAAATTACTATCGGATTTAAAACCCAAAGAAGTGCGCCGAAAAATGCGGTCTTTTCTGTTTCTTGTCTTTTTAAGAACTTGTAAATTACAAGACCGATTAAGGTGTCCGAAATCATTGCGGGCAATTTTAATAAAACGCCAAGAGCATTTCCTTCCAAAGACAAAAATCTTTTTATTGCGCCCAAAATCCATAAAACATACATATATATCGGCGGATAGTCGGCAAAATTTCCGCTTTCATAAAATCCCCACGGCTTTAGGTCTACCATCATATCAGACCAACCCGCAAAGCATCCCATATCCGAGCCGTGCCCATAGTATAAAAAGCTCACGGCAAATCTTAAGAAAAATCCATCAACTAAAAGGAGCTTTATTAAATTCTGGTTTCTTTTTTCTATCGGGCCCTGCCTTAAAATCGCAAGATTAAAAAACGCAAGGCAAAGGGTAAGTATTACAATCATTTTCTATACTGTTTCCTTTCGGTAGGTTATATATAGTAGATTATACTAAATATCTTGGTTTTTTGCAAGTAGTTGTTTGAAACACATAAAAAGTGGGTAAATATATAATGAGAGAAATAAAACTCTCGGGAAAGAAAAGAGAAAACAAGGAGATGATTTTATGAAGCTAAACATTATCACAAAGAAGATTACTCTTACACCCCAGGAAAAAGAGTATATGGAAAAGAAACTTTCCAAGCTTGATAAGTTCTTTACGGGTGAAACAGAGGCAAGAGTAGTTTCAGGCACCGTCAAAGACAAGGAGTATGTTGAAGCTTCAATCTATGCAGGCGGTATGATTTACCGTGCAGAAATCACTGCTCCCAAGGTTAATGAAGCGGTTGATGAAATCGTGGATATTATCGAGCGTCAGATAAGAAAAAACAAAACCCGACTCCAGAAAAAAATCAAAAAAGATGCTCTCTTAGATGACTTACTTATAAGCGGAGACAGTTATCTTGGCGGTGAAGATACCGAAGAATATAAAATTGTAAAGACAAAGCGTTTCCAGATTAAACCCATGACTCCCGAAGAGGCAGTTTTACAGATGAAGTTATTGGGACACAGCTTCTTCATATTTAAGAATGTTGATACCGATGAGATGAATGTTGTGTATGAAAGACGTGACGGAAAATTCGCTTTGATTGAATCGGTCGAATAAACCTTGATTAAACAAAAAGGCTTCATTCGTGAAGCCTTTTTTATGTCTGATTATTTTAATCAATCTTTATCTTTTCTTTTGTCGGACAAAAGAAACAAAAACCCCGGGGGATTTCGATTTCCCCCGGACCCCTTGAAGCGACCAAAAGGGGCTACTCGCCCCCTTTGGAATCCCCGTTCTGAGTGTGGTTTTGATTTTACTGGCTACCGATTAGTTTTTTGTTGTATTATAAGTGTAAATAACGAAT
>JAZNQG010000052.1:0-6043 GCA_045590035.1 Clostridia bacterium
ACAAGAGTCTACAAAAAGCTATTAAAACTATGGCAGAAAAAACAGGGCTTGTGATTTTAACCGATTCCGATTCGGCAGGGATAAAGATACGAAATTTTGTAAAACAACTCGCACCCGACTCAAATATCCTAAATGCCTATGTGCCCGAAATTAAGGGAAAAGAAAAAAGGAAGGACAAGTCTTCAAAAGAAGAACTTTTGGGCGTTGAGCGGATTTCCGAAGAGATAATAATTGACGCCTTAAAAAAATCAGCTGCTTTGATAGAAGGCTCAAAACTTTCTCCAAAAGCACAAAGGGAAATTACCAAAGCAGATATGTACCGATTAGGTCTTTCAGGCAAAGAAAACAGTCTTTATTTAAGGCATGAAATATCAAAAAAGCTCGGACTTCCGTCCAAGCTTTCCGCCAATTCGCTTTTAGATGTTATAAACCGTCTTTTAACCTATGAAGATTTAAAAGAAATGGTCTATTCAATCAGTATTCCTTAAGATTTTTGATATAGCTAAAGGTTTTATCTTCCCCATCTTCATACAGCATAACAAGTAATTTTTCGAGCAATGCAGCCGTTTCGGGATGCATTGCTTTTTTTGCTCTGCCACCTATAAAATATTCGTACGGCGCTTTAGGAGTATAATCCTTTCCCTTATAAACCTTGGTTGCCGCCACTCTGTCGCAAAACATTTCCTTTACGAACCTTAAAGGCATCTTAACAGGTGACATCACCTTTGTTTCGGGATTATAATCGGTCCAGTACTCAAAATGATGACGATTTCTTCCCTTATGGTGTATCCATGCAAGAGAATACCCATTTATAGCTCTTGCGGCTTCATTTGGGCTTTTTGTGCCTTGGAAATATTTTATCCCTTCCCTAAATTCAGTAGGCGAGAATTTTGACATATCGTGCATTAAGCCCTGATAAAAAATCCCGCATTTAATACAATGCTCTAAAACGGTTTTCTTATGTTTTAAAACGGTTTTAAGGTGTCCCATTTTAAGCGTCTTCCTCCTCCTGCACCAAAAGGGCACGGGCAAAATCATAAGGTTCAAATTCCTGAAGGTCGTCTATTCCCTCTCCCACACCCACAAACTTTACAGGTATATTCTGCTCGAGCATTATTGGCACTATAACTCCGCCCTTTGCAGTGCCGTCAAGCTTTGTTAAAACAAGTCCTGTGATATCCGCAACCTCCGAGAAAAGCTTCGCCTGAGAGAGAGCATTCTGCCCTGTTGTTGCATCCAACACAAGCAAAACTTCCTTTGAGCTACCGGGTAATTCTCTTTCTATCACTCTATTTATCTTTTCCAATTCATCCATAAGGTTTTTCTTATTATGGAGTCTGCCCGCAGTATCGCATATAAGCAAATCGCATCCCCTTGCCTTTGCCGCCTTGCAGGCATCAAACACAACAGATGCAGGGTCGCTGTTTTCCTGATGCTTTATAATATCACATCCCGAGCGTTTTGCCCATACATCAATCTGGTCAATGGCAGCGGCTCTGAATGTGTCAGCAGCCGCTAAAAGCACATTTTTGCCCATCGATTTATAATGTGCTGCCAATTTTCCGATACTTGTAGTCTTGCCAACGCCGTTTACTCCTATTACTAAAACCACCGACGGAGTGGTCTCTAAATTCATTTTTGCGTCCTTTTGGCACAAAATATCTTTTATTACATTGGCAAGCTCTTTTCTTACTTCTTCGGTTTCCTTAAGTTTATTTTCCTTAACACATTTTTTAAGCTCATCTATAATATATCCCGCAGTATATGCGCCCATATCTGCCATAATCAAAGCCTCTTCAAGCTCTTCATAAAAGTCAGAATCAATCGAAGACGCAAACTTAAATACGCTGTTCACCTTTTCGGAAATTGAACCGCTGGTCTTGGAAAGTCCCTGTTTTAGTTTATCAAAAAAGCCCATTATATTATATAAGTCCTTTCTTTTTAGTCTTCTACCATATCTCCCGTTACTTCGTCGATTTCTAAGGACAGCATCTTGGTTACGCCCTTTTCCTGCATTGTAACGCCATAGAGAATATTTGCCGCTTCCATTGTACCACGGCGCTGGGTAATGACAACAAACTGTGTGTCATCTAAGTAATTCTTAAGATATGTCGCAAATCTTGATACGTTTACATCGTCAAGTGCGGCGTCAATCTCGTCTAAAACACAGAACGGTGTCGGCTTGACTGCTAAGATTGCAAATAAAAGTGCAGTTGCAATCATTGACCTTTCTCCGCCCGAGTAAAGACTCATATTCTGTAGGTTCTTACCAGGCAACTGTGCTTCAATTTCAATTCCGCTCTCTAAGATATTTTCAGGTTCTGATAAGTAAAGTCTTCCCTTACCGCCGCCAAAAAGCTCAGTAAATACATTCTGGAAGCTATCGTTAATAAGTTGGAATTGCTTATTAAAATGCTCTTCCATAAGCTCTTCGGTAGACGAGATAATCTTATTTAAGTTATCAATCGCAGACTCCAAGTCAGCTTTCTGTGTCTTTAAGAATTCATATCTTTCCTTGACAGACTTATATTCTTCGATAGCATCCATATTGACACTGCCGAGAGCCTTGATTTTACCTTTTAGCTCTAAAACTCTCTTTGATGCCGCTTTTTCATCTTCAATTTCCTGTTTTTCATTTTTGGCGTCTTCTACCGTCAGCTCATAGTCTTCAAAGAGACGGAAGGTTATAGCTTCATTCTCGTTTTCTATCTTTTCAACCTTTGTTTCCGCTCTTGAATATTCCTGCTGTAAGAGTACCAGCTTATCGGTAAATTCTTTATTTGACTCCTGAATTTTTTTCTGTTCTTCCAAGATAGCGTCCTTTTCTTTATCGATTTCAAGGATTTCCTCCTTTATTAATTCGATTTTCTTTTTGGTTTCTTCTATCTTTTCCGAAGCTAAATCAATTTCTTCTAAATACTGCTCGTTTTCCTTTATGAACTCCTGCTTTTCCAAAAGCTTTGAATTCTGCTCTTCGGAAAGTGCAGAAATGGTTAAAAGCAGCGACTCTATCGCACCCTGTTCGGCATCAATTCGGCTTGCAATTTCTCTGAGAAGCATAGTTGATTCCATCAAGGAATTGGATGCTTTTTCCTTTTCTTCTTCTAAACTATCAAGCTCTTCGGTAATTTCTTCAATCTTCTTTTCGGTGTCAATGGCTTTTCTTTCATATGCACGTGTTTCACCAATAAGCTTTGCAACTTCTTCTCCCGACTCCGAAATCTGTTTTTCCAAAGCTTCTATCTGGTCTTTTAAGTTCTTTTCATTTCCAAGTCCCGTTTCTATGCTTTCTTTTAAATGCTCATTATTGGTCTTTAGGATAATTGCATCATTTTCGTACTCACGAAGAAGCGGCATATATGAAGAAAGTCTTGTATCTAAGTTCTTGACTTCTTCTTCCAAAGTTTCCTTTTTCTTTGTGATTTCGGAAAGCTCCTTTATACCGTCCGAAATCTTAACTCCAAGCTCTTTTATCTCATTTGCACGTGACAAAAATCCGCTCTGTTTATTTACACTTCCGCCTGAAATAGCACCGCCTG
Source organism: Clostridia bacterium (assembly GCA_045590035.1). Classification (GTDB taxonomy): domain Bacteria; phylum Bacillota; class Clostridia; order UBA1381; family UBA1381; genus HGM11525. The sequence continues at coordinate 3,540 of JAZNQG010000052.1, forward strand.
CATTTAAAATTTCACCGTCTAAAGTTACCGAACGGAATTTATAGGAATACTTTTTGGAAAGTGCGATTGCAGAATCCATATCCGCTAAAACTATTGTTCTTCCCAAAAGGTTTTCTATAATCTGTCTGTACTTTTTGTCGCAGGAAACGATGTCCGATAAAACAGCTAAAACGCCGTCTTCCTTTAATATTTCCTTTTCGTTATCAAGGCGTCTTGATTTTATTGCAGAAACGGGCAGGAATGTTGCTCTTCCGCCATTTTGACTCTTCAGATAATTGATTGCCGACTTGGCATCTTCTTCCGATTCAACCACGATATTCTGCATAGCGCCTGAGAGTGCAGTTTCTACCGCAGTTATGTATTTTTTCTCAACAGAAATAAGACCTGAAATTGTTCCGTAAATGTTTCTTGACTTTAATTCCGCAGCCTTTAGAACAAGCTTTACGCTCTTTGAAAAGCCTTCGTAGTCATTTTCCATACCCTCTAAAATTCTCTTTTTAGAAGTCATAGAATTATTTTGTACGGTAAGCTCAGTTTCTAACTTTATAACCTTTTCAAGCTCTTCTTTTTTACCAGATAAGTCTTCAGTAATCTCATCCACCCTTGACTGCATGTTGGCTTTTTTATCTTCCAACGCCTTAAGGGTTTCTTCGTTTTTCTTAATTTCTTCTCTTATCTTGTCACGGTCTTTGTTCTTTGCACCGATTTCGGTTTCTAAAGCTTCCCGTCTTGCTAAATATTCCTTTCTTATAAGCTCCTGACCTTCGTATGTCGCCTTTTTCTCAGCCATACTTTCTTTTGCATCAAATAAAATCTGTCTTAAAGTTTCAATTTCGGTCTTTTTCTCCGATACCTTATCAAAAATCTCACGGTTTTTCTCACTTACATCGCCAAAGCCCTTTGTAAGCTCATCAGATAAAGCTCTCTCTTCTTCAATCTTTGCCTTTTTTTCTTCGATTTCGGCATTCAAGCTTTCAATTCTTTTCTTTGCATTTTCCGATTCTCTGTCAATTCTCTCGGTATTTTTTTCATTGTTAGCGATATTATTTTTTGCAATCTGTATATCGTTTATAGCTGTAAGACGAATATTTTCCTGTGCGGCAAGAGCATTATTTTTCTCTTCCTTTTCTTCATCCTTTAATTTTGCAGACTCTAAAAGCTCTTCCACTCTTCTTGCAGTCTCGTCCCCGCTGCGTCGTAAATCTTCCATCTCGTTTCCTGCAATCTGGAGATTTTCCCGAGCGGTCTTTAAAAGCTCCTGATTTTTGTCAAGTGTAATTACACTCATACTTACATCAAGACCTTTAAATTCTTCGTAGTATTCTAAATACTTTTTAGCCTTTTTGGACTGATTTTCCAAAGGTCCAATCTGCATCTCAAGTTCACCCGTAATATCATTTACTCTCTCTAGGTTGTCTTGAGTATTTTCAAGCTTTCTTTTAGCTTCTTCTTTTCTGTGCTTAAATTTGGATATTCCTGCCGCACCTTCAAAAAACTCACGTCTGTCTTCTGCTTTTGATGACAAAATCTGTGCGACATTTCCCTGACCGATCATAGAATATCCGCCTCTGCCGATACCTGTATCCATAAATAATTCCTGCACATCACGGAGTCGGCAAGCGGCATTATTGATTAAATATCCGCTCTCGCCCGAACGGAAAACTCTTCTTGTTACAACAAGCTCATCAAAATCAGACGGGAATGCACGGGTAGAGTTATCGAGTACCAAGCTAACTTCCGCAAAATTAAGCGGCTTTCTTACTTCTGTACCCGAGAAGATAATCTGCTGCATATTTGCGCCTCTGAGAGTCTTCGCACTCATCTCACCCATAACCCAGCGAAGAGCGTCCAAAATATTACTCTTTCCGCTTCCGTTAGGGCCAACAATCGCAGTAACGCCTTCTTCAAAATCTATTACCGTCTTGTCTGCAAAGGATTTAAATCCCTGCATTATTACTCTTTTAAGATACAACTATCTCAATCCTTCCGTATAATTTCGCCTTGCGGCACAGTTTCATCCTGGATAAATTTTATATATGTTCCGTTTTCCTTAAACTTTATCAGGTTTCTTTTTTTATTCCCAACTACCTTTGAAATGTCTTTGGGGTTGACTAAAATTTCTGCCGTTTTGTCGCCATTTAATACATCTATAATCTTATCATAAAATATCGCATTTTCCACCATTTCACCAAATGCGCTGTGATAAGGACCTGCTAAAACATTGGTGTTAGGTGTCATTTCATCTGTTGCCTGAAGTCCTACCCTTATTACTTCGATATTGTTTTTCCGAAACATCCCTATAAGCTCTTTTGAAAGACATATCGCACTTTCTAAGTCCTGTGGCACATATTCGCCCGATAAATACATATCAGATAGTCTTGTGTCCTTTATTACAAGTGTCGGATAAATCCTTACCATCTGGGGTTTTAGCCGAATAATCTCTTTAGCCGTTTTTACAGATGTTTCAAAAGTATCACCCGGGAGACCCGTCATCATCTGAAGTC
>JAZNQG010000053.1:0-2971 GCA_045590035.1 Clostridia bacterium
ATTTATTTTGGTCCCATGGGATGCCAGACAGGGTTCTATCTTTTGGTGAGAAATGCCGATAACGACAAGGTTTTAACCGAAATCAAAGGTGCGCTTTCAAAGATTATTTCCCATGAAGGCGAAGTTTTTGGTAGCACGGAAATTGAATGTGGGAACTACTTGTCCCTTTCGCTTTTCTCGGCTAAAACAGAAGCTAAAAGATACTTAGAAACCTTATCTAATCAGGCAGTAGATTTTATTTACTATTAAGGAGAAGAAACACTATGATAGGTATTTTAGGTGCTATGGATATAGAGGTTGACGGACTTATTTCTGCCGCAACCGATATAAAAAAGAAGGTTATAAGCCAAATTACATTCTATGAATGTAAGATACATAAAAAGCAAGTTGTTATCGCAAAATGCGGTATTGGTAAGGTGAATTCTGCCATGTCCTGTGAAGCGATGATTCTTGCCTTTAACCCGTCTTTAATTATCAACACAGGTGTTGCTGGCTCGCTTTCAAAAACCCTTAAAATCGGCGATATTGTCGTGTCGGAAGATGTGTGCCAGCACGACTTTGATACTTCCCCCGTCGGCGACCCAATAGGTCTTTTACCCGGTGTAAATATGGTAAAAATCCCTGCCGATAATAAGGCAATGGACGACTTTTTAAAGGTCGCAAAAAAGCTTGGATTAAATGCCGAATCAGGCTTGGTTGCAAGCGGGGACCAGTTTATATCTTCCAAGGAACAAAAGGACTTTATAGTAAACAATTTCTCGGCAATCGCCTGCGAAATGGAAGGCGGAAGCATAGGTCAGGTGTGTTGCCAAAACGGCACACCGTTTTTGGTACTCCGCGCCCTTTCCGACAGTGCCGATGAAGGCGCAGTTTCAGACTACCCCACCTTCGCCAAAAAAGCCGCAGAAAATTCCATAAATATGATATTGGAGTATTTAAAAAATTAAATATTTGACACTAAGAAGGCTGAACGATAAATCGTTCAGCCTTTTATATATTATCTGTTTGCTTTTCCTGTTAGGTAGATTTCTACAGAATTAAATTTTTCTCGATATGATACCGATTCTTCTTCAATCTCCATCATTCCAGGCTTGATTTCAGAATCATCATCAGTACAGTATCCCCATGCATAGTCCACTACTTTTTCATTATTTTTGAATAAGATAATATATTCAACAAATCTCGCAGACTTTTCTCCATTATTTTTTACTTGAATAATAGCCTTTTCTCCTGTCAGCGAATGAGTACATTCGAGCTTGGACACACATTCGTCGTAATACTTTTCTTCATTTGCAGATATCACATATTCATAATTATCAAACGTCTCGTCATTACTGAATACAAAAGCCATTTCATTTCCAGACCCAAACGCATTTTCTGATTGATTTTCTGCTCCTATAACTGTGCCATTTTTATCTTTAAATATAACTTGCACTCTTGGAGAAATAGTATATGCAGAATTGTTTTTCAAAATTATAGCAACATAATTACTATAGTTTGTTTTCCATTGATATTCTTTTAGTACACTAATTTCACCAGCTACAGTAGAAGCATCAAACCCTATCTTTCCGCTCTCTGATTTTTGATTTGATAGCAATACGGTGTTAGTTTTGCCATTCCAATTAACATCAAGACCTAATGCATTTGCCACTGCACGAAGGGGTAAATATGTAGTACCATTAAATGTAAACGGCTCTACATAAACTCCATTTGCGTCCTTGGGCTGTATTTCCTTACCATTAAGAGTTATTTTAATGTTGTTATAATAAACACCTATTGTCTCCCATGCTTGTTTTGCAAATACAATACCGTTTGATAACATCGCACCTATCAAAATACCTGCGACAAACCCCTGTAATCTTTTTTTCATATTATGATACCTCCTTTAAATCTTAGTATTATAATATCACAATATGAGATATTTGTCAATATCTCATAGCGAGATAACATATAATATCATTTGTGAAAGGATGGTGTTATATGAGATTAAGAGATTTAAGAGAAGATTTAGATTTAACACAAAAGGAACTGGCAGAATTTTTGCACATCAAACAAAACACCTATTCGCAATACGAAAACGGACAAAGACAACTCCCGATAGATGTGTTAATAAAATTAGCAAAATATTATAATGTTGCTACTGATTATATATTAGGGCTTACAGATAAAAAATAAAATTTAACCCAACAAAAAAACGCTTCACTTTAAAAGTGAAGCGTTTTTATTATGCGTTTAATTAGTCAACGATAGTCTTAATGTATTCAGCCATCTTGTCGCACTTGCAGTTTGCGAAGAATAAGTCCTTAAACTTCTCGCCTGCAACTGCACCCTTTAGAAGCTCCTGATCAAGATCGGGGAGAATGTCTAAAATATCACGGTGTGTAACCTTCTTAACTTCGTTTAAAATCTTAGCATTTCTCTGTTCGGGAACTGCTCTTTCCTTCGGGTATCCGCCGCCCCATTCTTCAACGAAGAGCTTTTCGAATACATACTGAAGGTTTAATTCTGCGCCCCAGCCCCAGCCTTTTGCAAAGGGAAGTGCGATTGCATTACCGTTATTTACCTGAGTGAACTGATAAGCGTCTGTCGGGTCAACAACGTGTCCGCAGAGTACGCCCGGGAATGCGTTACAAGCAAGCATTGCGCCTTCGCCTGTGCCACAGCCTGTGATAACAAGGTCAGCTGCACCTGAATTTAAAAGGATAGCAGTTAAGATACCAACCTGAACATATGTAAGCTGCTTTTCATCTTCAGCTGAATACATACCGTAGTTATCTACAACATGTCCTAAAGGCTCTACAACCTTTCTAAGTGTTGCTTCGATAATGCTGTTTTTAGCTGCCTGTGAATTTTCGTTAATAAGTGCGATTCTCATGATTTTTATTTCCTTTCTTTATATAAAATATTATTCATACATCGGGTACTTCTTTAAAAGCGCCTCGACTCTTTGTCTTACCTCATCCTTTGTGTT
>JAZNQG010000054.1:0-11254 GCA_045590035.1 Clostridia bacterium
AGTCGGCAATAGCGCCTTTGAATTTTTTGTTTTGTTTATGAGATGTTATAGGCATTTGTGGTTGTACGATAAATTCCGCATTATCACCGTAAAAACGTTCAACACCTTTATTAAAATCTTTTTTAATTATGTTTTGTTTCATTCTAATTCCTCCTTTGCGTAAATAAAAAACACATCTTGATTTTACTCAAAATGTGCTTATAATTCCCATTCTCAAATTATTAAACATTACTATTATGATGTTATATGTATCTCTACCCGCTTCGCATCCTCATCTTCTCTTGTTCATTCTGTATATTCCCAATCTGAATTATTGTAAAATTTGCATATAAAAAGAGGCAAACATTACTATAACAATGTTATAAAAAATGTTTGTCTCCTTATTACTCGTGTCAAGTCGGGGACAAAAAATCATTTTATAAACAATGAATCATCTTTTTCAATAATTCTGTAAATACACGGTCTTTCCATTGGTGTATCATTTGGCATATGCTGAATGAACATAAGCTCATTCTCCAGTGTTTTAAACAACATACCGTGACCGCCGTCTTTTTCAAAAAGGAGTCTGTCATCGTGAATCCAGTTTCCAAAAATACTGCCGTTATCAGAATAGGAAATTGCTTCACAATATTGTTTCTTATAAAAGCTTGACCATATCATTAAAAGTCTTCCCGATTGTGTTCGGTACATAAACGGTCCGTCGGTTACGTACTTGCCAGGTTCATGACCGTCGCTCCAGGAAGGTTCGGAAGCAGTAAAAAGAACCTTTGGCTCTGATACCGCTTTTTTTAAGTCAGGACTAAGTTCCATAACACAGATTTCACCATCATCAATCTGAGTCCATTCGTGGCAAAATACCATATAAGGAACACCGTTTTCAACATGTAATGTTCCGTCAAGGCAAGACCATTCATAAGGTGTAACAGGTCCGTCGCTATGTACTAAAAATGGACCCAATGGTGAAGATGCCTTTAAAATTTGCGTTCCCCTGTTGCGTTTCTCGCTTATAAAGCTTACAAGCATATAATATTCACCATTGTATTTATGCACTTCAGGTGCCCAGAAATTTGTGTCCGACCAGAAATTTTCGGGCGGTGTAAATACTTCAATCGGCTCCGACCAGTTTTCAAGGTCATCTGAAACATATACATCAAGTCCCGTGCACTTATCCCAACATTCAGGGCCTCTTGAACCATACAAATAATACTTTCCGCCGTCCGTCAATACAAACGGGTCTCTCATATGAATGTCTTTAAATTTCATTTTATTTTCTCCTTGTAACCATTAAATTCTTCAGCCAAAATCACTATTCCTTAAGCCATACTCTTTCTGTTCACAATTATAACACAAAAAGTTTAAAAATTCAACAATTTTGATTTTTCCCGTGTTATTGACATATAATATTTAAAATGATAAAATGTAAGATGTAATTTTAAGGAAATTACCGATACATTTTATTTTATTTCGGCACAAAAACTGCCGAGAAAGGACAGTATTTAATGAACAGAGGCAAAGGCAAAAAGCCAAACGGTTTTTTTAAAAATCCTTTTATAATTATTCTGATACTTATGGTGCTATCAAGCATTATTTTTAATTCATTTTTGTCAATCCTGATGACGCCAGAAAGACAAGAGGTCGCATACAGCGATTTTATTAAAATGGTGGAAATGGGCGAAGTTGAGAGTGTGGTTTTTACTGGGCAGATTATTGAAATCAAGAAGATTCCCGATTCGTCGGAATCTAAAAATTCACCCGAAAATTTCGAAGACCTTTTAAAGTATCCCCAGAACATAAAAACAAAGCTCGCTCCGACAGTTTATTATACGGGTTACTTAAATGACGATACTCTTTTGCCCCTTTTAAATGAGCATTCGGTTACTTATAAAAGAGAGAATCAGGAGTCTAATTTCTTCTTGGAATTTTTACTCTCAACCGTTCTTCCCATTGGATTTATGGTGCTTTTATTTACAATCATTACCCGTTCACTCGGCAAAAAGATGGGTGGCGGCGGATTTATGAGTGTTGGTCAGTCAAACGCCAAAATCTATATGGAAAATAAAACAGGTGTTACCTTCCGTGATGTTGCAGGTCAGGAAGAGGCTAAGGAGTCTTTAGACGAAATTGTAGATTTTCTGCATCACCCCAAAAAGTACTTAGAAATCGGTGCAAAGCAGCCAAAGGGTGCGCTTTTGGTAGGACCGCCGGGTACAGGTAAGACACTTTTAGCAAAGGCAGTTGCAGGTGAAGCGAATGTTCCGTTTTTCTCACTTACAGGCTCTGACTTTGTTGAAATGTTTGTGGGTGTCGGCGCATCAAGAGTAAGAGACCTGTTTAAGCAGGCATCAGCCAAAGCTCCCTGCATAATATTTATCGATGAAATTGACGCTATCGGAAAAAGCCGTGATAATCAGCTTGGCGGAAATGACGAAAGAGAACAGACTCTAAATCAGCTCCTATCCGAAATGGACGGCTTTGATTCATCAAAGGGTGTCGTTATTTTGGCGGCAACAAACAGACCTGAAATATTAGACAAGGCACTTCTTCGCCCAGGAAGATTTGACAGAAGAATCATAGTCGAAAAACCCGATTTAAAGGGTAGAGAAGATATTTTAAAGGTTCATTCAAAGGATGTTAAGATGTCACCCGACATTGATTTGCACGAAATAGCACTTGCAACAAGCGGCGCAGTCGGTGCAGACCTTGCGAATATGATAAACGAAGCGGCTCTTCGTGCGGTAAGGTTAGGTCGTGATGTGGTTATTCAGGACGACCTTATGGAAGCAGTCGAAGTAGTAATTGCAGGCAAAGAAAAGAAGGACAGAATTTTATCCGAAAAGGAAAAGAAGATTGTTGCATATCACGAAGTCGGCCATGCATTAGCGGCTGCACTTCAAAAAAACACCGACCCTGTGCAGAAAATCACAATCGTTCCAAGAACAATGGGTGCTCTAGGCTACACTATGCAAAAGCCCGAAGAAGAGCATTATCTTATGTCAAGAGACGAAATTTTGGAAGAAATTGTGGTCCTTTTAGCAGGCAGATGCGCAGAAGAAATAGTATTTAACACTAAAACTACAGGTGCGGCAAACGATATAGAACGTGCTACAAATCTTGCCCGCTCAATGATTGCACTTTACGGTATGAGCGACAAATTCGGTATGGTACAGTTAGAGTCAATCGAGAATAAATACTTAGACGGAAGACAGGTCAAAAATTGTTCTGATGAAACACTTACCGAACTTGACCGTGAAATTGTAAAAACAATTAAAGAAGCACACGAAAAGGCAACTAAGCTTTTAACAGAAAACAGAGATAAGCTTGACGAAATTTCCGCTTTCCTTATTGAAAAAGAGACTATTCTCGGAAGTCAGTTTATGGAAATTCTGGAAAAGAAGACAGACGAAGAGACTATTGATACGGAAGAGGCATAAAAATCTCCATTCCGTCGCCATATATGTCGGCACGAATAGTAATTAAATTTCTCTTATCCATATGGCAAGGAATGATAAGAGATTTTTACGCCCATGTGCGTTTTGAGCGAATGCGAAAAAAATTCGCACGGGCAATTAAATCCACCGGAGGCAATAACGGGAAAAGAATTTTCACGTCATTGCCTCTTCCCTTTTTGTCGACATAAGAATATTTTTGACTTAGAAAGCAGAGAATAACTGTAAATTAACCGAAAGGATTATATGACAATGAAAGAATTTTCCTATACAGTAAAAGACCCCAACGGTATGCACGCTAGACCTGCCGGACTTTTTGCAAAAGAGGCGCAGAAATTCTCGTCTAAAATTACCGTAAAAAGTGAAAAAGGTGAAGCTGATGCAAAGGGCATATTTCAGCTTATGGGACTTTGCATAAAGTCAGGCGAGACAATTACCATAAAGGCAGAAGGTGCAGACGAAACCGATGCATCTGAAAAACTTTCAGACTTTTTAAAAAATAACCTTTGATTTCAGGAGTAGATAAAATATGCAGATATTTGAAGGCACCGGCGTTTATTCGGGAATTGCCATAGGAAAAATAGCCGTATTGGAAAAGGATGTTGAAACGGTAAAAAGACGTGAAATAGACAATCCTGAAACTGAGTGGCAAAGATTTGAAAATGCCGTAAAAGTAGCTACCCAAGAACTTGATTTGTTATACGAAAAAGCACTGACACAGGTCGGCGAAGAAAACGCCGTCTTATTTGAGATACACAAAATGATGCTTTTTGACAACGACTATCAGTCATCAATAAAGGCAATTATTTTTGATGAGTCGGTGTCAAGCGAGTGGGCAGTTGCAAAAACCAGTGAAACTCTTCAGGACAAATTTTCAAAAATGGATACCGATTATATGCAAGCACGTGCATCTGATGTAAAGGATATTTCAGAAAGGCTAATAAGAATTCTAACAGGCACAAGCGAAAAGATTGAAAGCTTTAGAGAGCCTGTAATTTTATATGCCGATGATTTAGCACCAAGCGAAACAATTAAGCTTGACAAATCAAAAATCCTCGCATTTGTTACAGAAAAAGGCTCTAAAAATTCGCATACGGCAATTTTAGCTCGCACTATGAATATCCCTGCTATAATCGGAGTTGGCTTAACAACCGACCTTTCAGGTAAGATGGCAATAGCTGACGGCTTTTCGGGTAAGGTTTACATAGACCCCGAAAAAGACATTTTAGACAAAATGGAAGAAAAACTAAAAGAAGAAAAGAAAAAAAGAGAGCTTTTAAAAGAATTAAAGGGCAAGGAAACCAAAACTTTGGACGGCACAAAAATAAAGCTCTTTGCAAACATCGGAAATGTCAGCGATTTGGACCGGGCAATAGAAAATGATGCGGAAGGCATCGGGCTTTTCAGAAGCGAGTTTATTTTCCTTGAAAACAACAGACTCCCGACAGAAGACGAGCAGTTCGAAATCTATAAAACAGTTGCCCAAAAAATGAACGAAAAGGTTGTTATAATAAGAACACTCGATATCGGTGCTGATAAAAATGCCGAGTATTTAGGTCTTTTAAGAGAAGACAATCCCGCCTTGGGACTTCGCGGAATTCGTCTTTGCTTAGAACATCCCGAAATTTTTAAAACGCAGATTCGCGCAATCCTAAGAGCATCTGTATTTGGAAATATATGGGTTATGTACCCTATGATAACATCACTTTCAGAAATCAAAAAAATAAAAGACATTTTAAAAGATGCTGAAAATGAGCTTAAAAAAGAAGGCGTTGCATATAAAATTCCGCCGCAGGGAATTATGATTGAAACACCTGCTGCAGCCATTCTTTCGGATGTGCTTTCAAAAGAAGTGGACTTTTTCAGTATCGGAACAAACGATTTATCTCAATACGCACTTGCTATCGACAGACAAAATCCCGCAATTGATAAATACTTTGACCCACATTCAGAGGCAATACTCCGACTTATCGAAATGACGGTCAAAAATGCAAAAAAAGAAGGAATTTTCGTCGGCATCTGCGGTGAGCTTGGCGGAGACCTTACTTTAACAGAATGGTTTTTAAAAATCGGCGCAGACGAAATTTCGACATCTTCTCCCAATATTCTGCCGCTGAAAAAACACATACGCGAAATATTCCTGAAATAATTTTAACATTTTCTTAAAAAACTGTTGACAAACTATTAACCAAGGTTTATAATGAAGTTGTAAAGGCTATCCAAACTTTACATCCCACAACTACACATCTTGACATCTTAAGGTGTCAGGCGCAAATGTCGACTAAAAACTTCCACGGAAGGCTTAGTCGACTTTTCGCATTTATGGGATAATTTTGCACGTAAAAAAACCGTCCGAAAGGACGGTTTAATTTTTTTAGTCTTCTAATTTTGTTCCGCATTTTGAACAGTGGACATTTTTATCAGAATTATACTCACCGCATCCGGGGCATATTCTTGAATCCTTAAGTTCTGCAATCTTTGCTTTTAGTTCATTGATTTCTTCTTTTAGGCTATCTACTTCACGGCACTTTTCCAAAAGCTCTTCGGGAAGCTCTGCACCTTCCATATGCTCAGCATAAATATATCCGCCGATTTCCACCATCTTATCAACCACCTTGTTTTCAAGGTCATTTATTGAAAGTGTGTGTTTTGTCTGGTTTATAATGTCGGTTGTTTTCTGTGCTGCAACCTTTGTGTATTTTTCCGCTCCTCCCAAGAACTTAGAAACATTAGCCTTTACTTTTTCCAAAAAGTTATCCATATCCTTACCCAATCCTTTCCGTGCAAAATAATGCACTTTCCTTAATTAAATATATTTTATCACATATTTTTATAAATTACTACATTTTTTATAAAAAATATTTTTATTCTTTTTTTCTGTATTCAGTTGGTGTAAATCCCGTCATTGATTTAAATACTTTCGCAAAATAGGAATAGTTTTCCATACCTACTCTGTCACTTACCTGACTTATACCAAGCGACCTATCCTTTAAAAGCTTTTTTGCTTTTTCAATTCTCTTCTTTTTGATATACTCCCCAACAGGCATACCAAACTCGGTTTCAAAGAGTCTATATAAAGTGTTTTTCGACAGTCCGAATTTTTTAGTAATAGTTTTAACCGATAAATCGGAAGATATATTTTTATCAATATGCTCTGTTATTTTTTCAAGCAGTTCGTTATATTCGGGCTTAATCATATTTTCTGTTAAAATATAGGACGCTATCATTGCAGCAAGGTTTGATATACTGCTTATTTTTTTGTCATCATATACATAAAGCTCTTCATAGTGTTTCTTTAGAGTTTTAATTTCCATTTCCCCGAAATCATAGTTTGACTTTATACTATCAAACGGAACATCACGCCTCATTTGCCCGAGTATTATATATCCTATCGGTGTATCGCCATTTAAAATAGGCACTGCCATATCAATAAGTCCTGCATGGCAGATGTGCATTTTTTCGCATCTTGAACCTTTACATTCATTTAATAATTTACTATCCGATTCTATGCACTTTTTATTATCTGTAAGGGATTGGATATATAAACAAAAACCCGGCACCTTTTCCATTGAGCAAACGTGATTAAATCTCTCATCTAAAATCGCCATTCTTACGCCTGTTACATTATAAAAATCGGTCATAATCTTTTGAAGATTTTCTTTTGAAAACTTTATATTCATATTTGCCACCCCCCTTATCTTATTCTATTCCAACACTCGATAAATTGTCAACAGAAAATACAAATATTTTCCTTTTGACCGGGACAATTTTGTTATTTATAGGGAAGATTTTTTCTTGCATCTTTATATAAAAATTATATAATATAGACATAAACTAAATAAGGAGAAATTTTTATGTATAAAATAAGTGTACCAATTGTTTGTAAATCATGGGCAAGAAGCAATCCCGAAGACATTTTAAAGGCTTTAAAGGAATTAAATGCCGAAAGAGTATTTGTAACTCCCGAGCCATATCAGACAGATGAAGAAAAGAGAAAAAAGGACTTTGCCGAGATAAAAAAATCGGTAGAATTTTTTAAATCTCACGGATATGAAGTCGGTGCATGGTACTGGGCATTCTGGACAGGTCCCGATAACGACTACGCTCATATTACAGGCGTTTTGGGCGATGTTGATGAAAACTTCTCCTGTCCGTCAGACCCCGAATTTAGAAAATTTGCCAAGGAATACATAAAAAAAGTTGCCGACCTTGGCGTCGATATGATTATGTTTGACGATGACTTCCGGTACGGTTTTTTAAAAAACGGTTTGATTGGCTGTGTTTGTAAGCATCATATTGCGAAAATGGAAGAAATTTTGGGCGAAAAGGTAACCGAAGAAGTCATAGCCGAAAAACTAATCAAAGGCGAAAAGAATAAATACAGAACCGCATGGCTTGACACAAACAAATACTTCTTAGAGCTTTTTGCAAAGGATATGAGAGATGCACTAAACGAAACACATCCCGAAACAAGACTCGGCTTCTGTACTTGTCTTACATCGTGGGATTTTGACGGCAGCGACCCATATGAAATCGCAAAAATTATGGCAGGCGACACAAGACCCTTTATAAGACTATCTGCCGCTCCCTACTGGGCAGGAAAAAGATGCTGGGGCGTAAGAACCCAGGATGTTATCGAATTATCCCGAATGGAGACCTCCTGGACAAATAAGGGCGACATCGAAATCTTTTCAGAGGGCGATGTATACCCCCGTCCAAGATGGAATATCCCTGCAAACTATTTAGAAGCTCTAGACACCGCTCTTCGTGCAGATGGCTCTACAGAAGGTATGATAAAATACGCCATCGACTATTCTTCGTCTGCAAATTACGAAAGAGGCTACATTGAAAATCATCTTAAAAATTCAGCTCTTTATAAAGACATTGAAAAGCATTTTGGTCCAAAAAATGCTTTGGGTGTAAGAGTCTATGAATTTACCCACAAGGCATATGATATGACCATAAATGATGCTGTGTCAGGCATTTATGAAGCGTCGCACACATTATTCTCGGGTGCTGCTAAAATGCTTTCTTCATGCGGAATTCCGACTGTATATGAAGGCGAAGGACTTACCTCTATTGCTTTTGGTGAAAACGCAAGACATCTTGATTTAAATACTATCAAAAACGGTCTCATTATCGACTCGGAAGCTGCAAGAATTTTGATGGAAAAAGGCATTGATGTAGGAATTAAAGCATTGGGTGAATCTGTTTCTGTACCCGACGAATATTTCCCGATGGAAAATGAATACGGAAACCTTGTAGATGAGCCCTGCGGTGGAAAGTCATCAGATGTAAGAGTTGCAACCTTAGATGAAAAGGCAGAAATTATAAGCTATTTTGTAAAAGAAGACAAAAAAAATCTTACTTTCTACGGAAATGAAGACAAAGAAAAATTCCCCGCATCTTATATATACGAAAACAAGGACGGAATGAAATTTTTTGTGCTTCTTTTTGACGGAAATTTCGTACCCGATTCATTCCTTCGTCAGTACACAAGACGTCGCTCACTTTTCTATGCAATCGAAAAGATTTCGGGAAATAAGCTACCTGTAAAAATCGACTCAAACCCCGATATGTATGTAATGACTAAGGAAAAGGATGGAGAGTTAACTGTCGGCATATGGAATTTCTCATTCGACACTGCATTCTCGCCCGAAGTTAATCTTTCTGAAAAATACTCAAAAATAAGCTATATAAATACAAAAGGTAAGTTTAAAAAAGACAAGGTAATCCTAAATGACATTATACCATTTGGATTCGCAGGATTTACAGTTAAATAAGGACGGGAACTACATATGAACATTTTACTTTTAATAATCACAATCACGGCAATCACTTTTCAGTCGCCCTTTGCAAAGCTTTATAACAAAAAGACAGGCAACCGATGTGCATATCTTTACAGCTTCTTATTGAGCTTCTTTGCAATGATTTTCTTTGTTGTAACACAAAAAAATCTCGAATTCAACAAAGCGTTTTTTATCTACTCTGTTGGCTTTGCACTCTCATACGGCTCGGCAACGGTTGCAAATCTTTTAGCACTCCGCTATGGTTCATTGGCGCTTACAACTTTAATTGTATCATTTTCGCTGATGATACCCACCACCTACGGACTCATATTCTTAAATGAACCGACATCTGTTTGGCTCTTTTTAGGACTTTTGTTCCTTGCAATCTCATTATTCTTAGTCCACTATCAAAAGGGCGAAAATAAAATTTCTTTAAAATGGCTCATATTCGTTCTTATCTCATTTATCGGAAACGGTATGTGCTCGACTGTGCAGAAAATGGAGCAGATTGCATTTTCAGGCGGATACAAAAACGAGTTTATGATTGTGTCTTTACTGATTGTATCGGTAACTTTCCTGATTTTATCGCTTTTAACAGAAAGACAGCACATAAAAGAGTCGGCAAAATCAGGCTTTATATTCCCCATTTTTGTGGGTCTTCTAAACGGACTTGTAAACCTTTTAGTAATGGTTTTGGGAAACAGGATGCCCGCATCTTTAATGTTTCCGCTTATTACATCAGGGCACATAATCGGAAGCTATGTTCTCTCAAGATTTTACTTTAAGGAAGAGCTTTCAAAAATGCAGACTATAGGGCTATTTGCAGGAATTGTTGCTGTAGTATTCTTTAATCTTTAAAACAAAAAAGGACTGTTTAAACAGTCCTTTTTTATTGTTATTATTCGGGTTTTGTTTCAAGCTTTAAGGGGAAATCGCCAAGCTTATTTACCTTAAAGCCATTTTTCTTATATTCCTCATAATCGAACTCTTCTAACTCATCAATTGCAAGCTTATGGAATTCATAAAAATTCTTCCACCACTCATATCCTGAGCCGAGTTCAGCATTTAAGTAAGCGTCTGCAATATCGCATCCCATAGCCGGTGCTACATAAAATGCACCCATCGCCAATACATTTACGCCGTTACCTGTGATTGCTCTTAAAGCTGCAGGAACAGACTCAACAACGCCTGCGTGAACGTGCGGGCATTTGCTTGCTGCAATATGGATACCCATACCTGTGCCGCAGAAAAGGAGTGCTCTTTCATACTCGCCTTCTGAAATCATAGCGCCGACTCTAAGTCCGACTCTATGGAACATTAAATCTGTGTCATCGGGATCGGAATCAGCTTTTACACCCATATCGAGAATTTCCCAGCCCTTTTTTCTTAAGTGCTCACACACAGCTTCCTTTAAGGGATAGCCTGCAAAGTCTGCACCAACGACCAACTTTTTGTCTTTTACCATTTTCATTTTTCTGTCTCTCCTTTTATTAATACTTTGCTTTTGCCCTTATTTAATTGTTCATTTTTATATATGACCTTCATCTTTTCGGGAACTTCAATTTCTAATTCTATTCCCTTGGAAGTCTTTTGCCACTTAAGTTTAATTACTCCCGATTCGGTGTCCATTTCCAAATCGCACCAGTCGATAGCATCTGCAAAATACGGATTTATCTCGCAAGACGAGAATTTCTTATCGGTTATATTTATGCCGCCGATATTTTTAATAATCCATACTAAAACATCGGAATACATATGATGATTATGAGAATTTGCACCTGTCCATGTTTCAAGCATAGTTGTCGGGTTGTGCTTTCTTATCCATTCGATATATCCGGGAAAACCTTCTTGGGTTATTATCTTATACGCTAAATCCCATCTTCCGATTTTTGTAAGTGCGTTATAAAGGTATCTGATACCGAGCATTCCGCAGTTTATATGATAGTTTTCTCTTTTAACCGACTCTATAAGCTCATTTTTGGTTACTTCATAATCGGTATAGCAGTCAAGCATAATCGC
>JAZNQG010000055.1:0-12115 GCA_045590035.1 Clostridia bacterium
TAACAAATTCTGTAACTTCTTCGCCACGGCCTATCCCCGGACCTATTAAAACGGCATCGCATTTATTCGCCCTATTTGCTACCAGTTCCCACATTTCCGATGTGATTTTACCCTTTTGGTCAGGTAGCGGCATTGTCATAGATTCGTCAATTTTGGTCTGTATTATATTGTTAATAGACTGCGGTACTGCCGCAGTTACAAGACCTACCCCGCATCTTAGCGATGCCTTTAAAGACATCGATACCGCACCCGCCATTCCAACAGAGCCACCCACTACAAATAGCTTTCCGTAGTCTGATTTATTGGAATTATCGCGTCTTTTGGGTATAGCGTTTAAAATATCTTCTTTTATGGGTGCAAACATTCTTCCGCCGCGAGATTCTAAAATATACTTTGGAATTCCTATATCCTTTAAGATAATCTCTCCCGAATTTTCCGCTCCCGGATAAAGTAAAAGTCCCCTTTTGTAAGCTTGGAAAGTTACCGTTATATCGGCTTTTACTGCCTCAGAAAAAATTTCTCCCGTGTTGGCATCAACGCCCGACGGAATATCTACCGAAATGGTGAATTTTGAATATTTATTGATAGCCGAAATCGCATCAGCTGCAACGCCCCTTGGTGAGCCAGAAAGACCTGTCCCAAAAATCGCATCAACTACGCAATCGGCACTTTCTATATAGTTTTTAATATATTCTTCGCCGGACAAGTCTATTACAGGAATTCCGAGTGAGCGGATAATTCTGTAATTGGTATTGGCGTCTCCGTCAAAAAATGAGCCTTGTGTAAGATAAACCACAACATTTGAGCCCATATTATATAGGTGTCTTGCAATAGCAAATCCGTCTCCTGCATTGTTGCCTTTACCTGCAAAGATTGCAAAGGATGTGTCCTTTAGAGAAAAATGTTCTTTTATCACATCAATAACCGCTAAAGCCGCATTTTCCATCAAAACAACGCCCGGGATACCCGTGCTTTCTATTGCGCCCGCATCCGATGCACGCATCTGCTCTTTGGTCATTATATAGTGAGAATTTTTGTTTACAAGTTTTATCTCCACTTTTTAATCGCTCCTTTTAAAGCTCAATCACACAAAATGCAATCGCCGTATCCGATTCATGAGACAAAGAAATATGTATCTTTTTATCTCCTGAAATTTCCTTAGCTTTACCCAAAAGATTCACATAAGGTTGTCCGTTTTCTTTGTTCAAGATTTCAATATCCGAAAAATTAAATCCGGAAATTCCTGTACCCATCGCCTTTGAAACCGCTTCCTTGCCTGCAAAATGTGCAGAAACAGTCTCAGGAGAAAATTTACGCTTTTTTAAATATTCAATTTCTCTTTCGGTAAAAATTCTTTCAAAAAAGCCTTCTTTTGACATAAGCTTTTCTATTCTTGAAACCTTTATAATATCTGTGCCTACACCAAAAATCATTGTCTTACTCCAAAACAAATACTTTCCCTGGATTTACTGCTTTTATGCCCTTTATAATCTTTTCATTAGGCTCGAATAAAAGACGCATATTATTGTTTCCGTCATAAAAATCAACGAAATATAAATTCAAAGACTCCTTGTCGCCATAGTATTTTAAAATAGTTTTATCGGCTATGTTATTATACTCGTTTCTTTTTGACTCGTCGTGGATATTTGCGCAAATGTCAATCTCACGGAAATTCACGGTAAGCATTCTTTTTCTTGCACTTTTTGCGATAATCTTATCAATGTCAAGCTCATTGTTTGTAAGAATATACTCATATTCAATACTGCTATTTTTAATAAGCTTATAAGCATAGTAAAATATGCCGATTACGAATACAAATGAAAAGCCTGCTAAAAATGTCAAAAATGAGTAGATAGCACCGACTACCAGATAGCTTAATATAAGCGCACCTAAAATTACACCCAAAATCTTTAAATAGTCAGAAGTCTCCTTCTTTTTCTTAACAATATACTCGCAAAAAATATCCATTTTATTTATCCTCCGTAATTTTTGTTTTTAAAACTTCATAAAGCTCCAAAAGTGCCTTTGCTCTGTGGCTTACCTTGTTTTTTTCGTCTTCTGTTGCCTCACCAAAGGTTTTCCCAAGCTCTTTTGAGAAAAATACAGGGTCATATCCGAAACCGCCGTTGCCAACAGCTTCCAGTAAAATCCTTCCATACGCTTTTCCGACAGACACTATCTCTTCTCCCGACGGGAACTTTAAAACAATCGCACATTCAAAGTGGGCATCTCTTTGGGATACATCTTTAAGCTCTATTAAAAGCTTATCAATTCTGTCCTTGTCCGACGCTCCTTCGCCCGCATATCTTGCCGAATATACACCAGGCGCACCGCCCAAATAGTCAACAGAAAGTCCCGAATCGTCTGCCAACACCACTTCATTTGTTAAAAGTGAAATGCCTTCTGCCTTAATTCTCGCATTCTCTACGAAAGTCTCGCCTGTCTCTTCAATCTCAACATCAATCCCCATATCTTCAAGCGATACAACATCAATGCCGAGCGAAGATAAAATTTTCGAGATTTCTTTAATCTTTCCTTTATTTTTTGTAGCTGCAACTACTCTCATACTATTTCCCTTTCTTAATCTATGCCCAACGTTCAAATGAACACACTATATCAATATATATTGTACTATACCATGCAAATTTTTGCAATCTTTTTTTATTATATTATTGACACATAGAGCATAATATGATAATATATGAACAGTTGTTCATATATTGAAATGAGGTGTTTTATATGGGTTCAGTTTGTCATTCACATTGTTATAATAATGAGTGTTCTGATGCACATGAGCATTCTCACTCTCACGAATGCGGATGCTCATGCCATAATCATAAGGAAAATACTTATCTTATCCCCCGTCTTATTATTGGCGGAGTTTTTGGCATAGCAAGTTTATTTATGCCACAGCCATTTAATTTGATTTTAACGGTTATAGCATATATTATCTTAGGATATGATGTGATTTTTAATGCCGTAAAGTCTTTATTTAAAAGCCATTCCTTAGACGAGAATTTTTTAATGACCACAGCGTCTTTAGGTGCAATTTTTTTAGGCGAATATTCTGAAGCCGTTGCAGTTATTTTACTCTATCAGATTGGTGAATATCTGTCGCACACAGCATCCGACAAAACCAAAAAATCAATTAAATCGCTTTTGGATGCACGGCCCGAAACTGCAAGGGTAAAGACAGATGACGGAGAAAAGGTTATTTTATCAACAGAAATTAAAGTAGGCGACATTTTCTATGTCGGAGCAGGCGAAAAAATCGCAGTTGACGGGATTATTTTATCGGGAAATGCAAGGTTAGACACATCAAGTATAACGGGCGAGTTTATTCCAAGAGAAGTATGCGAAAATGACCGTGTTCTATCGGGTATGATGCCGATTGACGGAAGCCTCACAATAAAGGCAGAAAAGGAGTTTTCGTCTTCTGCTTTATCCAAAATTTTAAAGCTCGTATCGGAAGAAAATTCAAAGAAAGCGAAACAGGAGCGTTTTATAACTGCTTTTTCCAAGATTTATACCCCGATAGTAACTGTGCTTGCCTTAATTACGGCATTTATTCCGCCGATTTTATTAGGCGAGCCGTTTTCAGAATGGATTTTTAAAGCTCTTAGCTTTTTGGTAATATCCTGCCCGTGTGCACTTGTAATTTCGGTGCCTTTAACCTTCTTTTTGGGCATTGGTGCGGCAAGTAAAAACGGCGTTCTTATAAAAAATGCACTGTCGCTTGAGTCTTTATCCGAAATCAAAACTGTGGCACTCGATAAAACAGGAACATTAACAAAGGGTGAAATCAAGGTAACCGATATAATTTCGGACTTCCCAAAAGAAGAAGTTTTATGTCTTGCCGCACTTTTGGAATCCGACTCATCTCACCCGATTGCAAAAGCTATAAAATCAGCATACGGGAAGGATATTAAAAGAGACAATATCATTTCCATAAAAGAGATACCCGCTCGCGGAATTTATCTTGAAACAGAAGAATTTACCGCACTTTTAGGAAACAAGGCGCACCTTTTGGAAAACGGAATTGCCGTTCCCGAAGACGATTTTAAAAACGCCGTATATCTTGCAAAAGACGGTGGATTTATAGGCGCAATAATTTTAGGCGACACAATAAGGCAAGACACAAAAAAGGCTATAGATACACTTAAAAAGTTAAACAAGGACATTTTAATACTGACTGGCGACACAAAGGAAAATGCCGTATCTATTGCAAATGAGCTTGGGATAGAAAAAATATATTCTTCTCTTCTTCCCGAAGACAAGGCGGATATCATAAGAAATACAAAAAATTCAACCCCCATACTTTTTGTCGGCGACGGAATAAACGACTCTCCATCAATCGCATCGGCAACAGTCGGTGTATCAATGGGCGGTATCGGCTCGGATGCAGCAATAGAAGCATCCGACGTGGTTATAATGGGTGATTCGCTTTTAAAAATCCCATTTATGCTTTCACTTTCCAAAAGAACAAAGCTTATAGCAACGGAAAATATCGCATTCTCGATCGGCGTTAAGGTACTGGTTATGATTTTATCGCTCTTTTCTATCGGCGGAATGTGGCCTGCAATTTTTGCAGATGTCGGAGTTTTATTAGTTACAATCTTAAATGCCGTCCGCATCTTTTTCTTTTCCAAATCTTGATTATTTTTTTCTTTAATGATAGAATAAAAAAAGACATAAAATAAAAACGAGGTGTCTTTTGATGTTTTCTAAATATAATAAAAAAACCGAGCTTCACGCACACACATCCCCCGCCAGCGGATGCTCGGATATTCCATATGATATAATACCGGGAATATATAAAGATAAGGGTTTTTCGGCACTTACAATAACCAATCATTTTATCCCTAAAGATACAAATCTTAATAAATACGACTATATAGAGTTTTATATGAATGACTTTGAAAGAGCGAAAAAAATCGGCGAAGATTTGGGGATAAATGTAATTTTCGGTGTCGAATACAGACTTTTTGAAAATGTAAATGACTATTTAATCTACGGCGTTGACAAAAACGATTTAGAAGAGCTTTTTGACAGAGGCCAAAATACAATCGAAGACTTTTACTCTGCCTTTAAAAATGACAAAAGAGTGATAATTCAGGCGCATCCTATGAGAAATAATGTATCCGCCACAATCCATACCGACGGATATGAAGTTTTCAATATGCACCCGGGGCACAATCAGCGTCCCGCGCTCGCGTCCAAGCTTTTGGATAATAAGGATATGTTAATTACCTGCGGTTCGGATTTTCACCATTTCGGGCACGAAGCAACCATATCCTGCCTTTTTAAGACCACTCCTACCGATTCCTTCCATTTAGCAGAGCTTATAAAATCAAAGGAATATATCTTCCAGATGGGAAAAAGTATTATTTTGCCATATGGCGATGAGGTAAAGTTATGATAAAGCTGATAGTAAAAAAATTCATACCCGACTCAGAAAATATAAAGAACCCGAAAATCCGCGAAAAGTACGGAGTTTTAGGCGGAGTTTTGGGAATCATTTTGAATACCCTGCTCTTTTTAATAAAGCTTATAATCGGCTTTTTTTCGGGCAGTATCGCGATAATTTCCGATTCATTCAATAACCTGTCGGACAGCGGTTCGTCGGTTGTGGCACTTTTAGGCGCAAAATTATCAAACAAAAAGCCCGACAGCGACCACCCGTTCGGGCACGGAAGGTCAGAATACGTAGCATCACTTATCGTCGGGTTTATTACTTTGCTACTCGGTTTTGAGCTTTTAAAAAGCTCTTTGGGAAAAATTCTAAATCCATCACCTACGCTTTTAACACCCATAATGCTTATAATCCTTACACTTTCGGCACTCATTAAATTATGGATGTTTAGCTACAACACATATCTTGGAAATAAAGTGTCATCATCGGTTTTAATCGCAACCGCAAAGGACAGCATAAGTGATTTTATCGCAACAATAGCAATCGTTATCGCGTCCTTTTTATCATCGCTTTTCAAAATGCCCGTTTTAGACGGCATAATCGGTGTTATAGTGTCTGCACTTATTATGAAAACAGGTTTTTCGGTTGCTCTTGACACTATCGGCGTTCTTTTGGGACGCCCGCCCGAAAAGGAGTTAGTAGAAACCTTAAGAAAGTCAATTTTAGAGGGCGAAGGAATTATCGGAGTGCACGATTTAGTCGTTCACGACTATGGTCCGGGACGTGCCTTTGCATCGGTACATGCCGAAGTTCCTTATGACTTCGATATGATAAAGGTGCACGAAATTATCGACGAAATCGAGCACAAGATAAATGAAGAAACAGGCATTTTAATGGTTATACATATGGACCCCGTTAAGACCGACTGTGAAATTACAAATTCTATAAAAGCCGAGGTCGTAAAGATAATAAAGGCATATGACGAAAGACTTAATATGCACGATTTTCGTATTACAGACGGTGAAAACAGGATAAACTTAATCTTTGATTTGGAATTACCGATAGAGCTCTCCGGAAACGGAAAAACAGTTGTTTCAGATATTGAAAAGCAGATTATGGCATTAGACCCAAGATACAGAGTGGTTATTGATGTCGATTTTATATACAGTTAAAAAAAGACTGACTTTTAGTCAGTCTTTTTTCTTTTAAAATTTTACTTCCATTATGAATTCTCTCTCGTCTTCACTCTTTGGTGTAAAGTCAATAAATGTCGCAATACCCTTTTCTCCGTCGGTTTTGAAATAGCTTTCAGTTTCAACCGATACCGAGTACTTGTCGTTATCAAAAACACAAGTCGCACCGTCAAGTTCTATTATTCCGCCTCGAATATCGGGATTATCCGATACAACAAATCTTTCCTTAAAGCTTTCGGTATTTTTAGAGAACACGAAACTGTCCTTTAGAATAAAGCCGTTATCATTTAAATCAAAGCATCTTATAAGATTTTCTACAAGACCATCTCTATATGCACCCGAAATATCGGTTTCAAAGAAATCATCTCCGGCAGATGTATCTTTAGCCTTAAAATTCTCACCGAACTCCTGATATTCGCCGTTTATTATGGGTACGCTGTGTCCAAAAGAGCCGTTATTTAGAATAGTGTATCTTTTGTCGTCTTCAAAATACTGTCTTGTATAAAGCCCTGTTCCGATTTCTTTAAAAGGTGTTCTGCCATCAAGTGCAACCGCCATAAACGAACCGATATCGTTATGGTTATGCGGTTCTTTGTTATATCCGCCTTTTGCACCGAAACTATATTTTTCTTTTCTTGCAACATACCACTCACCAATCGGGAAAAATGAAATCAAAGGCATAAGCGGTGTCGGCTTATAATCAAAGTCAAACCACAAAAGCTCAATCAACCCAAGTCCCATAGCTTCAATCGGGGATCTGTATTTTAAATCCGGCATAAAGATTTTTCCCGGGAAAAGCTTATTTAAAAAGCATATCATTCCCGGACGGAAGCTAAATTGAGACTCTGCATCGGAAAACGCAACTATTTTATCTTCGCTCATTAAAACTTTAGTCTGGAATTTTCCGATTTCTTCGACTCTTTTATCTTCCAAGAGATTGACTTTTCCGTCAGTCCAGTCCGAAATAATAACCGCAGTTCTTAAAAATTCGGTAAATGCACCCCAGTATGAGCCACCCTCTAAGCAGCAGCAGTCTTCACCGAAACCGCTTAAGTATCTTTCGCATAACCCTTGGAATCTCGGGATAAGTGAGTCCATCTCTTCCTTTGTCCCAAAAAGTGCAGTTGAAAGCGACATACCGATAACACAGTAAGAAAGCCAGTTATTGTCCCACTCTTCCCAATGGAACACCTTTTTCTTGGTAGGCTCGATTATTCTTCGTCTTAATTCTTCGGCAATTCTCTGCTTTGTTAAAACCGATAGTTTATCTCCCACGATTGTATAAATGTCGCATAGCAACACGCCTGTTCTTGCATTAAAAAGCTCTACTTCTTCTCTGTACCATTCGGGAGTCTTTTCTCCGTCATAGAACTTGGTATGTGCCGCAATACACCAGGTAAATTCGTCTAGGATATTAAATAAAACATCTTCCAAAGACTCTAAATATTTATCGTCTTCGGTTATCCAGAGTGCCGCCGCAAGAGCCAGGGCATCATAACGCCGTTCCATATGCTTTTTTCCAAATATGGCTCTGTCGCCAGTCTTAAAAAAGAGCATATATTCACTTATTTTAAGTGCTTCGTAGCTTTTACCGATTGCCATATCGGCTCTTAAAATAATTTCATCTATCAAAGGTTTAGCGGCATCCGATTTTAAAAGTGCCACTCTTTGTTTTTTTATATCAACGCCGTAATATTTTTGCATTTTAACCACCTTTGCTTTCATTCTTTTTAACAGTTGTAATTGATGCAATAAGCTTTCTGCGAATAATACCACAATTATTTTTTAAGGTTTTATAGGTTTCTTCATCAAATTTGTTCTTTCTATATATTAGTTCAAGCCAATAATCTGTTTCCGAGCTTTCTTTTAAAGCAATTTCAAGTTTATGAACAAAATCAGACCTGCTTTGAGCATACTTAGCCTCGTGTATATTCGCACCAATAGAAGACGAAGAACGCAATAATTGATTTACATACACACTACAACCTTTTATATTATCACATATATCCGAAACAGCTATTGCAAATTCTATTGATTCTTCCCTTAATTGATTTTTGTTCTGCTCCATTTTGTTCTCCTTTTGTCGATATGCAAACTCCGTTTGCTCGATATTTTTGCTTCCGCAAAATCGATATGTTTTCGCTACGCTCAAACTCGATATGATATGAATTCTCGTCGCATCAGCGACATATCGAGTGCGAAGCACATATCGAGTCATTTATGACATATCGAGAATTCGCAAGAATTCATATCGACGATTTCATCTTCGATGAAATCATTTTACCATATATAATTATTAAAAGCAACAAAAAAGGAGCAAAACTGCTCCTTATTTTTCGATATAAATTACTCCGCAGGCACCGCGTCCTACATGTGCGCCGATTACAGGGCCGATTTCAAAGAATCTGTCTTCCCCGATTTTATATCCTGTCTCTTCAATTTTCTTTTTAAGAATTTCGCCGTTTTTACTGTCATACGAATACACCGCATAAACAGGGTAGTCGGTATCGGGCGGGTTTTTCTCCATCGATTCTACCATATACTTTATTCCGCGTCTCATACTTAATACCTTATGACAAACTTCGACCTTGCCTTCATCCGTCACGGTAATTACAGGCTTTACATTTGCCATTGTTCCGACAGTATACGCTGTTTTAGATAATCTTCCGCCTTTATAAAGATATTCCAAAGTGTCAACACAGCCTAAGAGTGCTACCTTATGCTTTAAAACTTCCAACTTTTCGTAGATTTCCTTTGCGCTTTTGCCTTCGTCTCGCATTTTTACTGCGACATCTACTAAAATTCTTTCACCAGCAGTAGCATTTCGGCTGTCAACTATATATGCGTTTTCTATTTCCGCCGTTTCCTTTAACAAACACACGCTCTGGTATGTTCCGCTAAGTCCCGACGAAATTGTGATTACAACACATTCGTCGCCCATATCCTTGAGTTTCTTGAAAACATCTTCCACTTCAAAGGGTGTCGGCTGAGAAGTCTTTGGAAAAACTTCGGAATCGGCAAGACGCTCAAAAAACTCTTTTTTGGTAATATTTACATTCTGTCTGTATTCTTTTTCGCCGAACAAAATTGTCATAGGCAGACATATTATATCTTTATTTATAAGTTCTTCTTTTTCATAGTCCGCAGCAGAGTCGGTTATAATTCTTACCACACCATTCACTCCTTGCCTAAAATGTCATAGAGTATTATAACACCGTTAGTTTGTCTTGTCAATCAAGATAAAATTCACTTTAAAAGAAAAGTTTTCTCTCCATTATCTCACGTGCCGATTTGTTGATTGCAAGATAGAACATAAGTCCGCCAAGTAACAAAAGCACCGACATAGGATATAAAGACCATCCGATAAAGTTTATTCTAAAGGTATAGCCTAAAAGAAATTCTATAAGCATAATAAATGCACCCGTTAAGCAGAATGCACCGCCCCAGATATAGAGTCTTCCCTTTTTAATATACCTTAAAAGAGTTACGACTGCAGTTGAAATTAACCCAAATCCACCCGCAACAGGAAAAGCAAAGCTTAAAAACCATTCGCCGTTTGTTATTCCGTTTATGTATAAAAGATATCCGATTGCAACGGCAAAAACACACGGCGTAAATATTACGGGATTGGGTTTTTTAAACCACATAGGAAGTGCAAACGCTACATATCCTAAGATGAGCGCTCCTAAAACATACCCGAACCAGTCTATCTCTCCGTCAATGTTAAAATCCGCAAGGAATGATACAATTAAAGGTATCAAAAACATAATGATAACAGCACCATTTAGAGTTTTTGATTTCTTATTAACTTTCGGCATCCTGTTTTTAGGATACAGCGGTTCTTTATTTTTTATAGAGATATCAGGATGATATACCCTTGTTTCGCAAAGCGGGCATATATCAACACTGTCTTCTAAATGCGCTCCGCAATTTATACAGTACATATTATTTTCCTCACTTTTAGTTACTTTCTATAACCGACTCGATTCCAAGTTCTTTTAAAACAAGATAAAAATGTCTCTCAAGCTCAGGCTCGGTTATATTTCTTATAAAATTCATATAGACCGTATCATTATAGGATAAAACCCCCAAGTTATGCGGTGCAGCTGCCTGAACGCCTAAGATAAAGTCCATACGTGTTATGTATTTTCTCATAATTTCCGGCAATTTTATAAGCCCGATATTTGAAAGGGTAAGGCACGCCTTTTTTTCACCGACAGAGTCAAATACCGCTTTCATTACCGCATTTTTTATAGGCAACGGTACAATTCGGAGCAACATATTCTTTTCATCATTTACATTCGCCGAAATTACACGGCTCATATGCTTTTTTGTTATCTCCGAGCCCATTTTATGATAAATAACCTTCACAATTTCTTCGAATGTGTATTCGCCAAGTCTCGGGTCAAGCTCGGGAATCACAAAATATGCAAAGTTTCTGAGTGTTTTAAAAGGATATAAGTTCCTTAAATTTACAGGTATCAAAACCTTTATTCTCTTCTGTTTTTTAATGTTGGGTGTCTTTTCATTCTGCAGGTTTAAAAGCGCTTTCATTAAAACCGCACTTAAAAATATTGTAAGTGTTGTATTATATTCGTGCGCTTTTGAAAGTACTTTTTCTACAGGCAATTTAAAGCAGGTAAGATTTAAAAATCCGTCGACCTCGGGTTCACCCGACATATGCCAGGCGTTTGTGTCTTGCCTTTTTGGACGGACAGGTCCTGCAACCTTTAAAAAGCAGTCTTCTATCTCTTCGTCTTTTGGATTTTCATATCTGTCCACTATTCCGTCTTCAAAAGGAATAGAAATTTTATACTTTCTTTCCAGATATTCCGCAGCTAAGTTTTTTAAAAACACCAAAGCGCCGTTGCCATCGGTAAGAGAGTGAAAGAACTCGACTGCAATTCGGTTTTTATATACAATCACACGGAAAGCACATCGGCGCATCTCTTTTCTTGACATAAAGATAAGCGGATAGCTGTATTCTTCCATGATTTCGGGCGCAGTGCCGACTTCCTGAAGATAGTACCAGAAAACACCACGGCGAAGACGCGAAGCAATAGTCGGAAATCTTTTTACCACCACTTCCAGAGCCTCTTTTAAGACCGCTTTATCTACATCTTCTGTCAAAGTCACAGACTCACGGAATACATTACTCCAGTTTTTCCGCCTTGCCGCAGGATATATCTTTGCAGCATTGTCAAGCCGTGCCCATCTTAGCGGTTTTTTATCTCTTTTTGACATATTTTTACCTCTTTGTTATGGAACTTATTCTTCCCCTTTGTCAGGCATAACCAAAGCGGCAACAATATATGCTAACACTCCTGAGCCGCCAAGAAAGGTAAATGCCACCCACGCCAAGCGAACTATTGTCGGGTCGATTTCAAAATATTCTGCAATTCCGCCGCATACTCCGCAAAGCTTCTTATTGCTTAGTGATTTATAAAGTTTCTTTTTCATAATATTTCCACCTTTTCTTTGTTATTTATGTTTTTCTTCATTTAAATTC
>JAZNQG010000056.1:0-1759 GCA_045590035.1 Clostridia bacterium
GGGTGTAGACAAAAATAAAATTAAGGCAGTTGGTGTAAGTGTAAGACCCAGAAATGTAGATGGGTCTTATATGCCTGTATTTTTATCGGGCGAAACCTTTGCCGAAATTATAAAGACCGTACTTTCGGTGCCGATTTATAAATTCTCGCATCAGGACGGACATTTAATGTCTGCAGTTCTGTCATCGGGAAGAGAAGAGCTTTTAGAAAAAGAATTTTTTTCGGTACATTTGTCGGGCGGAACGTTTGAGATTTTAAAATCCCGATACCAAAAGGACGGCTTTATTTCAGAGATAGTCGGCGGGACAAAGGATATTTCCGCAGGACAACTGATTGACAGAATCGGTGTAGCTATGGGGCTAAAATTTCCTGCGGGGAAAGAAATTTCAAGGCTCGCTAAAATGAAGAGCGGAAAAACACCAAAGCTATCGGTATCCGAAAAGGACGGGTTTATAAACCTTTCGGGTGCAGAAACCCAAGGGCTTAAGCTAATTGGAAAGGAAACAAAAGAAAATATCGCATACTCGGTAATTGAAGTTGTAGGAAAAAGCTTAATTAAAGCCTTAAACTCTGTAAAAGCCAAAGAAGTGCTTTTGGCAGGCGGAGTTATATCGAGCGATATTTTGAGAGAGTACTTAATAAAAAACAGCGATATAAAATTCCACTTTGCGTCGGAAGAAATGGCGTCGGACAACGCGTGGGGTATCGCAAAAATGACCGAATTAAGAGAGGGGGAGTAAAATACGGAACCCAAAATTGCAACCGTAAGTCAGATTAACGGTTATATCAAAAAAATACTTGACTCGAATGTAATTTTAAACGACATATGGATAAAGGGTGAAATCTCGAATTTTAAATTACACTATTCGGGACATATGTATATTACCCTAAAAGATGAGGGCGGAGTTTTAAAGGCGGTTATGTTTAAAGGCGCTGCATCAAAATTAAATTTCACACCCGAAGACGGTATGTTTGTTTTAGCGCGCGGTAAAATTTCTGTTTACGAACAGGGCGGCTCATATCAGCTATACATTACAGAAATGATTCCTGACGGTGTAGGAGATTTGTATGTTGCATTTGAGCAAATGAAGAAAAAATTGGAAGAAGAAGGACTTTTTGACCAAAGTCATAAAAAACCGATCCCTAAATTCCCCGAATGTGTCGGCGTTGTAACCGCATCAACGGGAGCGGCGGTAAGAGATATTATAAATGTAATTACAAGACGTTATCCTTTAGCTAAAATTTTACTCTATCCTGCACTTGTTCAGGGTCAGGGAGCTAGTGAAAGTGTATCAAAAGGAATCGAGCTTTTTAACCGCTTGGAAAATGCCGATGTTTTAATTGTTGGCCGTGGCGGCGGCTCGATTGAAGATTTATGGGCTTTTAATGAAGAAAGAACTGTAAGGGCGATTTTTGAGTCCAAAATCCCCGTAATCTCTGCAGTCGGACACGAAACCGATTTTACTATTGCAGACTTTGTAGCGGACTTAAGAGCACCTACTCCGTCTGCGGCGGCTGAGGTTGCAGTTCCGTCACTAACTGAGCTTTTAGGTGCAATTTCTACCGACAGAGTAAGACTTAATAATGCTGTACTCAGAATGCTTGACAACATAAAGCTTACTGTAAAAAGGCTTTCAATCAAAAGCCCTGAAGAAAAATATAACATTCTCCGTCAGCGAATTGATGATATGCTAAGAACTACGGAAATTTGTATTAAAAAGGAACTTTTAGAGAATAAGAAAAATATGTCGGTTGCAGTG
>JAZNQG010000057.1:0-4609 GCA_045590035.1 Clostridia bacterium
AACTCCCCCAAAAAATCAATAAATGAACCTTATGTTCCCCTTTCTTTTTGTTATAGTCTTTTCTTTTCGGGAATATAATTTACAAATAACATATGTAAGGGGATAGAAAAATGGATTATCTGATAGAAGAAAACGGAAGAAAAATGCACTATTTTTTGGTAAAAGGAAAAGGGATTTTTAAAACCCGAATATTTTCTACAAGAGTCGGTGTAAGAGAGACGGTACTTTTAGGAAATGTATCGGCTTTCGGGTTATGTGTAAAGGATAATATAGTGCATATTATGGCTCAAAAAGACGGAGAGCTTATGTATGTGGTAACGGAAAACGGGAATACAAAAAGATTTATTATAGAAAAAATCCCGTCTGGAGTGGAAATTTTAAACATTCACATATACCCCATATCAAACCGCCTTAATATGCTGTATACCGCAAGAATTTCTGACGAAATACATCTTATGCACCTGATACTTTCACAAAACGAAAAGCCGAGAACGATTATGAAAACTTCTTCTCCCGACTTTTTTGTTTTTGATAAAAGAGTCTATGCGGTTGATAAAAACGGTAATTCGGGATTTTTTGAACTCTCAGACGAAAACCCACGATTTTTTATTCAGATGTCCAAAGAAAGTTCAACTCCCTATATCTTATCAGGTCATACCGCTTTTATCTCAGGGAACAAAATCTACTTTGACAACCGAGAAATTGCAAAGGATGAAAACGCCAAGGGAATAATAATTTTAGAATATGACCGTGACATATATATTTTATGGAGAAGCGGTGATTTTGTAAAATACATCTCGGCAACCGACAAAAACGATAAGCCACATACCATTATAAATCCGTCAAGAATGCCGACTCTTTTTGCTCTCTGGCAAGGAGAAGAATGTTATCATTTTTACGGTAGTTACTCTTCTTCCGAAATTATCACATACATAAACCCGTCGCCCTTTAACTATCTCCCCCAGAATAACAAAGACATTTTCTTAATAAGAAAAATGGAATCAATGAGACAGGAAATTGAAGAGCTTAGAAACCAACTCTCCAAGCTTTCATAATTTGCACAGTGCGAAATGTTTGTCGAATTTTGGTATTTTTTCACGAAAAATATTGCATTATGCAATTTTTTATGATATAATGTCGATAACTAAAGGAATTTCGTAAACTGAAGAAAGGGTGCAGAATAATGGTACTTGATACAAGGGACATTGGACGCCTTATTGCATCAAGAAGGCATGAAATGGGGCTCACATTAGAAGAAATCGGGAATATTGTGGGCGTTACAAAATCAACCGTTCAGCGATATGAAGCAGGACTTATTACATCTCCTAAGCAGGCGGTATTAGAGTCAATTGCAAGGGCTCTTAATTTAAATCCTGAGCTTCTTACAGGCAAAAAGGTAAAAGAAGCTTATGTGACTATAAAAGAGCCTGAAAAAATGGCCGTACCGATTTTAGGAAATGTTTCAGCAGGTATGGGTGCATTTGCCGACAGTAATGTTTTAGGATACATTATGGAAGACAAAGACCGCTTATCATCTTCCGAAGAATATGCATATTTAGTCGTAAAGGGCGACAGTATGTATCCCGAATTTAAAAACGGCGACAAGGTTTTGGTTAAATGTGTGCCGACAGCAAACACGGGCGACTATGCAGTTGTAATGGTGGACGACGACAACGGAATTGTAAAAAGAATCGAATACGGAGACGGATTTATAACTTTACATTCAGTAAATCCTATGTACCCGCCAAGAAAATTTGAAGGCGAAGAAATGCTTAGAATAAGAATTTTCGGTATTGTTAAGGGTTTAAAAAGAAGCTATTAAAACATAAAAAGGTATGTAAAAGAAAAACTTTTACATACCTTTTTTTATTTTAGCGTATTACAATATTTTCGGCATTTTCTATTAAAGTTTCAAAACTTTCAAGCCTATTTACTTTTTCGCCGTTTAAGTAAATATTCTCTAATGTGAAGTTTCTTAAAGTTTCTCCACCGTCAAAACCTTGTATTAAAATCTTCGGCACTAAAGTATCACTATCAGTATAGACATTGATATTTTTATAAACAATATCATGTATATCTCCCAATTTATCATATGCCTTTCTGACTATTCCATGAGGGCTCTTTCTTCTTATAGCATACGGTGTATTCCTGTTTAGAATCAGCCACGGTTTCATTGTTTCGCCGTTCGCATCATATTCCTGGGCGTTCTCATACTGAATAACTTCTAACATTGTATCGCTTTGAAGTTCAACATTTATATTCTCAAATAAAATATCGTGCATATCGGCATAACAACCGTTCGAGATACACATAGCTCCCAGGGAATTATGTATTAAATCACAGTTTCTAAACACGATATCCTTGTATTCAACTCCTGCCGTTTCAATACCAATCTCGCAGTTTTTACCCCATCCGCACCACATAACACAATTATCTACCGTGATATTTTCTACCGGGTCCGGATGTTCATAAATCGCCTTTATAGATATTGTATCGTCAAAAGACCTTATAAATGAATTTTCAATTAAAACATTCTTAGAATTTACAATATCTATTCCGTCGGTATTATATCGCCAGTGTCCGACAATCTTTACATTGTTAATAGTTATATTCTTACAATTAAACATTGACATTACCCATGTCGACGAATTTGTAAAAATAATATCCGAAACAGAAATGTCTTCCGAGTTATAAATTCTAAATGTTCCCTTAGTGTGATTCTCATAACAGTTTTCTGTCAATCTCTCTTCTGAAGAGTTGTCTATTACTCCTCCGCCATAGATTTTGACATTTTTAGCACCCTCGGTATAGATTGAACCAAACACTACCGCATTTTCATCTATATAGACGGTATCATTATCTCTTAAATATATCACACCCGGAAAATGCATACCGGGGCCAAAATACATTGTAGCTTTTTTAGCATCGGGATATTCCTTTATTTCGTTATAGAATATATGAAGCACATTATGTGTATCTCCAAATTCCAAAACATAGTTTCCAGGGTTCTTTAATTTAAATATTGCCTCACCATTTTTAACATCAACCGAAACATTTTTTGATAGCGGTCTTATCAAAGCATTATTAAAGTTCTTTTTTCTTTTAACTTTAATTTCCACTTCTTCATCTGCAGAAAAAGACACAAACCCCGCCGACTCGCTCTGATTTATCGGTCTTTGTGTGCCGGGCCAGGGTCTGTTAAAAGGCAATGCCGACACTCTGCATTCTCTAACTTCACACTTATTTCCGTTAATCTCGACCTCAAAGTCGGTATTTAAAAGCTTATATATAACTTCATCTGTATCCTTTGCAAAGTCCCCAAATTCTGTGCGTCCCCAGCAAACATATAAACCGTCATTCGTATTTTTTACCTTTGGTATTCTTATCATATCATTTACCCCTTTTCTTTTATAAGCTTTACTTTCTATTATACAACACATATTGCTATTAGCGATAATATACCGCCGATAAGTCCTACAAGCTGTTTTCTTGATATTTTTTCTTTAAATATCAAAACCGAGAATAGTGAACTTAAAACTATAGCACTACCGTTTACAAGCGGGAAAAAGAGCTGGCTTGGAAGAAGACCTGAAAGCTTAAGATTTAAAATATTCATAGCATATGTACATACACCGCACACTATTGCAAGAAGAATATGTTTTTTTTCAAAACCAACTTCTTTAAAGCTTTTTTTGGCTCTTATTCTCGAGTAAATTAAAGAGCAGATAAATGCAACAAGCAAAAAGCCGTTTGCTTCATCTTTATAAATCGAGTTTTGATGAATTTTTTGTAAAACTCCAATTCCGCCCTGAAATATAAATGCCAAAAAGCAGAAAATAACCCATTTTTTATTGATTTTCACATTTTCCGATTTACCGAGCGATATGTAAATAAAAAATATCAAAACCATAACTGCGATAAGCTTTTGGATGCTAAAATGCTCACCGAAGAATATTCCCGACAATGTCGGTATAATCATAGACGATGTGGTAATCAAAATCGTTATGTGCATCGGCCCGTTAGATAAAGACAGCATCTTATAAAGAGCACTTAGTGCTGTGAAAACTCCGAATACTAAAGCTAAGCCTATTGTATATAAAGATATTCCCGAATTTAAAACAAAAAATGCCAAAAGCAAAATACATACGCCATATGTAATCATATTGAATCTGTATATATGGTCGTTTGTTGCAAGGTCTTTTTTGCAGACATTATTAAACAGGCAATTTTGCAAAACCATTGATGTGATAGATGTAATAATTTTAAGTGCAATCATTTATTTCTCCTTAGTGCAATCGGTTGCATTTATATTAAATTTTTTTAATTAAACTGGTGTATATTGCTTTTTAAAACAAGCTGAACATCGGTGTAGACTGTTTTTTTAACAGCTCCGTCCGTTATAAGATATTTACACAAAATCTCAAACGCTGATGCCATCTGACCTCTCACATTTTGCGAGATTGTAGCGGATATAACGCCTTTTTCCATATATTTTTTGATTTCGTCATATGTATCAAAGGTAACATACGGAATTTTTATATTGTTTTTTTCAAGATAGGAAGATAAGGGATAGGAAAATCCGCTTGTTATATAAATTCCATCAATCTGA
>JAZNQG010000058.1:0-16368 GCA_045590035.1 Clostridia bacterium
GAGCACGCAGAGAAAAACGGCGAAGATAAAATGCCGCAGATTGTAATTATCATAGACGAGCTTGCGGACTTAATGATGGTTGCGGCAAAGGAAGTTGAAGACTATATCTGTAGATTAGCACAGCTTGCAAGAGCGGCAGGAATACACTTAATTGTCGCAACTCAAAGACCGTCTGTTGACGTTATTACAGGTTTAATTAAGGCAAATGTACCGAGCAGAATCGCATTTGCGGTTTCGAGCGGTGTGGATAGCCGTACAATTTTGGACAGAGTAGGTGCAGAAAAGCTTTTGGGTAAGGGCGATATGCTCTATCATCCGACAGGAAAACCGAATGCAGTCAGAGTTCAGGGTGCATTTGTAAATGACAGCGAAGTTGAAAGTTTAGTTGAATTTGTAAAAGGAAATGCAGAGCAAACTCACTATTCACACGATTTAGAAGAGCATATTGAAAGAATTTCTACAGGTGAAAACGGTGTAACCGACCAGGATGAATCGGAAGACGCAGACGCACTTTTGCCTGATGCTATAGAGCTTGCTTTAGAGCTCGGACAGATTTCAACCGCTATGGTACAAAGAAAACTAAAAGTCGGCTATGCAAGAGCGGGAAGAATTATAGACCAGATGGAAACAAGAGGTCTTATCAGCGGAGCAAACGGCTCAAAGCCGAGAGAAGTTTATATGGACAGAATAAGAGCTACTATGGATGTTTCCATACCGGAGGACTTTTCTGATGAATAAAGAATTTCTGCCTGTATCAAGGCAGGATATGGAAAAACGTGGCTGGGAAGAGATAGATTTTCTCTATATAGTCGGAGACGCCTATGTAGACCACCCAAGCTTTGGACATGCTATTATTTCAAGAGTTTTGGAAAGCCACGGCTATAAGGTCGGAATTATCGCACAACCTGACTGGCATAGTGTTGATGATTTTAAAAAGCTTGGGAGACCAAGGCTTGGTGTATTAGTGTCTGCAGGTAATATCGACAGTATGGTAAATCACTATACTGCCGCTAAGAAACGCCGCCATGACGATTTTTATTCCCCGGGGAATATTGCGGGAAAAAGACCTGACAGAGCAACGATTGTCTACTGTAACAGAATACGTGAGGCTTTTGGTGATATCCCGATTATAATCGGCGGAATTGAAGCAAGTTTAAGACGATTTGCCCATTACGATTATTGGGACGATAAGGTAAGAAGGTCAATTCTATTTGACTCAAGAGCGGATATTCTTATCTACGGCATGGGCGAAAGACAGATAGTAGAAATTGCCGATTGTTTGAATAGCGGAATGGATGTTAGTGATATAACATATATAAAGGGTACCTGTTATATTTCAAAAACCTGCGATTTGATGGATTCTGTAAAGCTCCCGTCATATGAAGAATGTGTGGAAAATAAAAAGGCATATTCTTATGCCACAAAAATTGAAACCGAAGAACATAATCCGTATTTGGGAAAGACTTTAATTCAGGAGCACGGCGGAAGATTTTTAGTTGCAAATCCGCCCCAGGAACCTTTGTCAACAGAAGAACTTGACAGAGTCTATGAGCTTCCATATACAAAAGAAGCGCATCCTATGTATGATGAATTTGGCGGAATTCGGGCGATTGACGAAGTAAGGTTTTCATTAGTAAGCTCTCGCGGGTGCTTCGGCGGATGTAATTTCTGTGCACTTTCTTTCCATCAGGGAAGAATAGTTACAGGAAGAAGTAAGGCATCAATTTTAAAAGAAGCCGAAGAACTGACTCGTCACCCTGATTTTAAAGGGTATATTCACGATGTCGGCGGACCGACTGCGAATTTTAGATTTCCTGCGTGTGATAATCAGCTAAAAGTCGGAGCCTGCAAAAATAAGCAGTGCCTTTTCCCGAAGCCCTGCAAAAACTTAAAAATAGACCATAGCGATTATTTGTCGATTTTAAGGGAAATAAGACGGATAAAGGGTGTAAAAAAGGTTTTTGTAAGGTCGGGTATAAGATTTGACTATCTTATGTGCGATAAGGACGGAACATTTTTAAAAGAACTTATAGAGCATCACATAAGCGGACAATTAAAGGTTGCGCCCGAGCATATATCGGATAATGTTTTATCGTATATGGGAAAACCTGAAAACTCGGTTTATGAGCGGTTTTCGGATAAGTTCTACCGAATAAATGAAAAATTGGGTAAAAAGCAGTTTTTAGTTCCGTATCTTATGTCGAGCCATCCGGGAAGCACGCTTTCTGACGCATTGAGCTTAGCGATGTATTTAAGAAAGAATAAAATGACACCCGAGCAGGTGCAGGATTTTTATCCGACACCTGGAACGGTATCGACAAGTATGTACTATACGGGACTTGACCCGTTTACAGATAAAGAGGTATATGTACCTAAAACAATGGAAGAAAAAGCAATGCAAAGAGCACTTTTGCAGTCGCATATACCTTCTATGAGAAAAACTGTAGAAAAAGCACTTAAAATACTTGGCAGAGAAGACCTTATCGGAACAGGTCCTGAATGCCTTATAAGACCATTAGAAAACAGAAAAGGAGATAACAGAAATGGCACAGATACTAAGCGGAAAAGTGGTTTCGGACAGAATAAAGGCGGAACTAAAGGAAGAGGTAGTGGCTCTAAAGGAAAAGGGAATATTCCCGGGTCTCGCCGTAATAATCGTGGGAGATGACCCTGCAAGCCGTGTGTATGTGAATAATAAGAAAAAGGCTTGTGAAGATTTAGGTATTTATTCTGAAGAATATGCACTTCCCGCTGAAACAACAGAAGAAGAGCTTTTATGTCTTGTTAATAAGCTTAACAATGACGATTCAATTTCGGGCATTTTAGTTCAGCTTCCCGTACCTAAGCATATAGACGAAAAGACAATTTTGGATGCAATAAATCCTAAAAAGGATGTAGATGCATTCCACCCTGTAAATGTCGGCAAAATTATGGTTGGCGACTTTGATTTTGTTCCGTGTACACCTGCAGGCGTTATGGAGCTTATTAAAGAATCGGGTATTGATGTTGCAGGCAAGGACTGTGTTGTAGTCGGAAGAAGTAATATTGTAGGTAAGCCTCAGGCGATGCTCCTTTTGCATCAGAATGGTACAGTAACCATTTGCCACTCAAGAACTAAGAACTTAAAGGAAAAGACAAAGAATGCAGATATTTTGGTTGCTGCTGTCGGAATTCCTAACTTTATCAAAGGCGATATGATTAAACCTGGTGCGGTTGTAATTGATGTTGGTATCAACAGAATTGCCGAGAAAAAGCTTGTCGGTGACGTTGATTTTGAAGAAGCCGAAAAGGTTGCAGGTGCTATCACACCCGTACCTGGCGGTGTTGGACCTATGACTATTGCGATGCTTATGAGAAATACACTAAAGGCTGCAGAAATAAACGGCACAAAGCAGGCTTGAGCTTTTTGCACATAGCACACGAAACAAACCGCTCGACGTACCCAATGTACGCCGTCGGGACGAGGACTTTTGTTTCGTGCACTCTGCATCAAAAATCTCTACGCTTAAGAATAATAGCACTTGGGAACAAAAAGAGCTGATTTTCAGCTCTTTTTTATTTCCATGTATTCATTTTGGTCAGGAAAAGGAAAAGTCCTGTAGCTTCGATATTTTTTAATATCTATTGTAAAAGTCAGGTTACTTTTATTCGTTATAAAATATCCCTTTTTATTTGTTAAATCATAGCAGGATGTGTATTTTGTAAATTCCTTATCTCCGTTTTCTAAAATGACCGTGCCTTTAATTTGCTTAACAGAACCTAATATATCAAAAAACATTCTTATATTTTCGTCTTCATTTTCAAATCTTTCTGCGTACTTTGAATTATAAACTGTACGAACAAATCTTGACATTGATGTCATATCGCCGGGAAGTCCTAATGCGCCTGTTCCGTTACTAAAAAAGCTTAAATCCAGATTTATGTTTTTGTGTTCAGGTGACAGATTTCTATACTTTTTAAGGTTTTCCTTTTGCATAGGATATGGCGGATTGTTGGTTAGAACATTTTCGGGGTTATCGTAAATAAAGAGTCCGTCCTTTGTTTGTTCAACTATAAATGAGCCACTTTTATCTGCCACTATCCAATGAAGCGGGGAAGTGGGGAAATCAGGGCTAAAATGTTCAGTCGTAATATTTAAGTTTTTAAAGTATTCCTTAGCTTCAACAATACTTTTAAACCTACCCAAAACCGATAAAATCAGGTCGTATGACGGAATGTTGTCTTTTCCTTTAATTACATCAAAATACTCGGCATTTCCAGGGAAATTAAGCCCTGCCATAGATAAACCCATTTCATTCATCCCGTCAAAAATCAAGGGATATCCCGAAACATTTTTAGCAACTGATAAAATTCTGTATTTTGTTTTAAAACCCGATTTTGCCCAAAAATCCTTTGGTATAACCGTAATTTCTTCGCCATAATCTCTTTCCACATCCAAAGTTCTTCCGAAAAGGCTGTTTTTTGCTTTATATAAAAGTGCAGTACACATTTTCTTCACCTCGAATATATTGTGTCCAGATCACATAATTATAATCAATCGGCGCAAGATTGACAAATTATTAACAATTTTTAAATAAAGAAATATCTCTTATTTATGCATAACGTAAAAAATGCGTAAATTACTTGATTTAAGTAAAATATATATGATATAATCACATTAAAAGATTGTTAAATAAATAACAAACAAATATATAGTGTAATCAGGAAGGAGATAAACCATGGCAAAAGAATATGAAATTATCGACAGTGTCGAAAGCTTGGAAAAGGCGATTTTAAGAATTAAAAAGGCGCAGGAAAAGTTTGCAAAATACTCGGAAGAAGAGGTTAATAAAATATTTTTAGCTGCGGCATCTGCTGCAAATAAGGCAAGAATTTCTCTTGCTAAGATGGCTGTTGAAGAAACAGGTATGGGCGTTGTTGAAGACAAGGTTATAAAAAATAACTATGCTTCTGAGTACATTTATAATGCTTATAAGGATGTAAAAACCTGCGGTGTTATAGAAGAAGATAAAGCAGCAGGAATTATAAAAATCGCTGATCCTATAGGCGTAATTGCGGCAGTAATTCCTACAACTAATCCGACATCAACTGCTATATTTAAGTGTCTTATTGCACTTAAAACAAGAAATGCAATTATAATTTCTCCGCACCCGAGAGCAAAAAACTCAACTATTGCAGCTGCTAAAATTGTTTTGGAAGCCGCTGTAAAAGCAGGTGCACCCGAAGGAATTATCGACTGGATTGATGTTCCAAGCCTTGATATGACAAATACTGTAATGAAGGAGTCCGACCTTATACTTGCTACAGGCGGTCCTGGTATGGTAAAAGCTGCATATTCAAGCGGTAAGCCAGCACTTGGCGTAGGTGCGGGAAATACTCCTGCAATCATTGATGAATCTTGTGATATTCTGCTCGCGGTAAACTCAATTATTCACTCAAAAACCTTTGATAACGGAATGATTTGTGCATCCGAGCAGTCTGTGATTGTTTTAAAGAGCATTTATGATAAAGTAAAAGACGAATTCAAAAAAAGAGGGTGTTACTTCTTAAATCCCGAAGAAACCGACAAGGTAAGAAAGACAATGATAATAAACGGCGGATTAAACGCTAAAATTGTCGGACAGACTGCATCTAAGATTGCAGAGCTTTCTGGAGTAACCGTACCCGTTGGTACAAAGATTTTAATTGGCGAAGTTGAATCGGTAGATATTTCGGAAGAATTTGCACACGAAAAACTTTCTCCCGTACTTGCTATGTATAAAGCGGATGACTTTTCCGACGCACTCAAAAAAGCCGAACATTTAATCGACGACGGCGGTCTCGGACACACATCTTCATTGTATGTAAATGATGTAACCGAAAGAGAAAAAATAAACGAGTTTGCATCACGTATGAAGACCTGCCGAATTTTAGTAAACACACCGTCATCGCACGGCGGTATCGGTGATCTATATAACTTTAAATTACTCCCGTCGTTAACACTCGGCTGTGGTTCGTGGGGCGGAAATTCGGTTTCTGACAATGTTGGTGTTAAGCACCTTTTAAATATTAAAACTGTTGCTGAAAGAAGGGAAAATATGCTTTGGTTCCGTGCTCCAGAAAAGATTTATATAAAAAAAGGCTGCCTTGAGGTCGCTTTGTCAGAACTAAAGGATGTAATGGGCAAAAAAAGAGCATTCATTGTAACAGACTCTTTCCTTTATGAAAACGGCTACACAAAGCCTATCGAAGATAAGCTAAACCAAATGGGCATTCTCCACGCAACATTCTCTGACGTAGAGCCTGACCCGACCTTAAAATCTGCTAAAGAAGGCGCAAAGCAGATGGCAGCTTTTAAACCCGATACAATAATTGCACTCGGCGGCGGAAGTGCTATGGACGCGGCTAAAATTATGTGGGTACTCTATGAGCATCCTGAAGCTGATTTTATGGATATGGCGATGCGCTTTATCGATATAAGAAAGAGAATTTATAAATTCCCCAAAATGGGAGAAAAGGCATACTTTATCGCAATTCCGACATCTGCAGGTACAGGCTCGGAGGTTACACCGTTTGCAGTTATTACAGATGAAGAAAGCGGTATAAAGTATCCGCTTGCCGATTATGAGCTTTTACCGAATATGGCGATTGTAGACATTGATTTCCATATGTCAGCGCCCAAGGGACTAACAGCCGCATCGGGTATTGATGCAGTTACCCACGCAATTGAGGCATATGTTTCAATGCTTGCAACCGATTATACAGACAGCTTAGCCTTAAAGGCACTTAAAATTATATTTGAGTATCTTCCGAGAGCCTACGAAAATGGCGACACAGATGTTTTAGCAAGAGAAAAAATGGCAAATGCGGCTACAATGGCTGGTATGGCTTTTGCGAATGCATTTTTGGGTGTTTGTCATTCAATGGCACACAAACTTGGTGCTTTCCACCACTTGCCTCATGGCGTTGCAAATGCACTTATGATTGAAGAAGTTATAAGATTTAATTCGTCAGAAGCTCCTGTAAAAATGGGAACATTCTCGCAGTATGACCATCCCAATACACTCGCGCGCTATGGAGAG
Source organism: Clostridia bacterium (assembly GCA_045590035.1). Taxonomy (GTDB): domain Bacteria; phylum Bacillota; class Clostridia; order UBA1381; family UBA1381; genus HGM11525. The sequence continues at coordinate 7,062 of JAZNQG010000058.1, forward strand.
ATTGCCGATTATTTAGGTGTAAAGGGTAAAACCGATAAAGATAAAATGGAAGGTCTTATCGATTTAATAAATGACCTTAAGAAAAAGGTCGGAATTAAAGAAACAATCAAAGATTACGGCATAGACGAAAAGAAGTTTTTAGAAACTTTAGATGAAATGACCGAGCAGGCGTTTGATGACCAGTGCACAGGCGCAAACCCGAGATATCCGCTTTTGAGCGAGATTAAACAGATGTATTTAAATGCATATTATGGCAAGCACTTTGAAGAACCCGAAATGCCGAAGGCTTAAAAGAAAGGAGATTGGTTTTATGAAGCTTGATAATGTGATTGCAGTAAGAAAAAACAAGACTGTCTACAGAGACGGAGAAATGTGTATCAAGGTGTTTGATGAAAGCTATTCAAAGTCGGGTATTTTAAATGAAGCACTAAACCATGCGAGAGTGGAAGAAACAGGCCTTAATATCCCGAAGCTTTTAGGTGTTACAATGGTGGATGGAAAATGGGCGATTATGTATGAATTTATCGAAGGGAAGACACTTTCGGCTTTAATGGAAGAAAACCCCGACAAAAAGGAAGAATATCTTGAAATGCTCGTAGATATTCAGTTAAATATCCATACAAAGACATCTCCGCTTTTAACCAAAATCAAGGATAAGATGAATAGAAAAATCAGCGAAACCACCCTTGATGCTACAACAAGATATGATCTTCACGCAAGACTTGAAGCAATGCCGAAACATAAAAAAGTCTGTCACGGTGATTTAAATCCGTCAAATGTTATTATAAAGAATGACGGAACACCGTATGTAATCGACTGGGCACATGCAACTCAAGGAAATGCGTCGGCAGATGCGGCAAGACCCTATCTTCTTTTCTGCCTTGAAGGAAAAACGGACGACGCTAAAAAGTATCTTTCAATATTCTGTAAAAAAAGCAATACAGCCATGCAATATGTGCAGAAATGGATGCCGATTGTTGCGGCAAGTCAGTCTGTAAAGGGTAACGAACACGAAAGAGAATTCCTGCTTTCATGGGTAGATGTGGTTGAATATCAGTAATTAAAAAATCGGGACTTTTATGTCCCGATTTTGACTTATTGACAAAAGATTGTCTTTGTGGTATACTTATCTGTAATTATTTTAGGATTTTACCTTATTGGAGGGTGATAATATGATACTAAACGGTGTTGATTTTGATAACTATTTCAAAAAGTACCCGTCAGCTGAAGGCTTTTTTGGTAAGTACGGCGGATGTTATGTTTCCGAAGAGCTTAAAAAAGCTATGAAAGAAATTGACGAAGCATATTTTAGCATCTGCAAATCAAGAAAGTTTATCAGTGAATTAAGAAGAATAAGAAAAGAGTTTCAGGGTAGACCAACCCCGATTACTCATCTTGAAAGACTTTCAAACCAGATAGGAAACTGCCAGATTTATGCAAAGAGAGAAGACTTAAACCATACAGGTGCGCATAAGTTAAATCACTGTATGGGTGAGGCTCTTTTGGCAAAATATATGGGCAAGAAAAAGGTTATCGCAGAAACAGGTGCAGGTCAGCACGGTGTAGCTTTAGCTACTGCTGCTGCATATTTCGGACTTGAATGTGATATCTATATGGGTTCTGTTGATATTAAAAAGCAGGCGCCCAACGTTGCCAGAATGAAGATTTTAGGCGCAAATGTAGTTGAAGTTACACACGGTCTTGCAACCTTAAAAGAAGCGGTTGACGCGGCATTTGAAGCGTATGCAAGAGAATATAAGGACGCAATTTACTGTATCGGCTCTGTTTTGGGACCGCATCCTTTCCCGATGATGGTAAGAGATTTCCAGAAAATTGTCGGTGATGAAGCAAGAGAACAGTTTGTAAGTATGACAGGTGAGCTTCCTGATATGGTTGTTGCATGTGTTGGCGGTGGCTCTAATGCGGCAGGCTTCTTCTCGGGCTTCGTAAATGACCCTGTTGAAATTTACGGTGTTGAACCTTTGGGAAGAGGCGAAAAATTAGGCGACCATGCCGCAAGCTTAAAATACGGTACAGAAGGCATTATGCACGGCTTTAACTCTATTATGCTAAAGGACGAAAACGGCGAGCCTGCTCCCGTATATTCGGTTGCAAGCGGACTTGACTATCCGTCATCAGGTCCCGAACACGCATTCTTAAGAGACTTGGGAAGAGTTAAATATGATGTCGTAAATGACGAAGAGACAATCGATGCATTCTTCCGCCTTTCAAGAATGGAAGGCATTATCCCTGCAATCGAAAGTGCGCACGCAGTCGCATTTGCAATTCGTCTTGCAGAAAAAATGGATCATGGTTCAATTTTAGTTAACTTGTCAGGCAGAGGCGACAAGGATATGGACTATGTTTTAGAAAATTTTGGAATAAGATAAAATTAAAATCCGCAAGGGATAAACCTTGCGGATTTTTTATAGCTCTTTTTTGCTTATTTTTTTTAGATTTTTTGAGATTAAATCAAGTGAAGTATAAAAGCTTTCTCTGTCTTCTTCCGAAAGCCCTGTGCCAGCAGCATCAACAATCAGCTTGATTCTTTCTCTTATTTCAGATGTAATATTTCGTCCCTCGTCGGTAAGTGTTATTTTTGCTCTGTAGCCATTGGATGTGGTTAAATCTCTTTTTAAAAAGCCCTTGGACTCTAATGCTCTTACAGCACGGGAAACTTCGGCTTTATCTCTGTTACATAATTCTGAAAGATTGGTGGCGGTAAGACCTTCTTTTGATTTAAAAAGTGCAATTAAATATACAACATATCCGCCTTTTAGTCCGTAGGGAGCAAGCTCTTCTTGTGCGATTTTATTCCAGCTTGATGACATTTCAGAAAGTGCGAGAGTGAAGACTTCAAACCTGCCTATCATACATATAACCTCCTTTGGACCATTATTTACAAAGGGTATTTTACTACAAATATTTCAGGTGGTCAATATTTATTTAAAATTGTGCATAAAATATTATTGGAAAAAATTATAAAAAAAGCTTGACAAACAGAGTTAGTTATGCTAAACTAACTAAGGTTAGTTAAGACTAACCAATTTATATCAAGGAGATGCGACCAAAGTGAATTTGACTGAAGCTCTTGAGGGCAAAGAATACATAATCAAGAATATAGTAACAGATGATGAAGAGCTTAACTCATTTTTATTTTCTCTCGGTTGTTATAGCGGAGAGCCTATTACGGTTGTAGCTAAAAGAAAGTCAGGATGTGTCGTTTCTATTAAGGACGCACGGTATAATATAGATAAACAGCTCGCAGAAGCGATTGTTATTTAAATAGTGATATTTAAATAACATAATTTTTTAAATCATAGTTAGTTAAGACTAACTATATTTACAATTCCAAAAGGAATAAATTTAAAGGAGGAATATACTATGAGAATTGCATTGGCAGGTAACCCGAATTCCGGAAAAACCACAATGTATAATGCCTTAACGGGCAGTAATGAAAAGGTAGGAAACTGGGCGGGTGTTACCGTTGACAAAAAGGAGCATCCGATTAAAAAGGCATATTATAAAGGGGAAGAAGAGCTGATAGCAGTTGACTTGCCAGGTGCATATTCAATGTCTCCGTTTACATCAGAAGAAAGTATTACAAGCTCATATGTAAAAAAGGAAAATCCTGATGTAATTATAAATATAGTAGATGCTACAAACCTAAGCCGAAGTCTTTTCTTTACAACTCAGCTTTTAGAACTTGGTATTCCAATGGTTGTCGCACTTAATAAAAGCGATATCAACGAAAAAAAGGGTACAGATATTGATATAAAGAAATTATCGGATAAGCTTATGTGCCCTGTGGTTGAAACTGTTTCTGTTTCTTCGGATGGGCTATCAGAACTTATTAAAACTGCAGTTTCTCTTATCGGTAAAACACAAGACTCAGTTTATAATGAGGGCGATGTTGACTTAACAGACAAAGTTGCTGTCGAAATGGCGGACAGAAAGAGATTTGAGTTTGTAAACAAAATTGTAAAAGATGTTGAGAAGAGAAAAATCTTAACTAAGGACAGAAATATTGACGATAAGATAGATGAAGTTTTAACAAATAAGTGGCTTGGTATTCCCATTTTTGCGGTAGTGATGTATCTTGTGTTCCAGATTTCTCAAGTTTGGGTCGGAACACCTGTTGCTGACTGGCTTGTAGGCTGGATGGAAGTATTTCAGGGCTTTATTGGCTCACTTTTAGAAAATGCAAATCCGCTCCTTTCTGCATTGTTGGTTGACGGCGTTATCGGTGGTGTGGTTGCAGTTGTAGGATTTTTACCTCTTGTAATGGTAATGTATTTCCTTATTGCACTTTTGGAAGACTGCGGATATATGTCAAGAGTTGCAGTTGTATTAGACCCGATTTTTAAGAAAGTAGGACTTTCGGGTAAATCGGTAATTCCGTTTGTTATCACAGTTGGATGTGCCGTACCGGGAATTATGGCAAGCCGTACAATCAAAAATGAAAGGGAAAGACGAGCAACAGCGATGCTTTCACCCTTTATGCCTTGCGGTGCTAAAATCCCTGTAATTGCACTTTTTGCGGGCGCATTCTTTGACGATAGCGGCTGGGTAAGTACAGTTATGTACCTTTCAGGAATTGTTCTAATATTCCTTGGCGCATTGCTTGTTAATAAAATTACAGGCTACAAGGCAAGAAAATCCTTCTTTATTATTGAATTGCCTGAATATAAGCTTCCTTCTTTCATGGGTGCATTTAAATCAATGTGCTCTCGTGGATGGGCGTACATAGTAAAAGCGGCTACAATAATCCTGCTTTGTAACACAGCCGTTCAGATTATGCAGACATTTACATGGACATTTGCTGTAGCAGAATCCGCTGATACATCAATTTTGGCATCTATTGCAAGACCGTTTGCATATTTGCTTGTTCCTGTTGTAGGTGTTCTTTCGTGGCAGCTTGCGGCAGCAGCAGTTACAGGCTTTATTGCAAAGGAAAATGTTGTCGGTACATTGGCAGTTTGCTTTGTAGGACTTGAAAACTTGATTGATACAGAAGAGCTTGCACTTATGGAAGGTGCAGGTGCAGAAGTTGCATCTGTATTTGCAATCACTAAGGTTGCGGCATTGGCATATCTTATGTTTAACCTTTACACACCGCCTTGCTTTGCGGCAATCGGTGCTATGAATGCCGAAATGAAGAGTGCAAAATGGCTCTGGGGCGGAATTGGTCTTCAGCTTTCGGTAGGCTTTACGGTTGGATACCTCGTTTATACAATCGGAACACTTATAGTTTCTCCCGAACTTTTGAATGTCGGTGGTGCAATTGGTGGCGGTATTGCTGTAGCAGTTATAGTTTTAATAGTATCATTACTTATCAGAAATTCTAATAAAAAGCTAAAAGAAGAATATACTTTTTCTTCAAAAGGCGCTGGTATTGGGGTGTAATATATGACCGATTTAATTTTAATATTAGTTATTCTTCTTATTATTGGTTTAGCATCGTTTTATGTTTATAAGGCAAAAAAACGTGGTCAAAAATGTATTGGTTGTCCCTATGCAAAATCTTGCAAAAGTAAAAACTGCAACTCGGGACACATAGATTAAACTCCTAATAAAAAAGCGGCGGTACAAGGACAGTACCGTCGTTTTTTTAATGAATTGGTTATTGCATAAATTTTTTGAGTATGATATACTAAAAGTCCAGATAAATCATAGGAAAAGAGGCATATATTTTGGAATCTTTAAAGGATAATTTAAAATATAGCACTGAATATATAAAAACATTTATTAAGTGGATAGTGATATCTTCTTTTTTAGGGTTGGTCGGCGGAAGTTTGGGAAGTCTTTTTCATATAGCAATAGAAAAGGTAACTCACATAAGAGAACATAACACATATCTTATATTTTTACTTCCACTGGGTGCGGTGTTAATCACCTTGATTTACAGATTCTTTCGTTCGAAAGGACATATTGACACAAACCGTATCTTAGAAGCCGCAAGAGACGGCAAAAAAGTACCGCTTGTTATGATGCCGCTGATTTTTATAAGCACAATAATCACTCACCTTTTAGGCGGTTCTGCAGGAAGAGAAGGTGCGGCACTTCAGCTTGGCGGTTCTTTGGGATATAATATCGGTAAACTTTTAAGACTTAATGATAAAGATATAAACATTATAGTTTTAGCAGGTATGAGCAGCGTGTTTTCTGCACTTTTCGGAACGCCTTTAACTGCGGCAATATTTTCGATGGAAGTCGTAAATGTAGGAGTTTTAAGCTACTGGGGAATGTTACCCTGCATAATCTCGGCAATAGTTGCATACAGCGTGTCGCTTTTGTTTGGACTTACTCCTGTGAAATTCTTCTTTGTTACTACCGAAGCACTTTCAATAAACGTGTTCTTTAAAATTATAATTTTGTCGCTTGTTATCGCAATAGCAAGCATAGCGTTTATTAAATCAATAGAATACACAAAATTCTATTTAAAAAAGCTTGTAAAAAACCCGTATCTTCGTGCTTTTTCAGGTGGACTTTTGCTTATAATTCTTACTCTTTTGGTCGGAACATATGACTATAACGGTGCAGGAATGAATGTGGTGGAAAGAGCGATGATGGGAGAAAGCAACACCTTCGCCTTTTTACTTAAAATAATCTTTACCGCAATAACAATAGCATCAGGCTTTAAAGGTGGGGAAATAGTGCCGTCATTCTTTATAGGCTCGACCTTGGGATGTGTTATGGGCGGACTCTTGGGAATAGATGCGGGCTTTGCTGCAGCAATCGGATTTGTGGCATTTTTCTGCGGAGTGGTAAACTGTCCGATAGCATCAATTATTTTGTCTGTTGAAGTCTTTGGTGCAGAAGGTCTTTTGCTGTTTTCCTTGGCGGTTGGTGTAAGCTATTTAATGTCAGGAAGATACGGCCTTTATAAAAGCCAGAAAATAGTCTATTCAAAACTTGATAATTCAATAATTGACGAATAAAAAGAGCTGAATTTCAGCTCTTTTGTCTTTATAAATCGTCTGCATCCTGAGTCGGCACTTCGTTTTTGTTTATTGGAACTCCCGTATAACTTCCGTTGGGGTCGGTCTTTTTTGAATTTCTTGTAACGAATGCCTTTATAACTTCCAAAACCTTCTTATCTTTTTTGTTATTTTCCATATTTATCACCTCGAAAGTTAGTATAAGAAAAAAACAAATTTTTAATCATATTTATAAAAATTACCCATTGAAAAAATCATATTTATATGATACCATATAATTGGTTAAGTTTGGATTTGATTCATCTTAAGGAAGTAGGGTAAAATATATGAGTTTTAATAAAGATTTTGTATGGGGAACAGCTACTGCATCCTATCAGATTGAGGGTGCATGGAATGAAGACGGACGAGGCGAGAGTGTATGGGATGTGTTTTCGCATCAGGCGGGAAATATCTATGAAAATCATACAGGAGATGTAGCTTGTGACCATTATCATAGGTTCCGTGAAGATGTACGCCTTATGAAAGAGTTGGGCATTAAAGCATACCGCTTTTCTCTTTCCTGGTCAAGAATTTTTCCTGAAGGAATCGGGGAAATTAACGAAAAGGGCGTTAAATTCTATAATGATTTAATTGATGAGCTTATAAAAAACGGGATTGAGCCGTATATAACACTTTTCCATTGGGATTATCCGTATGCACTTTATCAAAAGGGCGGTTGGATGAATGACGAAAGCGTTGAGTGGTTTGCGTCTTATGCCGGTAAGGTGTCAGAGCTTTTTTCTGACAGAGTAAAATACTTTATCACATTTAATGAACCGCAGTGTTTTATAGGTTTTGGGTATTTAGTTGGTGGACATGCTCCAAGCCTTAAGCTTTCATATAAAGATGTTTTCAAGATGTGTCATAATGTCTTAAAGGCACACGGTGCGGGAGTTATAGCACTAAGGAAAAATGCCAAACAGGATATAAAGGTAGGCTATGCACCGACCTGTACTGCAAGTTATCCTTCGGCGGAAACACCCGAAAACATTGAAGCAGTAAGACGGGTATTCTTCGAGTGTCCGCCGATAGACGAAAACTTTATGTGGAATGTTTCCTGGTGGAGCGACCCTGTAATGCTCGGAAAATACCCCGAAGACGGACTTAGAAAATATAAAGATTATTTGCCGGAAATAACCGAAGAGGATATGAGGCTTATCAATCAGCCCATAGACTTTTACGGACAAAATATATATAACGGAAAAGAATATTCGGTCGATAAGGACGGAAATGCTGTTTTGATTGAAAGAGTGCCGGGCCATCCTAAAACTGCGATTCAGTGGCCTGTAACTCCTGAATGCTTAAGATGGGGACCCAAGTATCTTTATGAAAGATACAAAAAACCGATATTTATCACCGAAAACGGTATGTCTGCACATGATTCGGTATCATTAGACGGCAAAGTCCACGACCCCAACAGAATAGACTTTATAAATCGTTATTTAAATGAGCTTTCAAAAGCTATTGATGACGGTGCAGATGTAAAAGGATATTTCCATTGGTCATTTATGGACAACTTTGAATGGGCACACGGTTATTCTGAAAGATTCGGTATCGTTTATGTAGATTACGAGACACAAAAAAGAATTCCAAAAGACTCTGCATACTGGTACAAGAACTGGATAGAAGAGCATACTAAATAAAGGAGAAAATTTATGGACATTTTTTCAATACTCGCACTAATTGGTGGACTTGTGTTATTCCTTTACGGAATGGACCTTATGGGCGACAGCTTAAAGAAATTAGCGGGCGGAAAGCTTGAATCAATCTTAGCTAAACTTACATCTACAAGATGGAAAGGCTTTTTATTAGGTCTGGTTGTAACTGCGGTAATTCAGTCATCGTCTGCAACAACTGTAATGCTTGTTGGTTTTGTAAACTCTGGCATTATGAAGCTTGGACAGACTATAAGTATCATAATGGGTGCCAATATCGGTACAACTATTACTGCATGGCTTTTAAGTACTGCGGATATAAACGGTACACAGATAATTTTAAAGCTTTTAAAACCCGAGTCATTTACTCCGATTCTCGCTTTAATCGGATTTTTGATGACAATGACCGCCAAAAATGACAGAAGAAGGAATCTCGGAAACATCTTTATCGGTTTTGCAGTTTTGATGTTCGGTATGGAAGCTATGAGCGGTGCGGTTGAGGGACTTCGTGATAATGAAACCTTTAAAAATCTTTTAACCATGTTCTCGAACCCCATAATGGGCATATTGGTTGGTACAATATTTACGGCAATAATCCAGTCATCATCGGCATCTGTAGGTGTACTTCAGGCACTTTCACTTTCCTGTGTAATCCCGTACGAGACAGCAATT
>JAZNQG010000059.1:0-4183 GCA_045590035.1 Clostridia bacterium
TAAGTCTTGAACGTTCCTTGTAGGAAAAACCGTCGGGAATCTGGAAAATTTCTTTGTCTTTTATTATTACAATCGGCTTGTTTTGGCTTTTTGGCACATCATAAACGATAGTTTCAAAGGTTAGACTGTTGACCCCGACAAGCTTTTTAGGTGGCATGAGCGATGACAGGAAATAACAGCGTAAATTTGTTCCGTTTAAAAGGTTTACATCGGGAACAGACGGCTTAAAAAAGTCTTTTATAACCTTTTTAGCACCTAAAAGCCTTGAGGGAGAAAAGCCTTGAATCAAATCTTCTTTAAATAAAAGCTCAAAGCCTTCGTCGACGCCTGGCGTTTCCTTTGCCGATAGTATTATATTTTTAACCCATTCGGGAAAGGTCCTTAAGTTTAAATCGGAAAAGTTTGTTCTGTAATCAATGTCAGACATTGAATCGGCAATTACCACTCTTCCGTCGTTTCTTTTTCGGGCGACAATATATGTGCCGAAAGAAAGATTAAGAGAAATACTTGCCCCAGAATGCGAAAATCCGCCAAGTAATGGCACCGTTGCAGGCAGAAAAAACTCTGTCGCAATTCCAGAGTCTCTTTTAAACCGCTTATAAAAATCATCCTTTAAATCCTGCATATTTTTTGCTCCTTTTTTCTCTTAGGATATGCGGGTTTTGTTTTTGCCATACAAAATTTGACTTTACATTTTTGCTTTTGTATGTTAGAATATTAACATACCACACTACATTTTAATATATTATGAATAATTATGCTTATTAAAAGAGCAAGATACTTTGGCAAAAGGTGTTCTCTCTTAATTGCTCTTTTATAGGTAGATTATTCATCGGTGTAGTGTGGTAACGAAACCGAGGGAGACGCTTTTTCGGCACACCTTCGGGTGTGCTTTTTTAATTGAAAGGATGGATGATTGTGTTTAAAAAAACGTTTATTGATGTAACAGGAACACCATTGACACCGAGCCGTCAAGGCAAACGATGTCTTGGCAACGGCGAGCATCTTGAATATGAATGCTGCTGTGATGAGTGCGATTATTTTTTATATTGCTTTCCGCAGTATGATTCGCGTCTTTTAAGAAATAAAATTAAAAAGTGGATTAAGAAAAAATTTAAAATATATTATTGACTTTAAAGCATACAAAAAAGCAGACTTTCGTCTGCTTTTTTAATTTATGTTGTTAAAAGTTTTTTCTTTTTATTATTATAAAGAATCGCCGAAATAATGCCGCTTACTATCCATTCTATCGGATAGGATATAAAAATAAATTCAATCGAATGGAATGTGGGGAGCGGGAATAAAAGCAAAATCCAGCATATTCTGTAGATACATCCGCCAACCGACAAAAGCATTGCCTCAAATGTTCCGCCGATGCCTCGAAGCATACATGACGGTATGTGAAGTATTGCAACAACTGTATATGGCAAAATGATACAGTTAATTTTCTTAAGTGCATACATCGTAACTTCCATGTCTCCGTGGGCGAACATATTGACAAATGGATGTCTTAGGGAATATGCGATAAAAGATCCTGCGAGTGCATAGATTATTCCAAAAGTGAAGCTCACGCGATATATAGTATTAAGCCTTTTGTAGTTGCCTGCACCGAAGTTCTGACTTACGAATGTAATGATGGCGGCGTTAAGCCCTGCAAAACCGACCGACAAAAGAGACTCCATCTGTAATTGGATAGCTTCTCCTGCCAATGCTGCTGCACCGAAGGTATTTATAGCCGCTGTTCCGAAATTACAAGATATAACTGCGATAAGGCTCTGAAGACCTGTCGGAAGACCTAATGCGATTATTTTATTGCATATCCTTTTATCCAGACGTATATCTTTTATACGGCTTCCGTATGGATGCTTAAGATAGTAAACAAAAATCATTACGAATGAGAGAATGGTTGATATTGCAGTAGCCAGTGCTACTCCTGCGACTCCCATTTTTAAGTATTTAACAAAAACAACATTTAAAATAACATTGACCGCACCTGAAATAATGAGTGTCGCGGTTGGATAGGTGGTTTCGCCCAAGCCTCTTAAATATGATGAGATAAAATTATATAGTGCAGAAAAGGGCACGCCGAAAAGATATACTCTTATATATGTAAGGGTTTTGCCTCGGATGACGGGGTCGATGCCTATAAGCTCCAATAAAGGCTCGGCAATGATATGACCCAGAATAAAGAAAACTATACCGAAAATAAGACTAAGTGCAATTGCGGATTTACCAAATTCTTTTGTAGAGTGGGTATCGCCTGCACCATATGAACGGGCGGATAGAATATTTACTCCGACTGCAATACCTAAAAATACATTTACTACGCATCCTACAACGGTTCCTGATGCAGATACGGCGCCCATGGACAAAGGGTCGTCAAATACGCCTACAATAAAGGTGTCTGCCATGTTGTAGAAAATCTGTAAAAGGCTTGATAAAATCAAAGGAATGGAAAAACGAATCATGCCTGAAATCAAATTGCCGTTTACCATATCAATTTGCTTTTTCATAAAAAAAACAACCCCTTGTGTCAAATGAAATTTTGACTGACACTTGTGTTTTAGCACATTTATTTTGAAGTGTCAAGGGGTTATTTAAAATTTAATATTAATATTTTATTTTACAAGGGATTCGGTTGGCAAAACACTTGTTTTTTCGTCTTTTTGAGACTTTTTGGTAATCGGTTTTATTCGGTTTAAAATAAACATAAGTCCCTTTTCAATAAGCTCTATTGCCCACGAAAGAAGGAAAGAGCAGATAAATACAAAAGGCACGATAACTACATAATACGGAAATCTGTCGGCAACCTCGGGTACTTTTGCCAACAACTGCGGATAGGCTGAGTTATCGAATATCCACGAAACCAAATAAATGCCAAATGAAAGAGCGGAAATCTTTTTAAATACCGATTTAACCCATAAGGGAAAACGTTTGTACTCTAGGTTTATAAAGAGAGTAAATAATAAAACGGCTAAAAGAGCAACAAGGGGTGAGTGATATATGTCCCAGTCTCCCCATACAAACGTGCTGTTATTTGAACGCCAAAAGGTGTACGCTCCCAAAATCAACGTTGTGCCTAAAATCAATAAAAGATTTAAAGCTTTTTTTATTTTTATTCCGTATTCTCTTAAATAGCAACCGATAAAATAATATGTTACGGGATAAAGATCGACAAAGAAAGCGGGTAGGAGCTTATTGTAGCTGCGTTCGATGGACGGGGTGCTCCACCATCCTGCAGTGTAAAAATTGTAAACATTTAAAATTGCAGGCATTGCGGTATTTATAAACAACACTAAAATCAAAGCTTTTTTGCCCTGTTTTGACGGGATGTTGTTATAGAGTATGTTTAAAAACGGAACAAGTAAAAATAAGCCTAAATACATTTCCACATACCACGAATACGGGGCGGCGGTAAAATCTAAAACCGAACGGATAATTTTAGAAATCCCCCAGATTTCTTTTAAGAAAAGGGCTCTGTATAATATACATGCTACCGATGCTAAAACATATGTAACAACCGTTTTCCATATCTTTTTATAATATTGAAGATTCAGCTTTTTGTCCTTCATAAGATAGCCTGACAGAATCATAAAAAGAGGCACGCAGGTTATAAAAAGCGAGCGAAACAGTGTCATCACAAACATTTTTTTGCCTAAAAAAACATTTGTATAGAAACCGCTATGCAGAAAAAAGTGAACAGATACTACAAAAAAACAGGCGATGCATCTTATAACATCTGCGCCGATGTTTCTGCTTGTCACTTCATTTTTACTCAAAAATCAACACGACCTTCCTTTTTTAATAATGCGACTGTCTCAACGTGATTAGTCTCGGGGAATAAATCAAAAGCTGTTACATCTTCGGTCTTATATCCGTTTTCTTCCAAGAACTTTAAATCACGTGCCAAAGTTGCGGGGTTACAGGATACATAGACGATTTTTTCGGGGTTTGCCTTTAAAATAGCAGTAAGTGTTTTTTCGCCGCTTCCTTTTCTTGGCGGGTCTAAGATAACAATATCAAATCTTTCGCCGTTTTCTACTAAAGTATATTATCTTCCGCCGAGCAACAATTTGTTTGTTGCATTAAATCTTTTTAAAACAGCATTTATTATAATAGATAGACACAACACGCCTATAGTTTCTATAAATATACAGATGTAATTTATTCCTGTCAGAGAGCG
>JAZNQG010000060.1:0-2174 GCA_045590035.1 Clostridia bacterium
TTGGTCTTGGATGATAAAAGATAAGGCAATGTGGGAAGATTGTGCAAAAGATTGTCCTGGAATGAATAAAGGCAAAACTTGGACTTACGAAGAAATCTTAAAAAACAAAAATGCCTATGACCAAAATAAACCTCTTACAAAAAAAGAAGTTGAAAAGTTGATTGAAGAAGAGAGAGAAAAATAAACTTTCTTTGCTTGGAGTTTTATTAAAAATCCAGAACTTTTTCTTTTGGATGAACTATTTTCAGGGATAGATCCGGTTTCTTTGAATTTTATTGACAACGCCGTTCGGCTATATTATAATCTAAAATAGAAAATAAAGCCGAACGACTATATTTATCTGCGCAAAGAAAGATTTTAGCCGTTCGACTAAATGGAGACTTACAATGCAGGTAAATGATTCCATTTCTTTAGGACAAGCAATTCGAAACAGACGCAAGGAATTATCCTACACTCAGAAATATATTTCAGAGATAACAGGCTTTAGCATGAGCTTTCTTTCTGATCTTGAGAATGGAAAAGCAACTTGCGAAATTGGCAAAACTTTGCATCTTATGAATCTTCTGGGACTGAATATAAACGTAGAGGCGAGGGGATAAATGGCTGGAATCAATCTTAAAGTTCAAATAGAAATAAACGGGCAGTTTGTTCAAGCTGGTCATATTACAGGTAGTTCATTTAGGGACGCAGCTTTTTCATATGATGAGTCATATATCACATCTCCATTTGCACATGCAATTTCATTAAGTCTTCCTCTTTCAAAAAAAGCCTTTGATACAGACGCTACCAAAAGCTTTTTTGACGGACTTTTACCAGAAGGCTTTACCCGTCAGTGTGTTGCAGACAGTATTCACGCTTCTTCTGATGATTATATTTCTATTCTCCGGCAACTTGGGAGTGAATGTCTTGGGGCTATCCAAATTATAGATGAAGAAAAACCTTCCGTAAAAGCCGGCTATATCCCTCTGACTATTGAAGAAATCAAAGAACTTGCGAAAGAAGGGGCAAATAAATCTGCTGAAATAGTTATTAAAAGTCACCTTTCTCTGACAGGAGCCTCTGGAAAAGTTGGATTGTACTATGATAATTCTGGCAAATGGTATAAACCACAAGGACTAGCTCCAAGTACTTATATTGTAAAGCAAAGCCATGTTCGTTATAAAAATATTGTATTAAATGAACAGCTTTGTCTGTTGGCAGCTCAGAAATTAGGAATAGAGATCCCTGAAAGTTTTATTCTACAAGCGCAGATAGGAAAGGGAAATGATGAAGACGTGCTCTTTGCCACCAGACGTTTTGATCGAGCTTTTGACAAGGATTCGCAAATAATTGATGAGTTAAAAACTCCATATCGGCTGCATCAAGAAGATTTTGCCCAAGCTTTAGGCATAAAATCTGCTGATAAATACGAAAAAGCAGGTCAAGGCTACTTAAAAAGAATGTTTGACCTTTTGCAGAAGTACTCCTCAAACCCAATTGAAGATTCTTTAAAACTCTGGAGACGTGCCGTTTATAACTGCATAATTGGTAATACAGACAATCATATAAAGAACAGTTCTCTTATTTACAGCAAAGATTTAGCATCTATTCGCCTAGCACCATTTTATGATGTTGTATGTACAAAAATTTATGAAAGTAGTACTGATGAAATGTCAGTAAGTATAAATGGTAGACAAAACATAAATCTGATTACACGTGATGATTTAGAACAGGAAGCAAAGCGTTGTGGGCTTGGCTCTAAAGTTGCGATGAAGATTTACGATGAACTGCACATGGGTATTAAAAAAGCTATTTTAGATTCTGCAGAGGAATTGTCGCAGGCAGGATTTACAGAAGCTCCGTCTATGGCAGAAAAGATACTTAGGAACATAAAATGAACCCTGTATAGGAGTTAGAATAGTAAGTGAAATTTGTTTATCTTTAAATAATTCCTTTACCGACGTGATTGACAGAAAATCTCAATATCACTAATATGTGATTATTACATCAACAGGCGATGTGATTTCAAATTTTGATGGAATCACGTCGCCTTATGTTTTTTTAAATCAATTTATTTTTGGGGCGTTGCGGGGCCGCGAAGGTGTTTGTGATGTTTATAAAATAAATTTACTTTTGTGTTTGCGGTGCCCCGCTAGAGGGAATAGCAGAAAAGACCGGAGCAAGCTTTGCTTGTG
>JAZNQG010000061.1:0-2726 GCA_045590035.1 Clostridia bacterium
TTAAAAGTGGTAAAATGAATTTATTGGAAAATAAAAAAACCCGCAAATGCGGATTTTTATGTAGTGTTGTAGCAAACTTTTAAAACAGAGCGCTGTGAATTAAAAAAGGTGCGTAGGGGCAAGCCCTGACGCACCGAAAAACGCACAGCCCCGTTCATTGTCACATAAACCTTTAACTATCTCCTTAACGAGTATGCTAAAAAAGAGCGTGCATTTTTGCCAAAAAAACAAAAACGCATATCTCGTCAAAGAAAATATTTAGATTTATGTGACAAGGATATTGTATCACATATTATTTAAACAGTCAATAATAAAAGAAAACGAAAGGCGGAAGAAAAAATGAAAAAGTTATTAAGTTTAGTATTGTGTTTATGTATGATTATTGGAATCACAGCCTGCACGAAAGTTGAACAAAAGAGTGATTTATGGGAAACTGCGACTTATACCGAAGATATGGAATTCGGCGGCGGCGAAAAAGTAGTCAATGTAGAAGTTATAGCAGGGGACAAGTCTGTTACCTTTACCCTGCATACCGATAAAGAAACTGTCGGCGATGCACTCATAGAGCACGATTTAATCGCAGGTGAAAAGGGTGCATACGGTCTTTATGTAAAGTTCGTAAACGGCATTGAAGCCGATTATGACAAAAACGGAGCTTATTGGGGTTTTAACAAAAACGGCGAGGGGCTGTTAACCGGCGTT
Source organism: Clostridia bacterium (assembly GCA_045590035.1). GTDB lineage: Bacteria > Bacillota > Clostridia > UBA1381 > UBA1381 > HGM11525. The sequence continues at coordinate 703 of JAZNQG010000061.1, forward strand.
GACGGCGAAACGATAGAGAATGATGCACACTACGAACTCGTATATACAGAGGCTTAAAAGGAGAAAACTATGGTAAAGCACATAATTTTATGGAACTTAAAGGAAGAATATAACACCGACCAAATTAAAAAGGATATGAAAGAAAGCTTAGAGGCCCTTGTCGGAAAAGTGCCTGGGCTTATTACACTTAAAGTACAGACAGAAAAGCTTGATAGCTCAAATGTCGATGTAATGCTCTACTCGGAATTAGAGAGCGTAGAGGCATTAAAAGGCTACGCCGTACACCCCGAGCACGTAAAGGTTGCTGACGAAAAGGTAAGACCTTTTACTTTACAAAGGTCTTGCATTGATTTTGAAGTGTGAGGTAAAATGTTTTGAAAAATTGTGTTAAGGGTATACTTAAATTTATAAAAGACTATTATTTTATTCCGTTTTGCTTTTTAGCACTTCTTCTTCCCGAGGTTATGATGCGCTCTCTTGTGGGAGAAGGCGCATTTTTGGAGGACTGGGCAATAAATATTCCGAGAATTTTTTCGGGGCTTTGGATAATTTTAATAGTATATCTTACCGTATTTGTTCTGCCTAAAAAATGGGGACGGATTGTATTCGGTTCATTTATGGGATTTATAATAATCTTTTCCTTTGCCGAATATGTTTATCACACCATATTCGGTCAGTTCTTCTGGCTTAAAAGCATAGCCTTAGCTGGCGAGGGCGGAGATTATTTAGGATTTGTAACAGGAGTTATCGAAAGACGGCTTTTGGTCTATACTTTCTTTACTCTCTTAGCGACAGTAATTGCAATAATCGGCTGGACAAGACCCCCTGTAAAGACGAAAATTACGGCAATTTTTCTCCTGTTGCCCATTTTGGGACTAATTGCAACAAATATCTGGATGATTCCCGAAGTACACAACGACAAAATGGACGACTGGGACGCGTGGAGAAGACCGAGAATTGTCTATAAAAACTTCACCGATGCCAACAAGGGAATGGAAATTGCGGGACTATATCAGTATGTGTTCCGTGATATACAAAAGACCATATTCCCGTCTAATAAAGTGTCTTCCGATGACATAAAGGCGGTAGACGAATACTTTAAAAATAAAGGCGAGCTTTTAGAAAATGAATACACCGCCCTTTTTGAAGGCAAAAATGTTGTAGTTGTAATGATGGAGAGTATGGACACATGGCTTTTGGACAAAAAGCATACCCCGACCATATGTAAAATGATGAAAGAAGGCATCAATTTTACAAACTACAACCCGCCGTTTTTTGGCTCAGGCTTTACTTTCGGTGCAGAATTTACCTTTAATACAGGCTTTTTTACTCCGTCATCTGCAGTAACGGCTGCGAATTTTGCGAAAAATTCCTATCCCTATTCTTTGGCAAATCTTTTCAAAGAAAAGGGTTATACCACAAACTCATTCCATTTTAACAGCCCCGAGTTTTACAGTCGTGGCGTTATGCACAAAAGCCTTGGCTATGAAAAATACAATATCCCTGCAGAATACGGACTTACAGGCTTCGAGTCAAGAATGGACTCAAATCTCGTAAGACACGACGCTTTCTATGAAAAGATGACCGAAAAAACGCCGTTTATGGATTTTATCATAACATATACGGCACATCTTCCATACACAGACGACGAAAAAATGGCGTGGGCAAAGGCATACCGCCCAGACCTTATAGACCCAAAGGCAGACACCGAGAAAAACAACGGACAGATTTTAGCTGCTGACACCGACAAAATGTTTGAGCTTTTAATTGAAAGATTAAAAGAAGACGGACTTTTAAAGGATACCGTTATTGTGGCATTTACCGACCACTATGCCTACGGCGTATCAAGTGATGAGTTTTTGAAAAAATACAAGCCTGGTCTAAAATATACCGTTCCTGCATTTATCTGGGCGGAAGACATTGAGCATTTTGAAACGGACAAGCCTATGATGACATCTGACTGGCTTCCGACCTTGGTAAACCTTTTCGGACTTCGCCGTGATATTAAGTTTATGGGTAACGAT
>JAZNQG010000062.1:0-9869 GCA_045590035.1 Clostridia bacterium
ACGGAATGTGAAAATCGACTCTATATTTCTATTTCTTAAAACACTTAATTGTGGAAAGGAGAAACATACAATGAAAGTTTTCAAAAAAATTATTGCAGGAGTAGTTGCTGGAACTCTTGTACTTGCAATGGCTACATCAGCATTCGCAGCTACAGCAACTGTTTCTACTGATGGCAAAGTTACAGCTACAGGATTTAACCAGACATCAGGCAATATGACAGTTATGGTTGTTAATGCAGTTGCATATGATGCAGGTGAAGTTACAGCTGATGATATCTGCTACATCGACCAGGATACAGCTGCTAATGTAATTGCTAAGATTACAAGCGGTATGGGTTCAATTAACTTAAAGCATGGTGATTACTACATAGTAGTAGGAGGCGCAGGTGCTGTTCAGAAGTCAAACGTTATTTCTACTATTTCTGTTGCTTCTGCTGAGTACTCAGCAACTGAGACAGGCAAAACTGCTCTTACATGGACAGTTCAGGCTAGACCTGAATATGTAAGCGGTATCACTGCAAAGCTTTATAACACAGAAACAGGCGCTTCTTCAGACGCTGTAGCTCTTGAATGGGCAGCAGATGTAACTGTTGAAGAAGCAGCTATTACAGGTGAAGGAACAGTTGAATTTGAAGTAGTTACAGTTCTTAAGGATGATACTTATGTTCCTTCAACATCGTTAGAGATCGCAAACGGTGCGGTTTCTAACAGAAATTAAGAGAGGTGTGAAGATGATGAAAAAGACATATTTAGCACCGGTTATCGATATCGAAAAGTTCGATGTTACAGATATTCTCACAGCGAGCATTTTGCCTGAATACAACAAGATTCTTTCTGTTGGTGGCAAGCTTCAGGTTGAGATTGAATCGCCGTGGTAATAAGGGCGTTGACATTTGCGAAATAATGTGTATTAAAGGGACAGCTTTTAGCTGTCCCTTTCTTTTTTTGACCGTATTTGCGGTTTCTTTTTTTATGAAAAACCGACTCTTTAATAAAAAATATGCTGCTATACAAAAGATTTGTAGCAGAAAAACAAAAAAACGGCTATACTAAGCCGTTTTTTTACTTTCAAAATGTCAGTCTCTCTTTATAATCCCTGTATCATATGCAGTAACAAGTTCTTTTAGTGCCTCGATTTTTTTGGCTCTTTTTTGCCCCTTGTCGGTATCAATCTTTAAAATTCTTTTCTTTGCCATTTCGATTTCGGTGAGCGACGAATGTATATCGCCGTCATTTTCTATGGCATCGCTTACCGACAAGAATGCCGAATGCTCTGAAAGAAGCAGACCGTGGGAATTAAAGATAAGAGTATATCCTGCAATTCCCGTATGTGGCTGATACGCTTTTGAAAGTCCGCCGTCAATTACTAAAAGCTTACCGCCTGCCTTTAGTGGACTTTCGCCCTTTTTAATGCTTACAGGAACGTGCCCGTTTATAATATGACAAAAACCATCAGGGTTAAGACCAAACTCCCTTAAAATCATATCAGCAGTTTCTTTTTTGTCGGTATTCTTATAGTATGGGTCTTTAATTTCTCGATAGGTTTCGCTGTCTTCTATAAAATACCGCTCAAAAGATGTCATTTTGTTTTTGCCGTAAAGGGGGGACTTTATTCCGCACCAGAGATACCACATAAAATCTCTGCCGTATTCACGGTCTAAAGAACCTTTTTTACCATAATAGCCTTCTCTTGTGATTTTGTCACATCTGTCTAAAAGGGCTTTGCCCTTTACCTTTTCGCCCTTTATCAAAACTTCCGAGAATGTGCCGTCTTCTTCCATCGGGATACATCCGTGATATAAAAGATTTCCGTTATATACAAGGTACATACTTCCGTATCTGAAAAGAAAACGGATATGGTTTTGCAGCTTTTCCGAGTGCTTGAAGGAATGCTTAAGCTTTTCCATAAGCTCCTGTTCTTCGTCTGTTAAGCGATACGGGTCGTCTGGGTCAACAGTCGGGAAATTGGTGTCTTTCATTGGATAAGTTTTTCCGTCCACGGTAATTTCGCCCTTTTTAAAATCAACTTTATCTAAAAGAAGATGATTTTCCATACCGAATTCAGGGTGGTTTTTTAGTAAATTTCCTTCTAATTTAAACTGAATAACCGCAATCGCCTTATGTATCTTTGCCCAGTAATCAAGCTCATGCTGTGTAACATGTGCGCCGTTCGGATTTCTCGGGATAAAGGCAGTACACGGGTCATCCTTATAGGTTTCAAGAGCAAAAACGGTAAGCGGTCTCATATTTATCCCGTACCCGTCTTCAATACAGTCAAAGTTACAGTATTTGGTAGATGTTGTTATGGTGTTTGCAATGCAGGCAAGATTTCCTGCCGCAGCACCCATCCATAAAATGTCGTGGTTTCCCCACTGAATGTCAACACTGTGATAATCACAAAGGGTGTCTAAAATTATATCGGCTCTCGGGCCGCGGTCAAAAATATCGCCGATTATATGAAGCTTCCCGATAGCCAGACGCTTTATGAGTGAAGAAAGTGCACTTATAACATCGTCCGCCTGACCGAGAGAGACAATGTTTTCTACAATGCTTTCATAATAAAGCTCCTTGTCTTCGTCGATAATGCTGTCGGCGTGGATAAGCTCGTCTATAATATCCTTGTATGCGCCCGGTAGTGCGTTTCTTACTTCCTGACGTGTATATTTGCTTGACAAAACCTTGGAAAGCTCGATTAAACGATAGACGGTGATTTTATACCACTCATCAATGTTTTCCATACTTTTTTTGATGTGCTCAAGCTTTTCTTCGGGGTAATAGATAAGTGTTGCAAGACTACGTCTTTCCTGCTCGGTCATACTTTTTCCGTAAAGACCTGAAATCTTATATTTTATAACACCCGATGCGTTCTTTAAAATATGGAGAAATGACTTATATTCCCCGTGGATATCGCTTAAAAAATGCTCGGTAAGCTTGGGAAGACATAATGTCGATTGTAATTTGATTATCTCAGCGCACGCATCCTGCTTTCTCGGATACTGCTCGGATAAAAGGGTTAAATATTCTTTATTCATAATGTCACCCCGCAAAACTCAAGAATTATTTCGGTTATATAAACCATTACTGCCGCAACCACAGCGGTAAATAAAAGACCTTTTTTAAAAAATCCCGCAATACACGAAGACAAAAGTGCAACGATTGCCGAGATTATATTCCTTGTCGAATACAAAATCGCAGGGAATGTCATTGCACCAAGTACGGTATATGGGATGTAGTAAAAAAAGTCGTTTAAAAACTTTGATTTGATTTCCTTTTTGAAAATAGTTAAGGGAAGAGCCCTTATTAAGTATGTAACCAAAGCGGTTGTAAGAATTATTAAAAGATAGTATTTCATTTGTTTTCAAGTCTTTCCAAAACAGTGTTGTATCCGTTTGCACCATAAGAAAGGGCGCGGCTTACACGGCTTATTGTAGCGGTGGAGGCGCCTGTTTTTTCGGCAATATCGGTATAAACATCACCACGTCTTAATTTCATTGCAACATCGAGTCTTTGGCTCATTGATTTAAGCTCGGACACGGTGCACAAATCTTCAAAAAAGCTCCAGCACTCGTCTTCGGTTTTTAAAGACAGAATTGCTTTCATGAGATTTTTCATATTTTCATCTTTTAAGTTGTTGTTCATATCTATTGCCTCCTTCACTTTATTTTATTGTAGCACTTTAGAGCGTGAAAGTAAAGAATAATTTTTTTAATTTAGAACATATTACTTTAAAAGGAGGGAAAACAAATGATAATTCCTTTGATAAGGACCTTGATTTTATATTTTCTTGTTGTAACGGCGATAAGAATAATGGGAAAAAGGCAGATAGGCGAGATGCAGCCGTCGGAGCTGGTGGTTGCGATTATGATTTCAGACCTTGCATCTATACCGATGCAGGACACAAATATCCCGTTAATTTCGGGAGTTGTACCTGTTTTAACCTTGCTTGTAGCCGAAGTATTTATGTCCTTTCTTTGCCTTAAAAGTATGAAAATCCGAAAGCTTTTTACGGGTGAGCCGAGTATTATAATCTATGACGGAAAGATATTGGAAAGTGAATTAAAAAAACTGAGATTTTCCCTTTCCGACCTCTCCGAACAGTTAAGAATCAGCGGTGCATACCGTATAGGCGATGTCGAGGTTGCGGTATTGGAAACCAACGGACAGTTATCTGTTATAAAAAAGGAAGAACCCTTAACCGCAAAGGATTTGGGAATAAATTTGCAAGCTAAAAAGCTTCCCTGCCTTTTGGTTATGGACGGCGAAATAAACTCGGAAGAACTTAGAAGATGCCAAAAAGACGAAAAATGGCTTATGCGAAAATTGAAAGATTTGGGAGCAAAGGAATTATCAGATGTGTTTGTCTTTGAGTATACCAAATCAGACGACTATTACCTGCAAATGAAAGGAGAGAAATAATGAAAAGCTTTATTGCGGCGATTGTTATTGCAGTTATTTTGATAGGCGGCTCTGTCGGGTACGGGATATATATTGATAATGTAACAGAGAAGATAAACTCCCGGACGGACGGGATTGAAGATTTAATAAAATCGGGAGATTATACGGGTGCAAAGGAAAAGCTATCGGATTTTTTCGGGTTACTTGAAAAAGAAAATACTATTTTAGGCTCTATTACCGAGCATAAGGAAATATTTGAAATTAAGAAAAATATTATGGAGACCGATGTGTTTTTAACCGAAGAAAATAAAGAAGAGAGCCTATCCCGCCTACAAGCTATAAAATCGATATCGGAGCAGATGTCAGGTAATACCAAGCTTAAAATCCTGAATATTCTTTAATTTGCTATTGTTTTTGACATTCTGTTATGATAAAATATGGGTATACTGATAAAATAAGGAGAATAAAGTTTTATGAACTCGGCGTATATATATTTGCAGATTTACAGACTCTTTGACAGTATAACACCCATTAAAGCAGACTGCGGTGCACTTTGCGACAAGGCTTGCTGTAAGGGTGATGACTCGGGGATGTATCTTTTCCCTGGCGAAGAGAAGGTGTTTTCTTTATTAAAGCCTGGCTGGATAACGGTTGAAGATTCTGATTTTACATATAGCTTTAACGGAAAGAATAAGCATTTAAAGATTGCATTCTGTAAGGGCGAGTGCGACAGGTATCAAAGACCTTTGTCCTGCAGGATTTTTCCGCTTGCTCCATATTTAAAGGACGGAAAGCTCGAAATAATCATAGACCCAAGGTCAAAGGCGGTTTGCCCTTTAGGTAAAACCTTAAAGCTTTCGGAGTATGACGCATCTTTTGTAAGGAATGTGGAAAATGCGTTCTGTCTGCTTATGAAGAATAAGGAATTCAAGGCGTTTATGGTGGAATATTCCAAATATCTTGATGAATTTTTAAGATTTTTCCCGATTGATAAGTAAAATATAAAGGGTGGAAGGTATGGAGAAGGTATCGTTTTTTAAAAAATATAAGGTACTGCTTATTGTGGTATCTGTGCTGTTGGTGATTTTGGCTGGTGCATTTTTTGTGCTCAATTCACTTTTGCCGACAGGCGACACAATAGCCTATGGCGTAAGATTGGGCGAAACAGAGCTTGGCGGTATGACTGTAGCCCAGGCAGAAGAGGCAGTTTCAGACGATTACTATATAGGTAAAGCCATTATTATATCTGGCGAGCCTGGAAGAGAGGTAGTAAAGCCCGAGAGCATCGGACTTTCACCTGACAAAAAGAAAACTGCCGAAAAGGCATTCGGAATCGGAAGAGACTCCAACTGGTTTGAAAATGTATGGAATGCGATAAAGTTAAAGCGGGACGGCATAGAAATTTTCCCGACACCAAAGGCAGATAATGAGCTTTTAGATGCAGTTTTGTTAGCCAGGGGAATAAAGCTAAACGGCGAAGGACGAGACATCACCATAGAAGATGTATCCGAAACATCGGTTAAGATTCTGCCTGCAATTCCGGGGCAGAAAAATGATGTATCAAAAACAAGAAAAGAGTTTTTACGAGAGATAGAAGTCGGAAATTACCGAGATATTTTGCTTAATTTTGAAACCTATGAAAGAAATAAAGTTTCGGCAAAAGACCTTTTTGATATGCTGACAGGTGAACTAAAGGACGCTTCATATGTCATGGTTGACGGAAAGGTTGAAATTGAAAAAGATTCTGCCAAAAGGGAAGTAAGTCTAGTAGAAATTGAAGAAAAAATCGCACTTTTAAATGACGGAAAAGAAATCACATTGACATCAAAGTCGATTTTCCCCCAATATACATATGAAAAGCTATCAGAAAAATTGTTTACCAAAGAGCTTGCAAGCTATAAGAGCACATACTCGACAAGTGCTAAGGGAAGGGCATATAACCTATCCCGTGCAGCAAACAGTGTAAACGGTACAATTTTGATGCCGGGTGATGTATTTTCGTATAATGACACAATCGGAAATCCGTCCTTGGCAAATGGATATAAAATTGCACCTGTATATGCAAACGGCAAGGAGTCGACGGGCGTCGGCGGCGGTGTATGCCAGATAAGCTCAACACTCTATTCTGCAGTGTTGTATGCAAATCTTGAGATTGTCGAAAGACGAAATCACTCATTGACCGTTGCATATGTTCCGAAAGGTCAGGACGCGACAGTTTCTTATGGCGCTGTTGACTTTAAGTTTAAGAACAACACGCCGTACCCCATAAGAATTGATGCTGTTGCATCGGGCGGAGTGTGTACGGTAAAAATTATAGGCGGTGCACCAGACATTGATACCACAGTTAAGGTTATAAACTCGGTAAATCAGACAATAAGTCCGACTGTAACTGAAATTATAGACCCGACAAAGCCTGCTGATTACCGCAAGGTAACAGAAAAAGGCAAGACGGGATATAAGGTAAGCTCGGTAAGGGTTGTTTATGAAAACGGCGTTGAAGTAAAGAGAGAACAGCTTACATCAAGCTATTACAGAATGCTTCCATCGGAAGTAACAGTAGGGAAAAAGGAAGAAGTACCTGTTATAGTGCCTGTAACTCCCGAGCCTGAAATCGAAGAAACTCCTGTTCCGACTGAATCGGAAGAACCGTCTTTGGAGCCGACAGAAGAACCATTTGAAACAATTTTACCTGCCGAAACAGATGAAGTTTTGGAAGAGACACAAGAATAATCGAAAAAGGGGGCAGAAAATCTGCCCCTTTTTAAGTAAAATAAAGAAATAGTGAGTATTTTAAAGAAAAACGGAGATAATAAAAGATAAAAAGGAATATATGTAAAATTCGAGAGTATTTAGTGATTGCGACATATATAAAAGTATGTTAATATATACAAGTCGCAAAAAGCGAAGCACATCTTTTTAGCGGGATGTAGCGCAGTTTGGTAGCGCATCTGGTTTGGGACCAGAGGGCCGCAGGTTCGAATCCTGTCATCCCGACCAGATTTTCTTAAAAAAGAAGATTAGGGAGTTTAGCTCAGCTGGGAGAGCGTCTGCCTTACAAGCAGGATGTCACAGGTTCGAGCCCTGTAACTCCCACCATGTATGCTGGTGTAGCTCAATTGGTAGAGCAGCTGATTTGTAATCAGCAGGTCGCGGGTTCGAGTCCCATCACCAGCTCCAAAAAGGGACAAGTATTTGTCCCTTATAATTTGGGAGAGTTCCCGAGTGGCCAAAGGGGGCAGACTGTAAATCTGTTGCTTCTAGCTTCGATGGTTCGAATCCATCCTCTCCCACCAAAACAAAAAACCTACTCTATTGAGTAGGTTTTTTGTTTTGGTAATAGAATAGGACGGATTCGAAGGGAGTGGCAATGAATGACAATCCGGTGGATTGTCTGAACCACGACCCGGCTCCGTCGCAACGGAGCGAATCCATCCTATTCTACTTTAACATTATATCTTTTTTGGGAATTGGCGGACGGATTCGAAGGGAGTGGCAATGAATGACTGTCCGGTGGACAGTCAGATCCGCGAACTGGCTCCGTCGCAACGGAGCGAATCCATCCTGACACTCTTTCGAGTGTGTTATTTTTTTGCTGTGTTCGGATAGGATTCGAAGCGAGCGGTAATGAATGACAGTCTGGTGGGTTGTCAGAACCTTAGGCTCGGCTTTTCCTTTAGAAAAAGCGAAGTCATCCTATTCTCGTATTCTTAAGTATAATATTTTTACTTACACATTGAATTTTTTTATTTTAGGTGCCATAAGTGCAAGTGCGACGGTGGTTATAATCATTTCGGGGATCATATATGAGCCGTTATACATAAGTGCATACAAAGGTATGCAGTCGGTATCAGCGAATGCACCCCATATCAGAAGCCCTGAAAGTACGTGCATCATATATCTTAATCCTGTAACTATTGTTCCGCTTAATGGAATTGCCCAGGTTTTATTGCCCATTAACCTTACAAAGAAACCTGCAAGTCCTAAAACGGTAAATGCTATGATATAGTCAAGCAGTATTACCCCTGCAAAGCTTATAAATGTGGTTGCGGGCGGAAGATAAAAGTCTGTCATCATCTGGATAAGAGAAAATACGAACCCTGAAGCAAGTCCCCATTTTGTGTCAATGATTATGGAAACAAGAATGATTGGTACCATACTTCCAAGTGTTATGTATCCGCCTTGCGTCCAGGGTGATGGCAATTGCTTTGATACGAGTATCAGAGCGAATGCCACGGCTGTGAGAACAGCACTTAAAGTTAATTTTTTTGTTTTTGTCATAAAAACACTCCTTCTATAAAATTAACTGAATACAGAACTGGTGATTTTGGATTGGATATAAAAAGGAGATTACCTTTTAAGATAATCTCCGAAAATTGCAATTTTAATATATTCCTACGCCGGCATTATCCGTATCAGGTTCATGGGTCGGAATGCACAATTCCCTCTCAGCCTTTTTGAAAGCTCCCCCAATATTCAGTTTTCGTTATTTTAACACAAAATTTGACAAATGTCAACTGTGAGATTATTTGAATATTTTTATAAAATCGATTAGGGGAAGTCCTTGCAATTTATACAAAATAAAAACATCCCCTTCAGTATATACTATATTAGTATAAAAGCAATCGGAGGGCGAAATGAAAAAGGATATTTTAAAGGACGCGTGTTTTATAGTCATTGGCACAGTTTTTTTGGCAGTCGGCATAAATTTATTCTTAGCACCTAACAGAATTTCGGGCGGCGGAGTAACGGGTATCGGTACGGTGCTTCTGCATTTTTTCGGGATAAATATTTCTTTTACCAATCTTTTTATAAATTCGGTTTTATTGCTTTTTGGCTACAGAATGCTCGGAAAATACGCCATAGTAAAGACGGTTTTGGGGACGGTATCACTTACGGTATTTTTGGAGCTTGTAAATATATTTACGCCATATACCGACGATTTGATTGTAGCGTCAATATCGGGCGGTTTATTTATGGGATTGGGAATAGGACTTGTTATAAAAAGGGGTGCATCGACGGGCGGAAGTGATTTTTTTGCGTTGATGATAAAACGAAAATTTCCGCATATTTCCGTTGCGATGTTGATTTTATTGACAGATTGTGCGATAATAATTCTGTCAGGAGTTATTTTTAAAAGCATAACCGTAACGATATACTCACTTTCGGCACTCTTTATCGCATCAAAGCTTGCGGAGTTTATAGAGCGTGTGGGAGACAATGCAAAGAAATTATATATTATGTCTTTTAAAAATGAAGAAATCGCAGAAATGATAATGGAAAACTGGGGTCGCGGAGTTACGGGGATTGAAGCTAAGGGTATGTATTCAAAAAAGGAAACCACGATGCTTTTTTCTATTGTATCGCCAAAGCAGGTTCCCCAGATTGTAAGGGATATAAAGAAAATTGACGACGGGGCATTTATTGTAATCAGCGATGCAAGAGAAATAGTCGGGAATTTTCTTTCGGAAAAGAAT
>JAZNQG010000063.1:0-27490 GCA_045590035.1 Clostridia bacterium
AGTTCTAATAGCGGGGTAGAACCAATAAGTTCATCTATTGATTTATATATTTTACTCATAATTATCTCCTTTAAAAAGAATCTACGATTTATTTTACATCTAATAGTATATCATTTATATACAGTTTTGTAAATAAAAAAAACAAGTCATACAAGAGTATGCCTTGTTTTTTTTGGTCGGAGTGACAGGACACGGTTGCTACGCACCCTGCTTGTTCGACGACCGCAAATTAAAATTTACAGTACCCGTCTCACAACAACTTCGCTAAAAACGATTATCAATCGTTTTCTATACGCTCGTTGCCTTCTTAAGGTTCAAGTCCTTTCAATCAAAAAAATATAGTCCCACATTAAGTGAGACTATATTTTTTGGTCGGAGTGACAGGACTTGAACCTGCGGCACCTAGACCCCCAGTCTAGTGCGCTACCACCTGCGCTACACCCCGGTATCGTGGTCGGGATGACAGGATTTGAACCTGCGGCCCCTACGTCCCGAACGTAGTGCTCTACCAAACTGAGCCACATCCCGATACATATGTATCAAACCAACGAATTATATTATACTATATGATTTCGGGTTTGTCAAGGAAATAATATGATTTTTTCTTAAAATTATTAAGCGGTGCTACCGATAGGCAACACCGCTTATTTCATACTATTTATGCCTGTGTGCTGTAGCTGTAGTTAGGAGCTTCTTTGGTAATATAAATATCATGCGGATGACTTTCCTTAAGACCTGCACCTGTAATTCTTACGAACTTGCCTCTTTCTTTTAGTTCGGGAATTGTTTTTGTTCCACAGTAACCCATACCTGCTCTTAATCCACCTAAAAGCTGGAATACTGTATCTGAAAGCGAACCCTTGTAGGGAACACGACCTTCTACACCTTCAGGAACAAGCTTTTTTGAGCCTGTCTGGAAGTATCTGTCCTTAGAACCTTTTTCCATAGCAGCAAGTGAACCCATACCGCGATAAACCTTAAATCTTCTGCCCTGATAAAGTTCAAACTCGCCCGGGCTTTCTTCACAACCTGCCAAAAGGCTACCAACCATTATTACATCAGCACCTGCAGCGATTGCTTTTGCAATATCACCAGAATACTTAATACCGCCGTCGGCGATAACAGGAATACCGTGCTTTTTAGCAACTTCGTAAACGTCAGCAATTGCAGTAATCTGCGGAACACCGATACCTGCAACAACACGAGTTGTACAAATAGAACCGGGGCCGATACCAACCTTGATAGCATCTGCTCCTGCTTTAATTAAATCCTTTGCAGCTTCAGCAGTTGCAATATTACCTGCTATTAAAGGAAGATTGGGGTATGCTGCCTTAACTTCCTGAACCTTTTTGATGATATTTTGTGAATGACCGTGAGCTGAGTCCAATACAAGTACGTCAACACCTGCATTAACCAACGCTTCAACTCTTTCCATACAGTCGTTTGTAACACCGATTGCAGCGCCGCAGAGAAGTCTGCCTGATGAATCTTTTGCCGCATTCGGATAACGAACAGCCTTTTCAATATCCTTAATTGTGATTAGACCTTTAAGTTTTCCTTCGTCATTTACGATAGGAAGCTTATCTATTTTATACTTTCTTAGTAGTTCCTGAGCCTCTGTTAATGTTGTGCCTTCGGGAGCAGTGATAAGGTTTTCACTTGTCATAGCGTCCTTGATTTTCTTTGAAAAATCAACCTCAAAGCGAAGGTCTCTGTTTGTTATGATACCGATGAGACGGTTATCTTCATCTACAATGGGAACACCTGAAATCTTGTATTTACCCATAAGCTCGTCAGCATCTTTTAATGTATGCTCCTGTGATAAACTGAAAGGATTGGAAATAACACCGTTTTCCGATCTCTTTACCTTATCAACTTCAATTGCCTGTTCAGCAATAGTCATATTTTTATGAATTATACCAATACCGCCTTCTCTTGCCATAGAAATAGCCATAGGAGCTTCTGTTACAGTATCCATAGCAGAACTCATAAGCGGAACATTAAGAGTGATTGTTTTGGTAAGTTTTGTTGTAAGTTCGATTTCATTCGGTGTTACATTTGATTCCTGGGGAATAAGCAACACGTCATCAAAGGTTAAACCTTCTTTTTGGAATTTATCGGTCATGTTCTTCTCCTTTCGTATCTACTTATATAAGTCGATAATAAGTATTTTATATATTGTAACAGAAAAAATATAAAATTTCAACCCTAAAAGTCGATAATATTTTATCTTTTTATTGGTTAAATGATATTATTATTAACCAAAAATATCACTTACAGAAAGTAAAACCAAATCACTGTTTTTATCAGTAATTAGACCTTCCAATCGGTCAGTATAAATAATTTCGGTTTCAGTAACAAATACTGCGTCTGCTTCGTACGCATCTAAAAGCTCAAGACCTTTTTCAAATCCTGAAACAAATACTGCAGTAGACAGCATATCAGCAATCTCTGCACTGTCACAAATGACTGTAACCTGTGCAAGACCTGAAGTGGCAGGTTTTGCAGTTTTTGGGTCAATAATATGACCGTAAAATTCTTCGTTTATGTAATAGCCTCTGTTTTCGTTACTTGATGTAACAATTGCCTTATCTTCACATTGAACTGATAAAATTACTCCGTTTTCTGAAAAAGGGTCGCTGATTCCGATGTTCCAGGGTGTATTGTCAGCTTTTTTACCAACAACATATAAATTTCCACCAAGGTTTATAACACCGCTTTTTACACCATTTCTAAGCATTTCTTTCTTGATCACATCTGTTGCATAACCCTTTGCTATTGCACCAAATGTTATGGAAGAAGCCTTGTCGACAGAAACTGTGCTCTTGTCAGAGTCAAGATGCAGATGTTCGGCACCAATATTTTCAAGAATTGAGCTAGTATTTTCCGGAATTCTCTGCTCAGACTCTGCCATTTTCCATAGGTCAACTGCCGGGTTTATTGTAATATCAAAATAATCTCCGTGCAAAAGGGAATAGGAATGCGCTCTTTTAATAAATCCAAATAACTCATCATCAAGCTCGACAGTTTCACCGTTATTTATTGCATATGCTATACTATTTGGATTATAAACCGAGAGCTTACTGTCAAGGTCTTTTAAGATTGACAAATATTCATCCGAATTATCCCACATTGAGTATTCTTTGATGGTTGACACGGTATCAAAAGCATCGTGATAAGTAACTTCTCTTTGTTTGCTCGTAGGTATTATGAAGATTGCGGTACATATTGCAACCAAAACCGCAATAAGTGAAATAATAATTCTATTTTTGATAATAATCACTCCTTTATAATATTTTAACATTATCAAAAAACCTTGTCAATACAAGAAAGTTTTATAAAATGCTTGCAAATTGGAAATATTTGTATTATAATCACATTATGTGAGGGCAGGTATTGATTTTCCACAGACACAACTATTGATACTTTCTCACAAACAAAACCCATAGACTGCTTTGGATAACCCACCCCAAAGCAGTCTTTTTGTTAAATTACTGTAAACAATAGCGAATTGTATTGATTAAATATTAAATAGTGCTATAATTATTATGAGGTGTTGTAATAATGGATTTTTTAAGACGTTTTTTTATGGGAAGATATGGTTTTGACCTGCTAGGGAAGTACCTTTTATGGACTTCTGTAATTTTTACATTTCTCGGCACATTCAAAGCATTATGGTTTTTAAAACCAATTTCAACTGTGTTGTTGATTATTAGTATTTTCAGAATCTTATCTAAAAATATTCACGCAAGACTCAATGAAAACAGAAAGTTTTATGACGTTTTAAATAAGGTTAAAGCATATTTTAAAAGAGACAGAAAGTATTTTAGATACCTAAAGTGTCCAAAATGCAGAAAGATTACTAAGGTTCCGAAGAACAAAGGGAAAATTGCAATCACCTGTCCTTATTGTAAGTACGAATTTATCAAAAAAACCTGAGCTGTTTTCAGCTCTTTTTTTGTGCATAAAAAATCAGGGAATTTGAAAAAATATCCTTGAGGTGAAAAAATGAGTAAACGAATCGGAAAGAATACAATAATTTTTGAAAACGCACCGATAATTTCTTCCGCAGCTTCAGTGGTCGGAAAAAAAGAAGGAGAGGGACCTTTAGGACATCTTTTTGATAAAACATATCAAGATGATACTTTCGGTAAAGATTCATGGGAAAAGAGCGAAAGTTTTCTTCAAAAAGAGGCAGTATCACTTGCCATTGAAAAACGAGAAATTTGCGAGAGTGATATTGACCTGATTTTTGCAGGAGACCTGCTTAATCAATGTGTCGGCGCGCATTATGGGTTAAGAGATATGAGAGTGCCTTTTTTTGGACTTTTCGGTGCATGTTCGACTTTTATTGAAGGTATGATTTTGGCTTCTTTAAGCGTTGATTCAGGAGCATCTAAAAGGTCGTTGTGTGTAACATCCAGCCATTTTTGCTCGGCAGAAAAACAGTTCAGGCAACCTTTAGACTATGGCGGACAAAGAACACCGTCAGCACAGTGGACTGTAACGGGTGCGGGAGCTTGTATTTTAGAAAAAGGAACTGGTGTTTCTGTTTTATCTGCAACTCCCGGCAGAATTGTTGATATGGGGATATCTGACCCATCCAACATGGGAATTGCAATGGCACCTGCTGCTTGCGATACACTTACATCACTATTTAATGACACTAACACTACTCCTGATGACTATGATTTAATTCTAACGGGTGACCTCGGATATTTTGGTAGCGATATGTTACGTGATTTAACAAAGAAAAACGGGTTCAATATCACAAAGAATTATAATGATGCGGGATGTATGATATTTGACAGAATTAAACAGGATGTTCACGGTGGCGGAAGTGGCTGTGGATGTATAGCTAGTGTATTTTGTGCTGATATTTTGCCAAGATTAAAGTCTGGAGAATATAAAAAGATTATTGTTATGGCAACAGGAGCACTTATGAATACACAGGCAATAAATCAGGGAGAAACAATCCCCTCAGTTGCTCACGCTGTTATATTAAAGGGAGAATAAGTATGGATTATATAAAAGCATTTATAGTTGGTGGTATACTATGTGTAATCGGGCAGATTCTTATTGATAAAACAAAACTAACTCCTGCAAGAATATTAGTTTCGTATGTAGTAGCAGGAGTTATATTAGGGTTTTTAGGTATTTATAAGCCGATTGTAGATTTTGCGGGGAGTGGAGCGACAGTTCCGCTTACGGGTTTTGGTTTTAATCTTGCAAAAGGCGTAAAAGAAGCAATAGGCGACCAGGGCGCTATTGGCATTTTGTCAGGCGGATTCAAATCATCAGCCGCAGGATTAGGTGCAGCAGTTGTGTTTGGGCTTATTTCAGCACTGATATTTAAACCAAAGCAAAAAAGTTAAAGGAGTGCAAATGCACTCCTTTTATTTTGTTAAATTGTCTGAAATTTCAACTACATTTCCGGCACCCATAGTAAAGGCTATATCATTTTCTGACAGCTCAGTTTTAAGAATTGATTCTATTTCAGAGAATGTTTCAATATATCGCACATTTACGCCTGTTTCCTTGATTGCATCAGCAAGATTTTTGGATGTTGTAACGCCGTCGGGAAGCTCTCTTGCCGCATAAATTGGTGCTAAAATCAGTTCATCAACATTTTTAAAGCAATTCACAAAATCATTCCAAAGCGTTCTTGTTCTTGAATAGGTGTGTGGCTGAAAAACACAGTAAAGCTTTTTGTAATCAAAGTCTTTCACAGCATCTAAAGTTGACTTAATTTCAGTCGGATGATGTGCATAGTCATCAATTATTGTTGCTCCATTTAGTTTTCCTTTGATTTCGAAGCGTCTGTGTGTTCCGTGGAATTCTTCTATTCCGTTTGCAGAAACCTTAATATCAAGACCTAAATAATCTGATACCGCTATTGATGCAACTGCATTTTTGACATTGTGAAGACCCGGAACACTCATTTTTATATGAATCAAAAACTCTCCGTTCTTATAACAATCAAATTCTGGGTAGCCTTTAACAATTTTTAAGTTCTCCGCATAATAGTCAAATCTATTGTCTAATCCGTAATAAATCACATCAAGAGAAGAATCCTTTAATGTATCAATTACATTTTCATCATCACCGCAAGCGATAACGCAGCCTTTGTTTTTAGTAAGATTTGCAAATTTTCTAAAACTCTTTTTAATATCATCAAGATCCTTGAAAAAATCCAAGTGATCTTCTTCTATATTTGTAATAACAGCAACAGTCGGGAAGAAGTTTAAGAAACTATTTGTATACTCGCAGGCTTCTGTTAAGAAATAGTCGTCAGTTCCGACATAGATATTTCCGCCAATTAAATCAAGCTCACCGCCAATTGAAATTGTGGCATCTGCGTGAGATTTAAGCATAGCGTGCGCTAAAATTGAAGTAGTAGTGGTTTTTCCGTGTGTTCCTGCAACACATACAACATTGTGAAATTCTTTAGTAATTGCGCCTAAAAACTCGGCTCTTGTAAGTGTCTTGATTCCGAGCTCAAAAGCTGTCTTTAATTCGGGATTATCACTTTTAATTGCGGCAGTGTAGACTACCAAATCTGCTCCTTTTACATTTTCGGCTTTTTGACCAATAAAAATTTCGGCACCGTCTTTTTTTAAATATTCGGTAATATGAGACTCGCTTCTGTCGGAGCCTGAAATTTTATAGCCTTTTTTTAGCATAATTTCGGCAAGACCGCTCATACTAATACCACCGATTCCTATAAAGTGAATTTTGGAATTTTCTTTTATATCACTTAGTGAAAAACTCATTTAAAATATCAACCTTTCGATTTAAAATTATCAGGTTTTACAATATAATATTATAACCCAATTAAAGCCTTTTGTAAACATTTTCTACATTATTTTGCACAAAAATTTTTTTGTTGACAAATTATATTTGATGATATATAATAAAAGAGTAGAAATTTTTTATACCATCATCATAGGACAGACATTTTAAGTAAATTTAAGACTTGCTCTGTGGAGGGTGGTGAATTATCTTGGAGATAACAGATATCAGAGTAAAGAAGATTGCAGCTGAAGGGAAGATGAAAGCTATTGTTTCAGTTACATTTGACAATGCTTTTGTTGTTCATGACATAAAGATAATTGAGGGTCAGGACAAACTATTTACTGCGATGCCCTCTAAAAAGATTTCAGATACAGAGTATAAGGATATTGCTCATCCAATTAACAGTGAAATGAGACTTTCTTTAGAAGAGCAGATTATCCGCCGTTATCAGGAAGAACTTGAGAGCGAAAACTGAGTATCATAAAACTGTCTGTGGTAATTGCCACAGACAGTTTTTTTGTGCTATATATTATATACATATTCAAACGATATGGATATATATTTTGTAAAGATTAAATAAAATATATATATGAGCACAAAAAAGTTGGAAAAATTTCTTGATTTTTGTTTTGGTTAAGAGTATAATAACTTTAGTTTATTAAATTATGGAGGGTTTATGATGAAAAATGAGTATTTAAAGAGCGTTTTGGAAACCGTAAAGGCAAGAAACTCAGGAGAGCCCGAATTTATTCAGGCAGTTACTGAAGTATTGGAAAGCTTAGAGCCGGTAGTTGAGCAGAGACCTGACTTGGTTGAAGCTGGCGTAATTGAAAGAATGGTTGAACCTGAAAGACAGATTGTCTTCAGAGTTCCCTGGATTGATGATAACGGTAAGCCGCAGGTGAACAGGGGATTCAGAGTTCAGTTTAACTCTGCAATCGGTCCTTATAAGGGCGGTCTTAGATTTGCTCCTAACGTATATTCAGGAATTATTAAGTTCCTTGGTTTTGAACAGACCTTTAAAAACAGCCTTACATCACTTCCTATGGGCGGTGGCAAAGGCGGTGCAGACTTTAACCCGCAGGGTAAGTCTGATAACGAAGTTATGAGATTCTGCCAGAGCTTTATGACAGAGCTTTACCGTCACATTGGTCCTGACCTTGACGTTCCTGCAGGCGACCTTGGTGTTGGCGCAAGAGAAGTTGGGTATATGTTCGGTCAGTACAAAAGACTTAAGAATGAATTTACAGGCGTTTTGACAGGTAAGGGAATTTCCTTCGGTGGTTCACTTATCCGTCCTGGAGCTACAGGCTACGGTGCAGTTTACTACACAGTTGAAATGTTAAAGCACTTTGGCGATGACATTAAGGGTAAGACTTTTGCAATCTCAGGCTTTGGTAACGTTGCTTGGGGTACTGTTAAGAAGATTACCGAGCTTGGCGGTAAGGTTGTAACAATTTCAGGTCCTGACGGTTACATATATGATGAAGACGGTGTAAATACACCTGAAAAGATTGACTACATGCTTGAAATGCGTGCATCATGCAGAAACAGAGTAGAAGACTATGCTGATAAGTTTGGCGTTCCCTTCTTTAAGGGTGAAAAGCCGTGGGGTGTTAAGGCTGACATCATTATGCCTTGCGCTACACAGAACGAAGTTGGTATGGAAGAGGCAGAAAAGATTGTTGCAAACGGCGTTAAGTACTATGTAGAAGTATCAAATATGCCTACAACAAACGAAGCTATGGCATTCCTTAAGTCAAAAGGTGTTGTTGTTGCTCCGTCTAAGGCTGTTAATGCTGGCGGCGTTGCTGTATCAGGTTTAGAGATGTCACAGAACTCAATGAGATACAGCTGGTCAGCTGAAGAAGTTGATGCAAAGCTTAAGACAATCATGAAGAACATTTTTGATTCTTCAGTTAAGGCTGCTAACGACTACGGCATGGGCGACGACCTAACTGCAGGTGCAAATATTGCAGGTTTCTTAAAAGTAGCTGAAGCTATGAAGGCTCAGGGCTGCGTATAATTTATATATAATAAAAAATGAGGTATCAAATTGATACCTCATTTTTTAAATAGTTTCTTTTTCTTCTTTTTGCAAGGGATTTTTACGCCATCATATATATGTCCGATTTCTATATCGAATTTTTCCTCAATCTCGGAGACGGTTTTAATATTAAAATCCTCCGAGATTTTCATTAGAATTCTTGCACATACATAGGCATCATCGCACGCGTCGTGATGAGAAAAACAAATGCCAAACTCATCAGCAAGTGCATTTAGCTTATGTGAAGGAAGGTTTGGGTATGCTTTCTGCGAAAGTTTCACTGTGCACAGGTAATCGAAAGTGGGGTAGGGTATTTCATAAGAATCTAGCGTTGACAAAAGCACACTAATATCAAAATCCGCATTATGTGCAACAACAGTCTTGCCATTTATATACGGCCAAAGGTCGCACCACATTTCATCAAAAGTAAGTTCATCAATGACTCTATCTGGTGTGATTCCGTGAATCATCATATTATACTCGTCGAACTTAAATGGTTCAGGCTTTATCAGAAAAGAGTCCCTGATTACTATTTCATTATTTTGAACCTCGCATACACCAACGCTGCACGCACTTGTTCTTTTAGAAGTTGCTGTCTCGAAATCGATTGCTACAAAGTCCATGCTATTCACCTTATCTTAAACTAGCGCCATTTTTGTATTCAAGGTCTTTTGTGATTTTAGAAAATACCTTGTTGATTTCTTCAGCTGCCAAGCTTCTGTCAGGTGCTCGGAAGAAGATACTGTAAGCAACTGATTTTTTGCCTTCAGGAATCTGTGAACCTTCGTATACGTCAAACAATTCGATTGATTCTAAAATATCTCCTGATGCCTTTTTGATTGTCTTTTCCAGTTCTGCAACAGGAACATCCTTATCAACCAAAAGCGCAACGTCTCTTTGTGCCTGCGGGAATCTCGGAAGCTTTTTATATTTCACATTTGCATTTGAAGAATCAAATAGATTAGTAAAGTCAAGCTCTGCAACATAGCAAACAGAATCAATTTCATAAGTTTTTGATACATCGGGGTGAATTTCACCAATAATTCCCAAAACCTTATCGTCCTTTAAGATTTTTGCACATCTTCCTGGGTGGAATGTCGGATTTTCTGATTCTCTTACATATTCTAAGTCACTTATATTCAATGACTCAAATAAGCTATCCAAGATACCCTTTACAGTAAAGAAATCAACATCTCCATACATACCCAAAGTTACCTTTTCAGGTTCATCAGGAAGAGAATTTTCTTTCGGAAGATATACTTTTCCGATTTCAAATAAAGATACATTTTCATTTCTTCTTGCATAGTTATATGAAAGAATATCAAGCATGGAAGCGATTGTTGTAGTCCTCATGATTGATGTATCTTCACCCAAAGGATTTGTGATTTTAACTGTATTTCTTAAAATACTGTCTTCGGGGATTCTTAGCTTTTCAAAGTATGAAGGAGATGTAAATGTATAGGTGTAAATCTCCATTAATCCGTTACCTGTTAAAGACATATTGATTCTGTCCTTAAACTTCTGCTCGGGAGTCTTGCCGCCAACTGTAGCTTCGCCTGAGAGAAGAGTTGTCGGGATTTTATCGTATCCGAAAAATCTTGCAATTTCTTCTGCAACATCAGCTTCGGCTTCAATGTCAGGTCTAAACGACGGAGCAGTAACATTTCCGTTTTCGTATTTGAATCCAAGCTTTTCTAAAGTTGAAATCATATCTGTTTCCGGAATTTCGGTTCCCAAGAAAGCATTTATCTTGTCGCATCTTAAGGGAAGAGTTACAAGCGGTTTTGTGTTTCCTATGATATCAATTGTTCCGCCGACAACTTCACCCGCACCAAGCATTTCAACAAGCTCACAAGCACGCTCAATCGCGGGAACTGTATTATTATAGTCAAGTCCTTTTTCGTATCTTGAAGATGCTTCTGTACGAAGACCGCATCTTTGAGCAGTAAGTCTTACACTTGCTGCATCGAATGTAGCCGATTCAAATACAATACAGGTTGTGTCGTCTTTAACTTCGGAATTAAATCCACCCATTACACCAGCAATTGCAACCGCTCTTTTTCCGTCAGAAATTACAAGGTCATTTTTGGTTAAAGTTCTGTCCTGCTCGTCCAAAGTCTTTATAACTTCACCGTCGGCAGCATCTCTTACAATAATCTTTTTATCTTCTAAATCACGAATATCAAATGCATGCATAGGCTGACCGTATTCCAAAAGAAGATAGTTTGTAATATCAACGATATTATTGATTGATCTTACACCACATGCGAGAAGTCTTGAAGACAACCACTTGGGACTTGGACCGATTTTTACATTTTTAACTACTTTAGCGGTATATCTCGGACACTTTTCGGGATTTTTAACTTCAACAGAAATATAATCATTGATGTTTTCACTATTTTCTGTAAATTCAGGTTTCTTTACGTTAAAAGGCTTATCAAATGTAACTGCAGTTTCTCTTGCTAAACCGATTACGCTGAAGCAGTCGGGTCTATTCGATGTAATTTCAAACTCAACAACATTTTCATTAAGACCGAAATAATCTCTCATTTCTGTGCCGAGTTTAACATCTTCAGGAAGAACCAAGATGCCGTATTCGGGTTCATATCCTAATTCCTGAGCAGTAATGCCCATTTCATCGTGAGAGCAGAGCATACCGT
This sequence comes from Clostridia bacterium, assembly GCA_045590035.1. GTDB lineage: Bacteria > Bacillota > Clostridia > UBA1381 > UBA1381 > HGM11525. The sequence continues at coordinate 11,503 of JAZNQG010000063.1, forward strand.
TAGATTCAACGCCACGAAGCTTGCCCTTTTTGATGTGAACGTCTCCAGGAAGAGTAGAACCGTCTAACGCAACAGGAACAACCTGACCAACCTTAACGTTTGGAGCACCTGTTACAATCTGTAAAACCTCACCACCAACATCTACCATACAGATTACAAGATGATCTGAATCGGGGTGCGGAGTAATTTCGTTAATTTTACCTGCAACAACTTTATCTAAAGATTCGCCCAAAAACTCAACACCTTCGACTTTTGAGCCTGACATTGTAAGCGCGTCACTATATTCTTTCGGTGTAACACCTTTGATATCGGTGTAATCCGAGAACCAACTCATAGGTACCTTCATTTTTCTCGCCCTCCTTAAAACTGTTTTAAGAATCTTGTGTCATTTTCAAAGAAAAGACGCAAGTCGTCAATATCGTATCTGCCCATAGCAACTCTTTCAAGTCCTAAGCCGAATGCAAAGCCTGAATATACTTCGGGGTCAATTCCGCAGTTTTTAAGCACTTTAGGATGCACCATACCACAACCTAAAATCTCAATCCAGCCTTCGCCCTTACATACTCTACAACCTTTACCGCCACAAACGTAGCAAGAAATATCCATTTCAGCTGACGGCTCGGTAAAGGGGAAGTGGTGAGGACGGAAACGAACCTTTGTATCTTTTCCGTAAAGCGCCTTCATAAAAGCATCCAATGTGCCCTTTAAGTCAGCCATTGTAATGCCTTTATCTACAACAAGACCTTCAATCTGATGGAATACGGGTGAATGTGTAGCATCAACAGCGTCTGAACGGTAAACTCTGCCAGGAGCAATGATTCTTATAGGCGGTTTTTTGTTTTCCATTACACGAACCTGAATTGGGGAAGTCTGTGTTCTTAAAACTGTATTTTCATTTATATAGAATGTGTCCTGTGTATCACGCGCAGGGTGATTTTTGGGGATATTAAGTGCCTCAAAGTTATAGTAGTCAAGCTCAACTTCAGGTCCTTCTGCAATCTCAAATCCAAGACCGATAGCAATATCCTTAATTTCGTTCATAACCTTTGTCAAAGGATGAAGATTGCCTGATTTTACCTTTTTACCAGGCATTGTAACATCGATTACTTCTTTTTTAAGTCTTTCTTCTGTCTGTTTCTTGGTAAGATCCGACTTTTTCTTGTCGATTTCAGAGTCCAAGATTTCTCTTACTTCATTAGCTAAAGCACCGATAACGGGTCTTTCTTCGGGAGTAAGCGCTCCCATACCTTTTAATACGCCTGTAAGCTCACCTTTTTTGCCGAGATACTTGATTCTTATTTCTTCTAAAGCATCTAAAGTTTCGGCATTTTCAAGGTTTAGGAGAGCTTCTTCTTTGATTTTTGAAAGCTTTTCTTTCATTTTTTTGATCCTCCATATTTTTTTCTTTCGGGCAAAATTAAAAACTTCGCCCCTAAAATAATAGGGACGAAGTAAAAACTCCGCGGTACCACCCATATTCCTGTTAGAACAGGCACTTGATTTAATAGGAATTTACGTATCCTGATTACGTTACCGACTACACACGAAATCCGCTTCACCGATACAGCTCCAAAAGGAAATTTCACCTACCGCACACTTACCACAGCGGCTTACAGCCGACGACCGCTATTCTCTTATGGGTTATGCGAGCTACTTGCTTTCTTCATAGCCTTTATCAAATTTACATAAATTGTACCACAAAAAATACCTTTTTGCAAGTCTTTTTTACGCTTTTTAGGGAATAAATAGTGATATACTTGCATTTTGGGGAAATTTATGGTAGTATATAATAGAAATTTTATGTTTTGGAGTAAAAATTATGTTTTCAGATAAAGCAAAAATACTAATTAAATCAGGAAATGGCGGTAACGGTTCTATTTCATTTAGACGCGAAAAGTATATTGCAGCAGGCGGACCAGACGGCGGTGACGGCGGTAAGGGTGGAAGTGTGATTTTTCGTGTAAAGACTGGACTTTCTACACTTGCTGACTATAAGTTTAAAAGAAAGTTCACAGCTGGCAACGGTGGTGACGGTTCAGGTAAACACTGCAAGGGTAAAAATGGCGATGATATCATTCTATATGTTCCTGTCGGCACTATTGTAAGAGACATTGAAACCAACAAAGTTATTGCCGATATTTCCGAACCCGATAAGGATTACATTATCCTAAAAGGTGGAAACGGCGGATGGGGAAACTCGCATTTTTCAACATCTACAAGACAAGCACCCAACTTTGCTAAAAACGGTCAAAAAGGGATAGAAAGAGAAGTCTTATTAGAGCTTAAAATGATTGCAGATGTTGGCTTGGTAGGTTTCCCTAACGTTGGAAAATCAACACTATTAGCTGCAACAACAAAAGCTGAGCCAAAGATTGCAAACTACCATTTTACTACCTTAGTACCTAATCTTGGGGTAGTAGATATGGGTGACGAAATGAGCTTTATTTTAGCCGATATCCCGGGAATTATCGAAGGTGCATCGGAAGGTGTCGGACTTGGGCACGAATTTTTAAGGCACATTGAAAGAACACGCCTTTTAATTCATGTGGCTGATGTATCATCAATTGAAGGACGCGACCCTATATCAGATTTTGATATTATAAATAATGAGCTTTCTTGCTACGGCTTGGAACTTCAAAATCTTCCGCAGATTGTTGCTGCAAATAAAACCGACATTATTCAGGATGAAGAAGTATATAAAAACTTCCTTTCAGAAATGGAGAAACGAGATATCAAAGTGTTTGAAATCTCTGCTGCTACAGAAAAAGGTGTTTGGGAGCTTATGAAATATGCATACAGCTTCCTTTCAAAGCTTCCGCCTATTAAGGTATACGAGCCTGAACTAGAAATCGCCGCACCGCAGGAAATTGATTTTTCAGATAAGGGATTTGAGATTAATATTGAAGACGGTGTATATGTTATTACTGGCTCATGGATTGAAGCAGTTGGCGGTAGTGTAAACTTCTCGGATGAAGAGAGTTTACAGTTCTTCCAAAGAGCTCTAAAATCTCACGGCGTCATTGATGCACTGTTAGAAAAAGGCATTAAAGAAGAAGATACTGTAAGAATTGGCGATTTAGAGTTTGACTTCGTTCTTTAATTCTCGGAGGGTGGATATATGGATGAAATGAAAAGGGAAAGCCTTGATGCGATTAGACAAAAACGCATCCAAAGAGCAAAGAAGAAAAGATTAAGAAGCATTGTATCTTTGGTTTTGGTATTTATTTTAGTGCTTTCTTTGGTGCTTACAATCAAATCTTGTTCATCAGGTACAGAGAAAAACGGTGTTTTTGTTGAGTTTGAGATTTCAGAAGGCGAAAATGCAAGCGTAATTGCCAAAAACTTAGAAGATTCGGGGCTTATAAAAAGCTCAAAGAAATTTTTAAAAGCACTTAATAAATCAGAATATGCAAACAGCTTAAGATTTGGTGTATATAATATTGAAATGGGCTCTGACCATAAAGAGATAATAGAAATTCTCTCAAAAGGCGGAAGTCTTAAAAACAGTGTAATTGTTACAATTCCCGAAGGTTTTTCGGTTGAAAGAATTATCGAAAGACTTGTAGAGTCAGGGGTATCAAATACGGCTGACCTTAAAAAAGCCGCAAATGCCGACTATAATTATGATTTTCTAAAACTTGTCCCCGAATCCGACTCAATTAAATATAAAGTTCAGGGCTTTTTGTTTCCGTCAACATATGAGTTTTCAAAAGATATGGAAGCTTATGATGTAATAGATAGGATGCTAAAGGAATTTGATAAGAGAATTAAAAATGAAGGTATTTCAAAGTCGGATTTATTCAGAACTATTACACTTGCGTCTTTGGTTGAAAGAGAAGCAAAGGTTAAAACAGAACAAAGAACAATAGCAGGAGTTATTGAAAACCGTATAAAAGAGGGTATGAGACTCCAGATAGATGCAAGCGTAGTTTATGCAATATCGGATGGCATGTATAATGTTGAAAGAGTTCTTTATAAGGATTTAGAAGTAGACTCTCCATATAACACTTATAAATATACAGGACTTCCCGTAGGGCCTATTTGCTCACCTGGTATCGAGGCAATTAAGGCGGCATCGAATCCTGAAAAACACGGATTTTTCTATTACAGAGTTGATTCATCCAAAAATGACGGAAGTCATATATTTACAGAAAATTATGACGAGCATTTAAATGTTGGTTAATTAAAAGGAATTATTATGGATTTAACATCAATTAAAACAATTAAAGATATACAACAAAGATTTGGCTTTGTATTTAAAAAAGGTTTAGGACAGAACTTTTTAACTGACAGAGAAGTTCTAAACAAAATCGTGAAAGCCGCCGAAATCGAAAACGGTGTTTTGGAAGTCGGACCAGGCTTTGGAGTGCTTACTTATTCTTTGTGTGAGACAGGGAAAAAGGTAATATCTCTTGAGATTGACGAAAACCTACTGCCTGTTTTAGATTACACTTTATCGGAATTTGATAATGTAAAAATTATCAATCAGGACGTTTTAAAAACAGATGTCAAAGCATTGATTTTTGATGAATTTTCTGGTAAAAATATTAGTATTGCGGCAAATCTACCGTATTATATAACTACACCGATTATTACAACACTTCTTGGAATGAAGCTACCTGTAGACAATATGGTGTTTATGATTCAAAAAGAAGTTGCCGAGAGAATTGCGGCAAAGTCGGGAAGAGATGTAGGAGCGATAAGCCTTTTCTGTCAGTATTATGCAGAGCCTGAAATTATCTGCACAGTACCTAAAGAAAGCTTTTACCCATCTCCCAAGGTTGATTCTGCAGTTTTAAGACTAAAGATGCTGGAAACCCCGAGTGTTGAAGTAAAGGACGAAAAGCTTTTATTTAAAGTAATCAAATCTTCCTTTGCACAGAGAAGAAAAACACTTGCAAACGGATTGTCAAGCGGACTTTCAATAGAAAAAGAAAAGATTTTCGCAATTCTTTCGTCTTTGGGATATACCGAAACAATTCGTGGCGAAAAGCTTACCTTGGAAGATTTTGCAAAGATAACAGACGAGATTTATAAATTAAGGTGATTTAAATGGATATTAGACTATTTGGACTATCTGACGACTCTATAGTAGACGGACCTGGAATTCGATTTGCGATATTTACTCAGGGCTGTACTCATAACTGTGAAGGCTGTCATAATCCAGGCTCTCACGATTTAAACGGCGGATACTTAGAGGATTCTAAAGAAATCATTAGAAAAATCAAAAGAAATCCGCTTCTTGACGGAGTTACATTTTCTGGCGGAGAGCCGTTTTTGCAGGCAAAAAATCTTGTTGAGATTTCACTTGCATCAAAAGAAATGGGTCTTAACACTATGGCATATACCGGTTTCTTATTTGAAGATTTGGTTAAAAATTCAACCGAAGAAAACGGATTTTTAGATTTTTTAAAGACTCTTGACTATTTAGTGGACGGAAAATTCATTTTAGCCCAAAGAAGCATTGACTTAATGTATAAAGGCTCAAGAAATCAAAGAATTATTGATGTAAAAAATAGCCTAGAGTCAGGAGAAGTTGTTTTATCCGAATATAATTAAAAGGACTGAAAAATCAGTCCTTTTTTATTAGTCTTATTATAAATCTTTTTATTTTTGAAAGATATGAGCGTATACGCTTTTTAAAAACCTGCCGTTTAGAATATCTTATATAAGCTTTATCAAGACAAGATATATATTCGTCTCCCTTATATATTCCGCTTGCAACGGCTAAAATCTGGTCGTTTTGGATGTATTTTTCATATACACACTGATTGTCGCCGCACATCACATAGCCATTTTTAGTTACCTTAACGACTCTGTGGAGCACAAACTGACCGTTCTCTCTTTTATATAGCGGAATATCATATTTTTTTAAAGTTTTGGGCGCCTTAGTAAGCTCAACCGAATCAATACCTTGTCTTAAAAGTGGTAGCATACTTGTGCCTTTCGGATGAAACTTTACCTTTCCGCCTGACATAATTTTTTCTTCCATTATAGGCCAAAGCTCTGAAAGTTCAGCCCTGACCGTTTCTTTATCTTCAAACATAAAAATCACCTTTTCAAAATTCTTTTTTTAGTATATCATACCAAAAACTTAATTGTCAAATAAATAAAAAAACTATTGAGATTACTTTAAATAAAGTGTATAATTATATTGATAAATTTATATATTGGAGACAAAAACTATGGATAAGATAATTAAACAGTTAGCAGATGAATTTTCCTTAAAAGAATACCAGGTAGAAAATACCGTTCAACTAATTGATGAAGGAAATACAATTCCATTTATTGCACGATACAGAAAGGAAAAGACAGGCTCATTATCAGACGACATCTTAAGAGATTTGCACACACGCCTTATGGCAATAAGAGCACTTGACGAAAAAAGGGCAGATGTATTAAGACTTATTGATGAGCAGGGTAAACTCGACGACGAATTAAGGATTAAGATTGAAAACGCCAAAACTCAGACAGAGCTTGACGATATTTATAGACCCTTTAGACCAAAAAGAAGAACAAGAGCAACTATCGCAAAAGAAAAAGGCTTAGAGCCTTTAGCACTTTTGATTTTTGACGGCTTTGATGGAGATGTTAAAAAAGAAGCAGAAAATTATATAAATCCTGAGCTTTCGGTTGAAACGGCAGACGACGCAATTTCAGGCACACTTGATATTATAGCTGAAATCATTTCCGATGATGCCGACATAAGACGTGTTATAAGAGAATTAACATACCGAAACGGCTTGATTTCCGTATCTAACACAAAAAACGAAGACAGTGTTTACAGAAACTATTATGAGTATCAGGAGCCAGTATCAAAGATTGCAAACCATAGAGTTTTAGCAATCAACAGAGGCGAAAAGGAAGATTTTTTGTCTGTTAAGATAAAAATGGACGAAGAGATTATCCATAATTTCTTAAAATCAAGACTTATTAAAAAGCATACAAAATCATCTGAGTACATCGAAACTGCGTTTATCGACAGCTATAAAAGACTTATTGCACCTTCAATCGAAACAGAGATAAGAAATATCTTAACTGAAAGAGCAGGGGAAGATGCTATTAAAGTATTTTCTAAAAACCTTTCAGGGCTACTGTTAGAGCCGCCCGTTAAGGGCAGAACTGTAATGGGAGTTGACCCGGGATACAGAACAGGCTGTAAAATCGCAGTAGTTGATGATACGGGCAAGGTTTTGGATACAGGTATTGCTTATATGACACTTCCAAATCACGACACCGAAAAAACTAAAGAATACCTAAAAAAGCTTATCAAAAAGCACGGAGTAAACTTAATTTCAGTCGGCAACGGAACAGCATCAAAAGAGAGCGAAAAGGTTGTATCCGATATAATAAAAGAAATAGACGAAGAAGTGTATTATATGGTTGTAAGCGAAGCTGGTGCATCTGTATATTCAGCATCTAAAACAGGCGCAGAAGAATTTCCCGACTTTGATGTTGCCTTAAGAAGTGCAGTGTCTATCGCAAGACGAATTCAGGACCCGCTGGCAGAATTAGTAAAGATTGACCCTAAATCAATAGGAGTCGGTCAGTATCAGCACGATATGAACCAAAAGCGATTGGGTGAAGCATTAGGCGGAGTGGTTGAGGATTGCGTAAACTCTGTAGGCGTTGACTTAAATACTGCATCAATGCACCTTTTATCTTATGTTGCAGGCATCAACCAGACGGTTGCAAAAAATATCACTGCATACAGGGAAGAAAACGGTAAATTTAAGACAAGAAAGGAGCTTTTAAAGGTTTCTAAGCTTGGCGAAAAGGCATTTACTCAGTGTGCGGGATTTTTAAGAATTTCCGGCGGGAAAGAGATTTTGGATAACACTTCAGTCCACCCCGAAAGCTATAAAGCCACAAAAGAGATGCTTGAAATCTTAGGACTTTCGGAATCCGATATAAAGAATGGAAACTTGGGCACATTACACGAAAAAGTTAAGGAATATGGTGAAGATAGGCTATCAGATAAGCTTGGAATTGGTCTTCCTACTTTAAAGGATATAGTATCAAGTCTTCAAAAACCCGGCAGAGACCCAAGAGATGAATTGCCAGAACCTGTTATGAAGTCGGAAATTATGGATATTTCCGAGCTAAAGCCCGGTATGATAATGACAGGTACCGTAAGAAATGTAATTGATTTTGGCGCATTTATCGATATTGGAGTGCATCAGGACGGACTTTGCCATATTTCAGAGATTGCTGACCGATACATTAAGCATCCTTTGGATGTATTAAAAGTAGGCGATATTGTTAAAGTTAAAATTCTTGATGTAGATGTTAATAAGAAGAGAATTTCGCTTACAATCAAGGGGGCAAAATAATATGGAAAATTTAATCGCATTTCCAAAGCTTGGATTAGAGTTTTTAGTAAACAGAGTTGCATTTTCATTGTTCGGTAAGGAAATTTACTGGTATGCACTTATAATTTTATCTGGGTTTCTTCTTGGAATGTTCTTTTGTATGAATAGTGCTAAAAAACGAGGTGTAAACCCAGATAACATCTTTGATATTGCAATTTACGGACTCTTTTTCGGCGTGATTTGTGCAAGGATATATTACTGCATTTTTGACAGAAGCTCTATTAAGACATTCTGGGATGTATTTAAAATATGGGAGGGCGGAATTGCAATCTATGGAGCTATTATAGGTGCTGTTGCAACTGCCTATACCTATTGTAAAATAAAGAAACTGAATGTTTTAGAGATATTTGATTTATGCACACCGGGGCTTTTGATTGGTCAGGCGGTCGGCAGATGGGGAAATTTTGTAAACTGTGAAGTATTTGGCGGAGAAACTAATCTCCCTTGGGGTATGTCAATTAACGGTGGCACTCCTATTCATCCGCTCTTTTTATACGAAAGTCTTTGGAATATCTTAGGACTTATCGTTATATTGATTATAAGAGACAAAACCAAAAAGCACGGCACGGTATTTTTCTTCTATTTAATATGGTACGGTATAGGAAGATTTGTTTTAGAGGGTATGAGAAACACAGAATACATACTTTTCTGGGGCAATATTCCTGCATCGCAGATTGTCGCGATAGTTGGCGTAATTTTAGGAATTTCAGGTCTCGTATTTTTAAGAAAAAAGAAAACTTTGGTCTAACTCTGGCTAAAAAGCAAATATATACATTTCTTCTGTCGAATGATGTCTTTCGATTGCTGTTTTTTTAAGTAAAAACAAATTGACTCTTGCCGAAATTTGCACTAAAATTTAGGTGATTGGGATAGGCATCTTGAGGAGGAATGTATTATGATATGTATGGGAAATATTTCGGAACTTAAAATGAGAATCGAACGATTAGTGGAAAGTAACTTTCCGGGAAAACTGACTTTACCAGAACTTTTAGAGGCATCTGTAGAATACGAAACACTTTTAAGAAATAAGTAAAGGATTTTTTAAAAAGCCAAATCCCATTCAAAATCAGCGGTTTTTACCGCTGATTTTTTTAGTATAAAAATAAGCATTAATTCTAATAATTATTTTGAGGTGAAAATAATGCTTGGTGTAATAATGTCTATAATTTCAGGTGCTGCTATGAGTATTCAGGGAGTTTTTAATACAAGACTTTCCGATAAAACAGGACTTTTGGAATCTAATTTTATTGTTTCGTTAATTGCTTTGATTTTAGCATCTTTGTCACTGATATGGGGGAAGGGAAGTCTTGGAGCTTTTATGTCTGTAAATAAGCTCTACCTTACTGGCGGAGTTTTGTCAATGGTTATAACCATAACAGTAATGCTCTCAATCGGCTCACTGTCTCCGACTGTCGGAATCAGTATAATACTAATATCGCAGCTTTTAACTGCCGCCTTAATTGATGCTTTCGGACTTTTTGATTCCGAAAAGGTTGCCTTTACAATGAATAAAATTATCGGTTTAATAGTAATGCTTGGAGGAATTATAATATTTTCATATAAAAAATGAAAGAGCAGGGAATACCTGCTCTTTTAAAATTTTCTATAACCCATTTCTTCGTATAAATCCATAATTTGCAGAATTGAGTTTGTATCATTTTCTGGATTGCTTAAAATTATATCGTAAATTTTATTTAACATACTGACAGCATAGTCATTTACCATAGTATTGTAGTCTATTAAAACATTTTCCATTCTTTTTTCAATTGCTTCTGTTAATGCTTTAGAAAATAGTTTAATGTGCATATCCATAACACGTACCTTCTTTCTTGTAAATTAAAAAATGCGCAGCCCCAAAGGAGCTACGCACGAAAAATGCAGGGACTCCTTTAAGCTGCAACACTTATACAATTAAATATACGAATATTCATATACAATCAAATTAGGAGTATACATTTTTACCTAAGTATTTTGATTGTATACAAAAAAGAATATACACATATTCAGTTATAAGTGTTGCACATTTATTCTAACACATCAAACCAAAAATTGCAAGCATAAAAAAAGAAAAGCTGACTTGTATTAAAACAAGTCAGCTTTAAATGTTTTAACTTACTTATTTAGCAAGCTCAACTAAATGCTCATACTTAGCCTTTGCATCAGCCTGAGCCTTTGCGAAGAGTTCTTTAGCTCTTTCGGGGTTAGCACGTGCAAGTGAGTTGTAACGAACTTCGCCCATAAGGAAGTCTTCGTAGCTTAGAGTCGGCTCTTTTGAGTCGAGCTGGAACGGATTCTTGCCTTCTAAAGCGAGTCTCGGGTCGAATCTGAAGAGATGCCAGTAACCAGACTGAACAGCCTTCTTTTCTTCTGTCTGAGCGATGCTCATACCACCCTTGATACCGTGGTTGATACAGGGAGCGTAAGCAATGATCAATGACGGGCCGTTGTAGCTTTCAGCTTCAAGCATTGCCTTTAAGCACTGGTTGTAATCAGCACCCTGAGCAATCTGTGCTACATATACATAGCCGTAGCTCATAGCGATTGCTGCGAGATCCTTCTTCTTAACAGCCTTACCAGCAGCAGCGAACTGTGCGATAGCGCCTGTCGGTGTAGCCTTTGAAGACTGACCGCCTGTATTTGAGTAAACTTCAGTATCGAATACCATGATGTTTACATCTTCGCCTGATGCTAATACGTGGTCAACACCGCCAAAGCCGATGTCGTATGCCCAACCGTCACCACCGAAGATCCATACAGACTTCTTAGCAAGGAATTCCTTGTCAGCGATTACATTCTTAGCATCTTCGTTGTTAAGGTTAGAAATAGCCTTTAAGAGCTCTTCTGTAGCAACTCTGCTGCATGTACCGCAATCCTTAGTATCAAGGAACTTGTCAATTGCAGGCTTAACTGAAGGCTCAGCTTCTGCAATCTTCTGAAGCTTTTCAATGTTCTTTTCTCTGATAGCCTTCTGGCCTAAGAACATACCGTAACCGAACTCAGCATTATCTTCAAAGAGTGAGTTAGCCCAAGCAGGACCTCTGCCGTCTTTGTCTGCTGCGTACGGTGTTGAGGGAGCAGAACCACCCCAGATTGATGAACAGCCTGTTGCGTTAGCGATATACATTCTGTCTCCGAAGAGCTGAGTGATAAGCTTAGCATACGGTGTTTCACCACAACCAGCACAAGCACCTGAGAATTCAAGGTACGGCTTTCTGAACTGTGAACCCTTAACTGTTGAAATCTGGAACTTTTCAAATACATCTGCCTTATCAGCAATGTTTACACCATAATCAAATGCGCTCTGTGCATCAAGCTGAGTATCGAGACCTGACATTGTAAGAGCCTTAACACCCTTAACTTCAGGACATACATTCACACATGAGCCACAACCTGTACAGTCAAGAACAGATACTGTGATACCGAACTTGTAACCTGCAAGCTGTCTTAAATCAGCTGTCTTTGTGCTCTCAGGAGCAGCCTTAGCTTCATCTTCTGAAAGAACAACAGGTCTGATACAAGCGTGAGGACATACATATGAACAGAGTCCGCACTGGAGACATGCTTCGGGATTCCATACAGGAACGTCGATAGCGATACCTCTCTTTTCGTATGCAGAAGAACCAAGGGGTACTTCGCCTGTTGCATAAGGTTCGAATGTTGAAACGGGGAGCTTAGAACCTCTGAAGCCGTTGATAGGAGCAAGTACGTTGTTAACGTAATCAATAAGCTTGCCTTCGCCGTCAAACTTAACGTTGAGGTCTTCAGCTTCACAGTTCTTCCATGATTCAGGAACTTCTACCTTAACAACCTCAAGCGCACCCTTATCGATAGCGTCGTGGTTCATCTTAACGATAGCGTCACCCTTCTTAGAATAAGAAGCAGTAGCAGCGTCTTTCATATATTTAATTGCATCTTCAGCAGGAATGATGTTTGCAAGCTTAAAGAATGCTGACTGAAGTACAGTGTTAATTCTGTTACCAAGACCGATTTCCTTACCAATCTTAACACCGTCGATTGTGTAGAACTGAATGTTGTTTTCAGCGATGTACTTCTTAACCTGTCCGGGGAGGTGTGTGTCTAATTCTTCTGCATTCCATGAGCAGTTTAAGAGGAATACGCCGCCCGGCTTTACATCCTGTACCATATCGTACTGTCTTACGTATGATGCCTTATGACATGCAACGAAGTCAGCCTTGTTGATAAGGTATGTAGATGTAATTTTTGCGTTACCGAAACGAAGGTGAGATACTGTAAGACCGCCTGACTTCTTTGAGTCATAGTCAAAGTAAGCCTGAACGTTCATGTCTGTATGGTCACCGATAATCTTTACAGAGTTCTTGTTAGCACCAACAGTACCGTCAGCACCAAGACCCCAGAACTTACAGCTTGTGATACCCTTAGGTGTAGTATCAGGATTTTCTGTAATTTCCAAAGAAAGATTTGTAACGTCATCCACAATACCGATTGTGAACTGCTTCTTTTCATCATTCTTGAATGCAGCGATAATCTGAGCAGGAGTTGTATCCTTTGAACCAAGACCGTAACGGCCGCCAAAAATCTTAGCATCCTTGAACTTTGATTCAGCTAAAGCAGCAACAACGTCCAAGTATAACGGTTCGCCAACTGAACCTGATTCCTTAGTTCTGTCTAAAACAACAATCTTCTTAGCAGTTGCAGGAATAGCATCAACAAAGTGTGAAGTTGAGAACGGACGGTAAAGTCTAACCTTTACAAGACCAACCTTTTCGCCGTTTGTATTCATATAGTCAACTGTTTCCTGGATTGTATCACAAACAGAACCCATAGCAACGATAACTGTTTCAGCATCAGCTGCACCGTAGTAGTTGAAGAGTTTGTAATCTGAACCGATCTTAGCATTAACCTTGTCCATGTAAGACTGGCAGATTTCAGGAACTGCAAGATAGTACTTGTTTGAAGCTTCTTTTGCCTGGAAGAATACGTCAGGGTTCTGAGCTGTACCTCTCTGTGCGGGGTGCTCAGGGTTTAAAGATGTGCGACGGAAGTTGTTGATAGCATCCCAGTCAACCATCTCAGCCAAATCAGCGTAATCCCAGCAAGCAACCTTCTGGTATTCGTGTGATGTTCTGAAACCGTCAAAGAAATGAAGGAACGGAACACGAGCTTTAATTGTTGTAAGATGTGCGATAGCACCAAGGTCCATAGCTTCCTGCGGGTTTGTTGATGCAAGCATAGCAAAACCTGTCTGACGGCAAGCCATTACGTCCTGATGGTCACCGAAGATTGAAAGTGCGTGTGAAGCAAGTGCACGAGCAGATACGTTAAATACGCAGGGCAAAAGCTCACCGGCAATCTTGTACATATTCGGGATCATAAGAAGTAGACCCTGTGAAGCTGTGTAAGTAGTAGTAAGCGCACCGGCTGTAAGTGAACCGTGAACTGTACCTGCAGCACCAGCTTCTGACTGCATTTCTGTTACCTGAACGGTGCGGCCGAAGATGTTAGTCTGTCCTGCAGCTGACCATTTGTCGGTAATCTCCGCCATATTTGATGACGGTGTGATGGGGTAGATGGCAGCAACATCGGTAAATGCATATGATGCATAAGCCGCAGCGGTGTTACCATCCATGGTTTTCATTTTTCTTCCCATTGGAATTCCTCCTCCTTTATGTTCGGAGCAGAGAATTTCTCCGCTCTTTTGTATGGAATAATTTTGATAAAATCATACATATTAATAGTACCACTAATTGAGCTTAAAATCAATAGGAAAATTCTTTTTTGTTAAAAAATAGTCAAAATTTATAAAATATTGGTTTATATAGGCTATGTTTGTGCAAGAATATATTAAAGAAACTCCCAAAAACTTGATTGTACATATTAAAATAAGGGAGTTGGATTTATGAATAAAGTAGAAATAAGCGGTGTAAATACATCCACTCTGCCGGTACTTTCAAGACATGAAAAGGACGAGCTGTTTAAAAAAATCAAAGCAGGGGATAACGTGGCACGAGAAATTTTTATCAAGGGCAATTTAAGGCTTGTACTAAGCGTTATACAAAGATTTTCAGGGCGTGGTGAGAATCCTGACGATTTGTTTCAGGTTGGGTGTATCGGTCTTATTAAGGCTATTGATAACTTCGATACTGAACTAAATGTACAGTTTTCCACTTATGCTGTTCCTATGATCATTGGCGAGATAAGAAGATATCTTCGGGACAACAGTACAATCCGTGTTTCAAGGAGCTTAAAAGATATAGCATATAAAGCGCTTCACACAAAGGAAAAACTTATTGCAATTAACTCTAACGAACCGACTGTTTCTGAAATAGCAAAAGAAATGGGTGTTCCAAAAGAAGAGGTTGTTGTGGCATTAAATGCAATCGCAGAGCCAGTAAGCCTTTTTGAGCCTGTGTATCACGATACAGGAGAAGCAGTATACGTTATGGATCAAGTAAAAGATACAAAGAATACTGACGAAAACTGGTTAAGAGACATTGCGATAGACGAAGCGATGAGACATCTTTCAAAAAGAGAAAAGGAAATCCTTACACTAAGATTTTTTGCAGGCAGAACACAGACCGAAGTTGCAAACGAAATCGGGATATCTCAGGCTCAGGTTTCGCGCCTCGAAAAAAGTGCGCTTTCTCATATGAAAAAATATATGTAGTATAAAAACCTCCCGAAACAGAGGTTTTAGAATTTAGTTAAAAATTGCTTGATTTTCTTCTTAATATATATTATAATTATATAAAAATATATACTTTTGGGAGAATCATTATGGCAGAGAAAAAAGATAAAAAAACTATAATGGAAGTAAACGGCGAAGACGACAGAAAAAAAGTCCTTGCTTCAGTTCTTGGAAATATCGAAAAGCAGTACGGAAAAGGCAGTATTATGAAGCTTGGTGAAAAGCCGAGAATCAGCGTTGATGTAATTCCGACAGGTTCACTTACTCTTGACTTGGCTTTAGGTGTCGGCGGTGTTCCCAAGGGAAGAGTTATCGAAATTTACGGACCTGAATCATCAGGTAAAACAACAGTTGCACTTCACGTTGTTGCAGAAGCACAGAAAAGGGGCGGAGATGCTGCATTTATTGATGCTGAACACGCATTGGACCCTGAATACGCAAAAAAACTTGGTGTAGATATTGATAATCTCCTTGTTGCTCAGCCAGATACAGGTGAACAGGCTTTGGAAATTGCAGAAGCTTTGGTAAGAAGTAATGCTTTGGATGTAGTTGTTATCGACTCTGTTGCTGCACTCGTTCCGAAAGCGGAAATTGAAGGAGAAATGGGCGATTCCCATGTTGGTATCTTAGCAAGACTTATGTCTCAGGCTTTAAGAAAGCTGACAGGTGTTACTGCAAAAACAGGAACTGCCGTAATCTTTATAAACCAGCTTCGTGAAAAGGTTGGTGTAATGTACGGAAACCCCGAAACAACACCAGGTGGACGTGCACTTAAATTCTTCTCATCTGTAAGGCTTGATGTAAGAAGACTTGAGCAGATTAAAGACGGCACTAATGTAATAGGTAATAAAACCAGAGTTAAGGTTGTAAAAAATAAGGTTGCGCCTCCGTTTAAAGAAGCAGAATTTGATATTATGTACGGCGAAGGTATTTCAAAGGTTGGTAATAT
>JAZNQG010000064.1:0-2779 GCA_045590035.1 Clostridia bacterium
TTATTCCACGCAGGTATTATGCCTGCTATTAACCCGGGTATTTCTGTAAGCCGTGTTGGCGGCAGTGCTCAGCTTAAGGCTATGAAGAAGGTATCTGGCGAGTTAAAGCTTTTATATGCTCAGTACCGTGAACTTCAGGCGTTCTCGCAGTTCGGAAGTGACTTGGACGAAGACACCAAAAACCGTCTGGCACTTGGTGAGAGAATAGTTGAAGTTTTAAAGCAGAAGAGAAATTCACCTGTTCGTGTTGGATGTCAGGTTGCTATCGTTTATGCAGTTATTAACGGATATTTAAACCAAGTTCCCGTAAATAAGGTTGCAGACTATGAAGCAAGACTTTTCGAGCTTTTGGAAGCGGAATATAAGGGGCTTTTAGAAAGATTTGAAAGTAACTTCTGTGATGACGAAGATATCAAAGAGCTTCAAAAAGCACTCGAAGATATGAAGGAGTAAAATAATGGGTGTAGATATTAAAAGCTTAAAAAATCGCATTAAGAGTGTAGACTCAACTTTGCACCTTACAAAAGCGATGGGGCTTGTAGCATCTGCAAAAATCCGCGGAGCATCGATTGCTATGGCTAAAAGCCGTGAGTATTCTTTTTCTTTGGAAGACACTGTGTCATTACTTGCATCGAGTAAATCGTGTGAGAGAAGCGAGTATATGAAGTCGGGTGAAAAAGGTAAGGTTTGTCTTATTGCCATCGCAGGCGACAGGGGCTTGGCGGGCGGATATAACTCTAACATTTTTAAAATGACCGAAGCCGAAAATGCCGAAAAGATTATTCCGATTGGCAAAAGAGCATGCGAAAGATACGGAAAAGAAGTTATTAAGACTGAAAACTTTTCCTATGACGATGCGATTGAGATTTCAAAAGAGCTTTGCCGTGATTTTAAATGCGGAAAGTACGAAAAAGTCGGAATTGTATCTACTTCGTATGTTTCTATGATGACACAGACTCCCGAAACCGAGTGGATTCTGCCAATTGAGAAAAAAGAAAAGAAGTCAAAAGCAGATATAATTTATGAGCCCGATGAGAAAACCGTTTTAGAAGCGGTAATAGAAGAGTATATTGCAGGTAAGCTGGTTTATAAAGCAAAGGAAAGCTTTACCTCGGAAGTGGTTGCAAGGCGTTTTGCTATGGATAATGCAGGCAAGAATGCAGGCGAAATGATAGAAGGCTTAAAACTCCAATATAACCGTGCAAGACAAGGTGCAATTACACAGGAAATTACAGAAATAGTTGCCGGAAGCGGCATGTAAGGAGACTTTGAAATATGTCTAAGTTATCAAAAGGCAGTGTTATACAGGTTGTAGGTCCTGTCGTCGATGTTCACTTCGAAGAAGGAAATTTGCCTGCAATCTATAATGCACTTACTATGAATATCGGCGATAAAACTCTTACCGTTGAAGTTGCCCAGCATATCGGCGACAATACTGTAAGATGTATCGCTATGGCATCAACCGACGGTCTGACACGTGGCACGCCCGTTACCGATACAGGTAAGGCAATAAGTGTACCCGTCGGTAGAGAAACATTGGGACGAATTTTTAATGTTTTAGGAGACCCTGTAGATAATAAGCCGGCACCCGAGGGAGTCGAAAAATGGGACATTCACCGTCCTGCGCCCGAATATTCCGAGCTTTCTACATCTACAGAGATTTTAGAAACAGGTATTAAGGTTATTGACCTTATCTGCCCCTATTCAAAAGGCGGTAAAATCGGTCTTTTCGGCGGTGCGGGTGTTGGTAAAACCGTACTTATTATGGAGCTTATCAATAATATCGCCAAGGAGCACGGCGGACTTTCTGTGTTCACAGGTGTTGGCGAAAGAACAAGAGAAGGTAATGACCTATATAATGAAATGATGGAGTCAGGTGTTTTGTCCAACACAACACTTGTCTACGGACAGATGAATGAACCGCCCGGTGCGAGAATGAGAGTTGGTTTATCAGGTCTTACAATGGCGGAATATTTCCGTGAAGAAGAAGGCCAGGACGTGCTTTTGTTTATCGATAATATCTTCAGATTTACTCAGGCAGGCTCTGAAGTTTCAGCACTTTTGGGAAGAATGCCGTCAGCCGTTGGTTATCAGCCGACATTGGCTAATGAAATGGGTATGCTTCAGGAAAGAATCACATCAACAAAAAAGGGTTCTATCACATCTATTCAAGCCGTATATGTGCCTGCGGACGACTTAACAGACCCCGCGCCTGCTACAACATTTGCCCACCTTGATGCGACAACAGTTTTATCAAGAAATATTGCGTCGCAGGGTATTTATCCTGCCGTTGACCCATTAGAGTCAACAAGCCGTATTTTATCTGCCGATATACTTGGAGAAGAACATTATACTGTTGCCCGTGAGGTACAGAGAATTCTCCAGAGATATCAGGAGCTTATGGATATTATCGCAATTATGGGTATGGATGAGCTTTCGGATGAAGATAAACTCTTAGTTTCAAGAGCGAGAAAAATCCAGAGATTTTTGTCTCAGCCCTTCTCGGTATCGGAAAAGTTTATCGGTATTCCCGGTGTATATGTTCCGCTTTCTGAAACAATCAGAGGCTTTAAGGAAATTATCGAAGGTAAACACGACGATTTGCCTGAGTCTGCATTCCTTTTTGTCGGAACTATTGACGAAGCGGTAGAAAAGGCTAAAAAGGTGATATAATGAATACTTTTAAGTTTGTTATCTCAACACCTAACGGCAATTTGTATGATGGGGATATTGTATCGGTGTCACTTCGCGGTACAGAGGGCGACCTTGCTGTAATGGC
>JAZNQG010000065.1:0-1763 GCA_045590035.1 Clostridia bacterium
CACAGAAGTCCCGGCGTAGTTGGTGCTGTGTTGTCTTCTCCTGAAGTAAGCTGTGAGCTTATAGCCGACACGTTCCATGTAGACAAAGGACTTTTTAATCTTATTGCGAAAATAAAAGGCGACAAACTTTGCCTTATCACCGACTGCGTAAGAGCGGGCGGAATGGAAGACGGGGACTATACCTTAGGCGGTCAGCTGCTAAAAAAGGAAGGAATAAAATGTCTTCTTCCCGACGGCACAATCGCAGGCAGTGTTCTGACACTTAATAAGGCGGTTTATAATCTCTGGAAAAACACAGACCTTGCACTTTTTGAGGCGGTAAAATGTGCGTCGGAAAATCCTGCAAAGGCTATGGGTGAGTTTGGTGAAATCGGCTCTTTGGAAGTTGGCAAAAGAGCGGATATTATAATTGCAGACGAAAATTTTGATGTTAAAATGACAATTTTATCAGGCGAAATAAGACATAAGGGGGAATAAAAAATGGTAGCAAAATTAGAACAAGAATTTATGCCGATGATAAAGGTAATAAATGACTATAAAGAAAGAGTATCTTCGGCTGAAAACCAGAAGTTATATATTGCGGTTGAAAGAAATAATGGGTTTACTGCAGTATTTACTATGGATATCTTCAAAGAAGGTACAGGTCACGACGAAGAAAACTATGCTATTGCCGAAAGAATTATAAAGACACTTCTCTGGGCAAAGGGTGGATACAAGGTATTTATCGCAGGCTCTAAGTATATTTTTGACAGAATTCATGATGATTACAGAATCGGCGGAGCAAGGGAATTTGACTATAAATTTATGTCCCGCGTATATGAAAAAGAATTTAAGGTTATCTATGTTGAAAATATTGCCGATGCGCCTAAGGAAAACGATGTTTCGTCCCCCGTCGGCAGAAATATGGACGGATGCCGTATTGGTTTTGATGCGGGTGGCAGCGACAGAAAGGTGTCAGCCGTAGTTGACGGTGAAACTGTATATTCGGAAGAAGTTGTATGGTTTCCGAAAACCGAATCAGACCCTGAATACCACTATAACGGAATTTTGGCTGCTATGAAGACGGCTGCTTCTCATATGCCGAGAGTTGATGCAATCGGTGTTTCGTCTGCAGGCGTGTATATCGACAACAAAATTATGGTAGCATCGCTCTTTATAAAGGTGTCTGACGACGATTTCGAGAAGAAAGTCAAAAATATGTATATAGATGTTGCAAAGGAAATCGGCGATGTGCCCATTGAAGTTGCAAACGACGGTGATGTAACGGCATTAGCAGGTGCTATGAGCTTAGAAGACAATAATGTCTTGGGCGTTGCTATGGGCACAAGCGAAGCGGTAGGCTATGTCGATAAGGACGGAAACATTACAGGCTGGTTAAATGAGCTTGCATTTGTCCCTGTTGACTTTAATAAGGACGCAATGGTTGACGAATGGAGCGGAGACTACGGCTGCGGAGTTAAGTATTTCTCTCAGCACGCCGTAATAAAGCTTGCTCCAAGAGCAGGCATAGAGCTTGACGAAAAATTATCCCCTGCCGAAAAATTAAAGGTTGTGCAGGGTCTTATGGAACAGGACGATAAAAGAGCCGCCGATATTTATGACACAATCGGTACATATTTTGGATATTCTATAGCATACTACTCAATGTTTTATGATATTAAGCACGTTTTAATCATGGGCAGAGTTACAAGCGGAAAGGGCGGAGTGATTCTTTTAAATAAAGCGAACGAAGTATTAAAGACAGAGTTCCCCGAGCTTTATAA
>JAZNQG010000066.1:0-5785 GCA_045590035.1 Clostridia bacterium
TCCTGTATAGGGAACTGCAATTCTTAAGACTGCAACAATCTTTGCGAAAATATCATCGTCTATGGAGTTTGTAAAGTCTTCGGGATTTACATCCGATGCAGGTCTTATTCTCGGAACACTGATTGTGTGTGGACCGACACCAATAGCAGCTTCTAGGTGTTCTGCGTGCATTAGGAGTCCTACAAAATCATAGCGGTATAGATTAAGTCCAAAGAGTACGCCAAGCCCTACATCGTCAATTCCGCCCTCCATGGCTCTGTCCATAGCCTCGGTGTGATATGCATAGTTGCTTTTAGGACCTGTCGGGTGTAATTCTTCGTAGGTCTTTTTGTGATAAGTTTCCTGGAACAGAATATATGTGCCTATTCCTGCATCCTTCAGCTTTCTGTAATTTTCAACGGTTGTAGCCGCAATATTTACATTAACACGGCGGATTGCACCGTTTTTGTGCTTGATTGAATAGATGGTATCAATACTTTCCAGTACATACTCAATCGGGTTATTTACGGGGTCTTCGCCAAGCTCTAATGCGAGTCGTTTATGTCCCATATCCTGAAGTGCGATAACTTCTCTTTTGATTTCTTCCTGAGAAAGCTTCTTTCTGCAGATGTTTTTATTTTTGTAGTGATAGGGACAATATACACAGCCGTTTACACAGTAGTTTGAAAGATAAAGGGGAGCAAACATAACAATTCTGTTGCCGTAAAACTTTTCCTTTATCTCCTTTGCAAGCGAAAACATCTTTTCGTTAAGCTCAGGGATATTACAGTCTAAAAGCACCATGGCTTCTCTATGGGAAAGTCCTTTAAATTCCTTCGCTTTTTCGATTATGCTCTCTATTAGCTCGTAGTTTTCTTTATTTTTATCGGCGTATTCTAAAGTTTTTATAATCTCTTCATCCGAGATAAACTCTTCCGCCTTTTTTGACATAATATCGTACATAGAAAATCCTCTCCTTTTTTACCGATAATATACTACCATAAAAGAAGAGGATTGTATGTTGCAAGTGCAACATTTAATGTAAAATTTTAAACTTCTGTTTTGAAATTTCAATTATGCCGTCACGCTGCATATTTGAAAGTTCTCTTGATAAGGCGCTTCGCTCAACTCCCAAGTAGCTTGCCATATCCTGACGGCTTAATGGGGTTATAACTTCCGTTTTTGAGCCGTTTTCTGACAGGAGTGATAAATACTGAATAACCTTTTCCCTTATTGTCTTTTTGGACAAAATCTGTATGCGGTCATTCATCGAAAGACATTTAAGGGCTACTGCCGACATAAAGTTTCGGATAATTTTTGCCTCTAAGTCGGTCTTCGGGCGGTTTTCTCTTATAGAAGATGCACTTAGCCATAAAATATCGGTGTCCTCACCTGCGACTGCATAGACGGGGGAGTAGGAGTTATTGGTAATAGCCAAAGATTCGGAAAACATTTCGCCCTTTAAAACGGTTGCCATAATCATCTGGTTTCCGTTTAAGTCATCCGAGCAGACAGAAACCAATCCTTTTATAACTATTCCGAAAACGGTAATATGACTGCCTAATTTAATTACGGTATCGCCTTTTTTGTATGAAAGGCGTTTCGCACTTAAGTAATGAAAAGCATCGTCCAGTTCTTTTTTTGACATATTATAAAAAAGATGTGTCTTTTTTAATAGCTCATAAATCATTTTTCTCACCCCATATTTTAATTATATCAAAAAACCTTTAAAAGTTCAATCTTATTGACAAAAAAAGCAATATGTAATATAATTATCGTGTATAATTATGTAATTTTTTAAGTTCGAAAGAGTGGATAGAGAATGATTAGAAAAGCACTTATTTCAAACATATATGAAGCTGCGGCAATCCAGAGATGGAATGACCATATACGACCGTTTGTGGGATTTTCCGAGCTTGACAAACAGGCGCATAAGATGGTATTTGCCTATGTTTTGGCATCCTGCGAGGGTGAGGGGAACTATGACCGCCTGATGTTAATTGAAGGCGGAATATTCGAGTTTTTACATAGATTGGTGCTTACCGATATTAAACCGCCCATTTACCATAGCCTTATGAAAGAAAAGGGCGACCAGATAAATTCCTGGGTTTTAGAACAGTTAAAGGGTCAGACTGAGAGTATCGGCGGCGGATTTTATGAAAGAATGGTAAGGTATTTTAAAGAGCCTGACTATGCCAAAAAGGAAAAGGAAATTTTAAAGGCGGCTCACTACTTTGCTACCGACTGGGAGTTTCGGGTTATATATCCTATGAACCCTGAAACCTACGGAATAGAAGAAGTCAAAAAGGAAATTAAGGCAGGGTTAGAGTCCTGTAATACATTTAAAGGATTTTCCGAATATAAAAAGAACAAAAACTTACAAAAGTTTAT
Organism: Clostridia bacterium; assembly: GCA_045590035.1. Classification (GTDB taxonomy): domain Bacteria; phylum Bacillota; class Clostridia; order UBA1381; family UBA1381; genus HGM11525. The sequence goes on from JAZNQG010000066.1 coordinate 2,371, forward strand.
GCTTTTATTCGGAAAACTCCGCTATCAGCAAAGATGGTCAAGAACTGTACGTATGCCTGAGACTTATGTTATGGGGCATATGCTGGTTGTTGCGATGCTTTCGTATTTTTGCTCGGTGGAAATCGGTGCAACAAAGCAAAGGCGTACAAATAACTACTTAGCTGCACTTTTCCACGATATGCCCGAAGTTTTAACCCGTGACATTGTGTCTCCCGTTAAAAGCTCGGTTGCAGGTTTGGATGATGTAATTAAGGAAATTGAAGACGAGCAGATGAGACGTGTTATCTATCCTTTGGTAACACCCGAGATTAAAGAAGAAATTGAAAGATTTACACAGGATGAGTTTACATCTAAGATTATGTTAGATGGAGAAGTTGTAAAGGTAACGTCTGACGAAATAACTAAAAAGTATAACGACGATAAATTCTCGCCCATTGACGGTGAGATTATAAGGGCGTGCGACCATTTGTCAGCGTATTTTGAAGCATATCTTTCGATGAAATACGGTATTCAGTCAGAACAGCTTCAGTCGGGATACCATAACCTTTTCCAAAGATATGAAAACAAAATTATCGCAGGAATAGATTTTGGTCAGCTGTTTGACTATTTCAGACTCTAAGGGGGTTTTTAAGATAAGATACCCAAAAAAACCTTTGGAAGTTAATTATGATTTAGCAAAGGATAAGGCTTTAAGACTTTTGGAATTTCGTTCCCATTCGGAAGGCGAATTAAGGCAAAAGCTTAAAATCTATGGAGCTAAATCCGAAGATATAGAAAAAGTCGTGGAGTTTTTATTGGAGTATAAGCTCCTTAACGACGAAACATATGCTATTCGCTTGGCGAATGATTTACATAATATAAAAAAGTTCGGCAAAAGAAGAATCGAGCAGGAATTATTTAGGAAAGGCATATCTCGTGAGATTATAGCAATGGCGACTGACGAGATAGAAGATAATGATAAAGATATGCTACTTCCTTTGATGGAAAAGAAACTCGGTGGTGATTTTACTCCAAAAAGTCGGGACAGAGCGTTTCGGTATTTTGTATCAAGAGGATACAGCTTCGACGATATAAAAAGTGTCTTTGACAATTTAAAGGAACTGAAAGGATAGGAAAATGAAAATAGGTTTAATTAGTCTCGGTTGTCCGAAGAACTTAACCGACAGCGAGATTATGATAGGAATTCTTATAGAAAACGGATACGAGATTGTGTCAGACCCAAAAGACGCAGATGCGATAATTGTAAACACCTGCGCCTTTGTGGGAGATGCAAAGGAAGAGTCAATTTCGGCAATTTTGGAAATGGCAGAATATAAGAAAGACAATTTAAAATATCTTATTATGGCAGGTTGTATGGCTGAAAGATACCAAGAAGATATAAAAACAGAGCTTCCCGAAGTCGATGCCATAGTCGGAACGGGCGATTTTCATAAGATTTCCGATGTTTTAAAAGATTTGGAAAATGGCGAAAATCCGTGGCTTTATGGCAATATGGATGCCCAAATTCCCGAAGGACTTCCAAGAGTTATTGGGACACCAAAATATACCGCATATTTAAAGATTTCCGAAGGATGCGACAATATGTGTACCTTCTGTGCAATCCCTTATATAAGGGGAAAATACAGAAGCCGTAAGGTTGAAGACATTGTGTCGGAAGCAAAAGAACTCGCAGAAAATGGCGTAAAAGAGCTTATAATAATCGCACAGGACACAACAAGGTACGGAAAAGATATCTACGGAAGATTTTCCTTAGACCGTCTTTTGACAGAGCTTGTAAAAATCGACGGTATTCACTGGATAAGACTTCACTATTTCTATCCTGAGGCAATAACCGACGAGCTTTTGACGGTTATGGCAAGAGAAGAGAAAATTGTAAACTATATCGATATGCCGATTCAGCATATAGACGATAATATCTTAAGTCGTATGGCAAGAAGATGCGATAGCTTGGATATCAAGAAAAAAATCGAGCAAATAAGAGAAAAAATGCCCGACGCTGTTATAAGAACAACACTTATTACAGGCTTCCCGGGAGAAGATGAAGAGGCATACCAGAAGCTTTATAACTTTGTAAAAGCCATGAAGCTTGACCGTGTCGGAGTGTTCCCATATTCCGAAGAAGAAGGAACAGTTGCGGCAACATTCCCCGGACAACTCCCCGAAGAAGTTAAAAAAAGAAGAGCCGACTCTATTATGGCACTTCAAAGGGGTATTTCCTATAATAAGAATAAAGAAAAAGTCGGCAAGGTATTTGAAGTTTTGGTTGAAGGCTATGACGAAGACAACTTTATGTACTTTGGCAGAACCTATCAGGATAGCATAGATATTGATAGCCGTGTTTACTTTGCGGCAGAAGATGAAGTAGAAATCGGAAGCTTTACAAAGGTAGAAATATTAGATTTTGACGAATATGACTTAACCGGAAAGGAGTGTTTATAATATGAACACAGCAAATAAGATAACATTACTAAGGGTGATTTTGGTGCCGATATTTATGGCACTCTTTATGGTAGAAAAGACATCGTGCACAATTTTAGCACTCATTGTATTTATTGTAGCGGCTATCTCCGATGCGGTTGACGGCTATATTGCAAGAAACTATAACCAGATTACAAACTTCGGAAAGTTTGTAGACCCTTTGGCTGACAAGATGCTTACAACTGCGGCATATGTAATTTTACTCCACTACGGCAGAATGGACGTCTGGGCGCTTATGATAATTTTGGGAAGAGAATTTATGGTGTCAGGTGTAAGACTTATTGCAGCGGCTGACGGCAAGGTTATTGCGGCAAGCACATGGGGCAAATTAAAGACAATTTCCCAGATGGTAGGTATCATTGCGGCAATCCTTTTAATGCTTCCCATTTTCCCCGAAACTGCGGCAGTAATAATTACATATATCCTTATCTGGATTTCTGTAATCTTTGCAGTAATCTCGGGTGTTGATTATGTTTTGAAGAATATCCACGTTATTAAAATGTAAGGTGGATTTATGAGGTATATTACAAGTCTTGTAAGACGTGCGGTGGAAGAGTATGATATGATTTCCGAGGGCGACAGGGTTGCAGTCGGTATTTCTGGCGGTAAGGATAGCTTGGCATTAGCTATGGCACTCTGGGAATTAAGCCACTATTATCCCAAAAAATTCACACCCGTTGGCATAACGCTTGATTTAACGGACAACGGTGATTTTTCTGAGATTCAGGCATTTATGGATAAACTTGGTATGGAATATCATATAAAACGCTCCAATGTCCGTGAGGTTGTTTTTGATATAAGAAAGGAAACCAACCCCTGCTCGTTATGCGCAAAGCTAAGGCGTGGTGCATTAAATGACGCGGCGATTGAGTTGGGTTGTAAGAAGGTAGCTTTGGGGCATCATATGGATGATGTTTTGGAAACCTTTATGTTAAGC
>JAZNQG010000067.1:0-2866 GCA_045590035.1 Clostridia bacterium
CTCTTTACACCTTCAACGATTTCGTACCCTTCTTCCCAGAGACGATACATTTCCACGATTTTCTCAGGCGGATGCTGAAGGTCACAGTCGATAACAACCGAGCAGTCGCCCTTGCTCTCTGAAAGTCCTGCCATAATTGCGGCTTCTTTCCCGAAGTTTCTGGAAAACTTAATTCCCCTTATTCTCGGGTTATTTTTGCTCATTTCCGACACGATTTCCCAGGTTTTATCCTTCGAGCCGTCGTCTACGAAAATAAGCTCAAATCTTATTTCTGCATCCTTTAAAATGGCACCGATAGTCTCGGCTGTTTTTTCAACAACCTGCTCTTCGTTAAAAGCAGGTATTATTACAGATACCATTATTTTTCCCCCTGTTTATTATAGTTTCAAGGTTTCTCCGCTACCTATTTTGTATGTTACTCCGCCAATTTCTGCCCATACATCAATCGCTGACGGGTTATGTATAATCTTTTTATCATAGCTTGTCTGTAAATTCTTATAAGCCATAACATAATCGTAAATCTCGATATTTGTTGCATACCATATATTGTCTCTCCCGCCTATATACTCTGAGAATTCTTCGATTACGTTCCAGTTATCCCTGTCGTCAAATTCGTAACTGTGTCCCCAAAGATAGAACATTCTGGCATTTCCCCACTTATGTTCTTTTTCGGCAAATTCTTTTGCAAGCTCCATAAGGTTTTCTGCATTATGGTGGCAGGTGGGTCTTAACTTTAGCCAGTTTTCAGGAAACTCAAATCCATATGTAGGTCTTGTGTCTCTTGCATAAGAAATCCCGCATTTTTCCAAAACAGCACAAACTCTGTCGTTATATGAAGAAAACGGATATGCCAAACCTCTTGTGATAGTACCAAAATCTCTTTCGATATTTCTTCTGTCTTCCATTACTTCGTAAAGAATTTCTGTATCGTCAAGTTGGGTAAGGTAAGGATGTGTCAGACAATGTACCGCAACCTCGTGCCCCGAATCCTTTAAAAGCTCAATTGTTTCAGACCTTTTCATTCTTCCGTAATACTTTTCACGGACCGCGTCTTCAGGCAGGTATCTGCCTGTACTTATATTAAATGTACCCTTGATACCGTTTTTGTTCATAATCTCCATCAAGCGGATATCCTGAACAACTCCATCATCATAACTCAAGGTAAGAACCTTGGTTTTTCCGTCCTTTAATCGCATTTTCATAAAAAAATGCCTCCTTTAGTATTAATAGGTAAGGTTATAATCATATAAGTCCTTTAATGAATTGTAAATATCCTCAAATTCGCTATTATCCAAAAGCTCCGCTCTTATAAAGCGATATAGCATTGTTCTCATTCCCTGAGCAGGAGATGCTTTGACGTGAGTTCCCAAAAATATGGTGATAGAATTTTCCATATCAAGTGCAAAATACGCACCTGCTGCACCGTTCCAGCCCGTATCAATAGCCTTTTCGTCGCCGTTATATGCACGAACTCCCAAGCCGTAACCATAGCTTTGACCAATCCAGAAAGCTTGTCTCTGGTTTTCTTTTAAACGGTTGGTTGTCATTAAACTAAATGTCTCAGGCTTTAATAGTTTATGTGTGCGAAGTGCTTCTGCAAACTTAATATAATCATCAACGGTCGAGATACATCCTGCACCACCCGATGCAAATTCTCTGCCGAGTTTATAAGGCACTATGTGCTTGCCGATATTTACTCTCTCGCCGTTTTCAAATCCGTACTGTGCGGCTAAGGTATCAATTTCTTCTTCGGGGAGCATAAATGTAGAATTTGACATTCCCAAAACATCAAAGATATTTTTCTTTACGAAGTCTTCAAATTTTTCACCTGAAATAACTTCAACAAAAGCCGCCAAAACATCGTGGCAAAGACTATATTCCCATCTTTCACCAGGTTCAAAAAGTAACGGCTCTTTTGCCAGATACTTCATTGTCTCACGAGTCGGACACTTCCCTGAAGTTTCTTCAATAGCCCTTTTTAATTCTGGCGACTCGCAGTTATATGAAAATCCCGCCGTCATTTCAAACAAATGCTTTATTAAAATCGGATTTTCTGCTTTTTTGATTTCCCCGTCTTTTAAAACGGTCATTTCTTTAAACTCCGGCATATAGTCGGATAACTTGTCTTCTAACGAATAAAGCCCTTTTTCTAAGAGCATCAATGCTGCCGTACAGGTTATCGGTTTTGAGCAGGAATAGAGATTATATCTTTCTTTTCCTGTCATTTTAACCTTGCTTTCAAGGTCAGAATAACCATTTATATATCTTAAAATACATTCGCCGTCTTTATAAACTGCCAAGTCTACCCCGGGCATACCTTTCTCTAACAAAAAGTCGCAAAATTTCTTGGTATTTTCAAACATAGGTTTTAATCTTCCTTTTTAATAATACTTATACACTGTTAATTATACACCACATTGGTAATTATTTCAACACAAACTTTATGACAACAAAAAAAGAACTGAGATAAATATCTCAGTTCTTTTTTGTATAAACATTTTTAGCGTCTTTCAAATTGACTGATAAAAATGATTTAGAACGGAGAGTGCGAACCCGTAAGGGAACCCCGACGGCGTATGTTGATACGCCGAGCGGTTCGGACTCTTCGTAGCAAAATTTATTTTGCGGTATAAACATTTTTAGCGTCAATTTATTTCGCTATCGTCTATTTCGATGCCTTCTACTGTGATGCCTACATCTTTGTATTCACGCATACCTGTACCTGCAGGGATAAGTTTACCGATGATAACGTTTTCCTTAAGACCTAAGAGATTGTCAACCTTACCCTTGATAGCAGCATCGGTTAATACCTTTGTTGTTTCCTGGAAGGAAGCCGCTGACATAAAGGACTCTGTTGCCAAAGATG
>JAZNQG010000068.1:0-4007 GCA_045590035.1 Clostridia bacterium
AACAGGGGATGTATATAAGTTCTTCCTTGTAAACAACCTTAAGACTCTAAGACCTGCGTCAAACATTGTTACAAAGACTATTCAATAATCGCTGTTTATAAAACAGACTGATTTGAACTTTTAAGACAAAGCATCGTGCCCTTTTGGGCACGGTGCTTGTTTTTTTCTGGAAATATCTATAAATAGCAAAAGGTCCTTTTATAAAAAAGGGCTTTTTTATTTTAATATTATTGAGCGCCCTTGTGCTTAAATCTGGCAAAACCCCAAAATAACACAATATATTGTGTTGCTTTGTTGGCTTTTAGAAAACAACCATTATTTTATAATATTTGTGAATAAAAATCTTAAAAAAATACTTGATTATTTGTCCATATTGTACTATAATGTATATGTATAATGTGCAGAGTGTCGTTTTATACTTAAAAGTGTTTTGTTTTATAACGCTGTTTCAGGAAGAAAATCAATGCATACCAAGGAGAAAATCCTTTAAAATATTTCTTGATAATTCGCTTTTAGCGATTGAGATATATTAACAAATCATAAAAAACGGAAGGGGTTTTAAAATGAAAAAATTAGTAGCGTATTTATTGATGGTGGCAATGTTGATTTCTGTATTTGCACCGTCAGTAATGGCGGCAACAGGAACAACTACGGCAAGAGGAGATGTAAGCTACGGCTCTCTTACTCAGGTCACTGAAGACCATACTATCTCAGTAGCTCATACAGAGGTATCTGTTACAGGCTACGAGATGGTAGACGGTGAAAAGCATGCTATCGCAATGGTAACTGCTAATGGTACAGACGACGAAGGCGATGTAAACATCACCTCAATTATCGACTTAGAGGACCAGAAGATTCTTCGTTCCTTTACACACCGTGATTACACAGGCTACGGTAGGTTTGGTGAGACCACATCTGACGGTAAAATGATTATCAGTGCGGGAAATGTTTTTATCCAGTACGACCCGTCGACAAAACAGCTTAAGCACTTAGGCACACAGGATACTTCACCTTCTGGCGGCACCGGCGGTATGGTAATAGACGAGGAAAAGAATCTTATCTACTCAACTGAGTCTGTTCATGGAAGAGTAACTGCTCTCAATATGTCAACAGGTGAATGTACTACAATGGTGACTCTTTCAAGTGACTTCAGACGCGGTTCTCATATGGCTCAGATGGGCGACTATCTTTATACATCAGGTCTTGATGTTACAGGAGACACAGCTCACCTTTTCAAGATTTCAAAGACAAAGAAATTTCAAATATCAGACTTTAAATATGACTACACAGTTGAAAAGATAAGCCCCGACTCTGAAAAGTACGATAGCTTTGATTATACATTCAGTATCGGAAAGTATATTGTAACACAGGGCTCTTTAAAGTCTGGCGGAACAAGACTTTTTGCATATGACACAGAAAACGGAACATGTCAGAGACTAAGCGATGATATTGTAATCGGTACATCGATGGTTACAACCGAAACAAACGGAAAAAGATTATTCAAAAATGCTCCTGCAGGCAAGAGAGCAAAACTTTATACTGTAGACAGCAACCTTAATTTTGTGGATACAGGTATCGAATACGGCGGACACCTTCGTGGTACAGGCCCCTGGATTGAAGTAAACAGAAGCGATGTTCAGGGACTTTGTGCAGTTACTGCACACTTTGACGGTGCGGTTTCGCTTATCCATTTTGATACAAAGACAAGCTACGGTGTAAATGTTACAATTCCCGGACCTTCAGTTCCGCACAGAATTTCATATCTTAACCCGATGGATGGATATCTCTGGGTCGGCGGATATAAGGCGGCAACTATACCTTACATTAATACAAAGACAGGTGAAATTAAATATAGCAATGCAGACCAGCCCGAAGGCATGATTCATGACCCTGCAACGGGACTTTTCTACCACGGCGACTATTCTGGTGCTATGATTCGCGAAAAGGATGTAACAAAGCCTGCAGCACCTGACTCTAAAACAAATGTAAGAGGCAAATACACCGACTATCTTTTTGGCGTACTTGGTCATGACCAGGATAGACCCTTTGACTTAGAGATTGTAGGACGCGAGATGTATGTTGCATCTATGCCGACTGCATATACACCTAATGCCGGTGCTCTTTCGGTTGTAAATCTTGATACAGAAGAGATGACAGTATGGCAGGGAATTGTCCCTGGACAGTCATTACTCACTCTTACATCAAAGGGTAAATACCTCTATTTCGGTACATCTGTAACAGTTGGCTCAGGTCAGCCTGTAAGTACAGAACCTGCAAAGGTTGTTAAGTTCAACATGGAAACAAAGCAGATTGAAAAGCAGGTAGATGTTTCTCTTTCAGGCGTTTCAGGTAAGCTTTGTGCGGTAAAATCTCTACAGATTAGCCCCGACGGCTCTAAACTTTACGCTTGGACACAGGGCGCATACTTTACAATGGACCCCGATACACTTGCAATTACAAAGCAGAATGTATACGGAGAACCCTATGTAGATGCAGGAGTCGGTGCACAGCACTGGCACAATACAAAGATTTATTTCGAGAAAAATACAGGATACTTAATCCACGGTGACGGAGAGGGCGGAAAAATTGTAGACCCTGATACTTTAGAGATTGTTTTGGATGCTCCGGGATATGGCTGGTTCGCGGGTGTTGACGAAGAAAGTGTGGCATGGTTTGTAAATGGTACAAAGGTATTCAAGGCTCCGCTAAATGTTACTAAGAAGAGCTATACAGTATCGGACTTTAAGGTAGTTGACGAAGTTACTCTTCAGTATACACTCGACAAGGCATTTACAGGTAACGCTGTTGGCGATATCGTAAAGAATGCTGACGGCACAAATGCTACAAGCGTTATCGCACAGTCGGTTTCGGGAAACACCGTAACAGTAACTTTGGCATCAGAGCTTGAAGGAGGCACATATTCATTTAAGCCGATCGGTGCAACAGCTGCTGCAAGTTTTACAGTTGCTCCAAAGGTTCTTCCCGAAAGTGCAAAATATGATGACAATATGGATTCATATGAAAGCGGTACCGCTCCTGCAAGATGGATAGACAGAACCGACAGAGGACTTTATAAATATACAGATGCTGGTACAAGCGGAAAAGATACGGACAAGGCATTTAAGTGGCTTATAAATGTCGGTGGCGGTGGACAGGGCTCTACCGATGACCCGGCTGATAACCAGATGGGTGCAGAATGGTTACCCGGCTGGTCAATACCTTTGGCAGATTCGCCGATAAAGGGCACAACCGTAGTATATAGTGCTGACTTTAAGCTTGGCTCAACTACTATTTGGGCACCGTTAATCGGACCTAACTTTGAAGGAAACTATCCTGCAGCTCTTACAGTTCAGGGTACGGAATTTAAAATTCAGAATCTTCCGACAACTACTACGGCTATCAAGGACCTTACAACTTATGCAACTGTCGGTACAATGACACCGAATAAGTGGTACAAATTAGCCGCTGTTATTACTCAGTCAAGAACAAATGGCCTTTTGATTGATTTCTATATCGATAGTAAACTTGTTTACACATACAAAACATCAGAATATAAGACTGCAGGTCTTTCAAGCTTTGAAATTTTTGCATCTCCTTATACTACATCGAGCGACCCGAACAGATACGACTCAAGAAATGAGTATATATATGTAGATAATTTCTATGTGGGCGATAGATTGGATGCAGTATTGCCCGCAATCTATGATGACAATATGGATTCATACTCTGAAGGTCGTCCTACAGGATGGGTAGATAGACAAAACAGAGGTCTATATACATTTTTCGTCACAGGTAAGAGCGGTCAAGAAGGAGACAAGGCATTTAGATGGCTTCTCAACATTGGTAACGGTGGACAGGGCTCTACCGATGATCCTGGTGATAATACAATGGGTATTGATTGGTCACATGGTATGAATATGCCTTTGAACACAGAAGTAAAGGATACCACAGTAGTATATAGTGCAGACTTTAAGTTTGAATCAAAGACTATGTGGGGTACACTTATT
>JAZNQG010000069.1:0-9651 GCA_045590035.1 Clostridia bacterium
GCATCAACCTTCGGGCACGGGATAAGGATACTTAATCAGGATTTATTTGAGACGGTTATATCCTTTATAATTTCAGCAAGCAACAATATCCCGAGAATTAAGGGAATTATAAAAAGATTGTGCGAGAATTTTGGCGAAAAAATCGAGTATATGGGGGCTGTTTACTACTCATTCCCTACACCCGAAAAACTTTCAAAGCTTACAGAAGAAGAAATTTCTGTTATTCGTTCGGGATTTCGGGGTAAATATATAATAGCTGCCGCAAAGACGTTCCAATCGGACGAAATTTCGTATGAAATGTTAAATAGCCTTTCATACACCGATGCAAAAAAGGAGCTTATAAAAATCCCAGGCGTCGGCGAAAAGGTTGCAAACTGCATTTTACTTTTCGGTCTTTCAAAATTTGACAGTTTCCCGATTGATGTATGGATAAAACGCATTATGGAACACTGTTATTTTGACGGTAATCCAACAAAAAACGAAGAAATCGCAAACTATGCTGCTGTGCATTTTAAAGACCTTGGCGGTATCGCTCAGCAGTATTTATTCTATTGGGCAAGAGAAAACAAGATAGGAGATAAGTAAGATGCTTATTGATTTAAAAAAATCGGTTGCTTACATTTGTCCCTACTGCGGGAAGCTTTCCATAAGGGATATATCTTTTTTCGATTTACCAAACGGTAGGTCAGTATTTCGCTGTCAGGACTCCGATTGTAACAGGGAAATTGTCGAAATCTCTCATAAAAAGGAAAAATATATTTTTGAAGTTATATGTACGGTATGTAACGACAAGCATACTTTTACCCTAAAGCCGTCTTCCCTATGGAAAAAGAGTCTGGTAGTTTTAGCGTGTCCCAATACAACGGTTGGCATTATGTTTACAGGCGACAGAGAAACTGTGAATGAAGAGCTTGAAAGACAAAATGCGCTATATCTGGAAGCCGAAAAGGAAATTGCATCTTCCCCTGAGCTAAGTATTTATTTTGAGATTATTACAGTTATAAACAGAATCTCAAAGGACGGCAAGATATCCTGTAACTCATGCGGAATGGGTGCGTTTGATATAGAGCTTGACGAGATGGGAGTATTGGTTACCTGCAGGGATTGCGGAGCCGAAGCTCTGATAGAAATAAATCCCGATGCACTAAAAAAGCTTATAACAGACGGTAAAATTGAACTTGTATAAAGAAAGACTGAACGAATAATCGTTCAGTCTTTTTTTAATTCTCATTCTCGGGAACATAAACCCCGTAGCTATAACCATATTTATGCGGATTACGATATCCGTATTTAGTTTTCTTTACAACATCGTTTACAAAGAAACCAATAATCTTTGCATTTGCAATATTTAAAAGATTGATTGCAGACGAAAGGCTTTCGTGGTCAGTATGATTCTGCCTTACTACAATCATCATACCGTCAACAAACGGTGAAAGTGCAGATGCATCGGTAACAACAGTTACAGGCGGTGTGTCAAAGAAAATGTAATCATATCTCTGTGACAGCTCATCAATAACCTCCTGCATTCTTTCTGACGAAAGAAGCTCAGCTGGGTTCGGAGGAAGTTCCCCTGATGTCAGTACATCAAGATCTTTTCTTACATCTTTATTTATAGCCTCCGAAAGAGACGCCTGACCTGAAATCACACTTGTAAGACCGGTCTTTTTCTTAACACCCAAATAACGGTGAATTCTTGGTTTTCTTAAATCGCAGTCCACTACCAACACTCTTGAGTCTGTCTGCGAAAATGCAATGGCAATATTGATGGTTGATGTTGTTTTTCCTTCACCCGGCATTGCACTTGTAACAGCAATCAATTTGCAGTTATTCTTATTTGAACCTGCCACCGAAAAGATTATATTTGTTCTTGCCATCTTATAGCTTTCACGGATAACAAACGGTGTGTCATCTGACAAAATGCTGTTTTCTGTAACAACATCGCTATTCTTATAGTCCTTTTTCTTTAAAAGGGTTAATGTTTTATTTACTTTCAAAAATTTCATTTAATATGCCCTCCCTTTTTCAAGACTTCTCGCTAAGATTCGGAACTTCACCAAGAACAGGAATGTTGTATCTTTCTGTAAGCTCGTCTGAAGAAGCAATTCTTGTATCGAACATATTATAAATAACCAGTGCCGCAAGCGCCAGTATTGCACCCAACATAAACATTATAATTGCTCTTTTAGATGCACTCGGAATAACCTCTTTGGGAGTCGGGTCAGGTAAATCGATAATTTTAACGTTACCTTCTTCAAATACTCTCAATAATTCTTCCTTGGCATAATTTACCATATTTTCACAGATTACATAAGAATCCTTTTCGTCAAGACTTACAGTTTTAATTGTAAGAATATTGGTCTGGTTCTCTTGAAAAAGATCGGTCATACCGATAATCTCTTTGTAATCATACTTGTAGTCTACTGCTTTTATTACATCTGCTATAAAGTTTCTGCTCTCTAAAATCTCAATATATGTAGGCATAAGGTCCTGCGCATACAAAATTGACATAGCATCACTGTTGTCGCCAACCTGATTTTTCTTTGTGTCTATATAAAGACTTCCGTTTGATTCATACGAAGGAACAGCAGTTGCTTTTGTGAAGATAAAACCTACAAGTGCAAATACAATGCCAATTGTAAGGACTATCCACCATTTACTTATAAAGATTGCTATGATATCCATTAAAGACATTTCATTTGCAATCTCTGCCTTTTTTGACTTTTCTAAAATCGAATTATTCAACATTATGCCCCCTTTGGTTACTGTTTGTTACTTCTGTTTGAAAGCCTTTGGTTTTCACGAAGCTGCGCAAGCATCGACTCTTTTTCTGCGTCTGTCAGTTCAGCCATACCTTCAATAGTCTTTTCCAGAAGTCTGTAGTTAGAATCGTTTATTCTTGTCCTGAATTCCTCATTCTCACCAACACCACCAAACAAGTAGTTAATAGCTCTTACGCTCTCATTATTAAGATTGATGTATGTCTGGAATGATTCAGTCGCTTTGGAATTTTCTTCAACCATCAATATTACTTTATCGATAATCTTGTCTTTATTTACACGGAGTATTCTGTTGGCATACGAATTCGAAAGCACAATATAGTCCTGTACCATCTTATCAATCAGGTCAGGTTTTTCATTATCAATATTCAGTATTCTGATATAATCTGTTGAAAATTCGGAAACTTCATTTTTTTTCACAAGTGTCAATGCTTCCTTATTCTCAAAATCATACACATTCTGAAGAATAATTTCCATATTGGAAAAGAATATCTCTTCTGCCTGCCCGTTAAGTTCTACTCTCTTTTTATTAAGCGCAGGTATAAGAGCACTTCGTTCGTTCTCTTCAACCTTATTTTCAAAAAGCTTAATATCTGTTGACTGTATATTGTAAACATATGCATCGAGCAAAGCGTCCTGCTGAGCTAATATGTATCCGTTTGCCGCTTCTAATTTAAATTTATCAGATTTTGCTTCAGGAAAGTCAAACTTTGCTTCAATTGCATCTATTTCTTTAAATACAGAATTTGTTTCTCCGCAGGCTGCAAGCGAAAATAACGCTATCACTGCAAGAAAATATGCCAATAATTTTTTTAACAATATACTCCCTCCGTTTCTGTATTTTATCGCAAAATAATACACCATAAAATTATAGCATTTATATCGGATTTTGTCAACTTATATTTCTACTCCATATCAGGTGTATTTATATACCCCATCGTTTTCTCGATACATCTTTTAGGAGAATCCACCGCCTCCCCTAATTCCATATCCTGATAACGATAGTCAAACTTTAAAATAAACTTCTTTAAATCGTCTAAAACTCTGGTGGTTTCTGTTATCTGTTTTTCATACAGAAGTTTTATAAATTCATCCTTAAACTTCGGTTTCATTTCCTTTTGGGCTTTTTCGATAAGCTGTCTTAAATGAACAAAGCAGACACCTTTTGAGTTTTTTACCTTCTCCCTGAACTCTTCTGAATCTTCGTACATATCAAGAAAAACACCTAAATATCTTTCCATGGTAGAGTTTATTCTGTCGCAGACAATACAGCTTTCTTCCCTTTCTTTTAAATTATCCAGAAGCTCTTTATATGTAGAATTATCCTTTTTAAATAAATTCTTTTTACCTACATTTTCCATCTGACTTTTAAACTTTAAAAGCTCATCAATATTTTCTTTTGTTAAGGTTTCTAAAACAAGGGCTAAAGAAAGCTTATTCTTTTGAGAAAAAAGTCTTCCGAAATGCTTGTTACAGTAGCCTTTTTTATTGGATTCAATCCTGTAATCAGGCTCCATCATAGCAGCACCTAATGCATATGAAAGTGCCTCATCTTCCAGTTTTTTCTCTAAAATGCAAAACGGACACTCACCGTTTTCTTCCATCGCTTCATTTATCGGAATTGTATATATTTGTTCTTTCATAACATACCTCATTCAACAGTGGATTTGTACATTTTTAATTATATACCACCCAAAAAATTATGTCAATTGCAGAAATTTGATAAATTTGGGAAAATTTAAGAAAAATGATTGATTATTTGCATTTTTATGATATAATAAGTATAATAGCGGAAAAATTGAGATTTTTATTATCTACACACTTTTTCGCAGATAATTTTATATAGAAAGAAGGAGAATAAAAATGACTCAGAACAAAGCAGTATTAGCTTGGCTTGACGAAATGGCTGCAATGTGCACACCTGACAGCATTGTCTGGATTGACGGCAGCGAAGAACAGCTTGAAGCTTTAAGAGAAGAAGCTGTTTCAACAGGCGAAATGATTAAGCTTAACGAAGAAAAGCTTCCCGGTTGTTACTATCACAGAACAGCTGAAAATGACGTTGCAAGAGTTGAGGACAGAACATTTATCTGTACTAAAACTAAAGAAGAAGCAGGTCCTATCAACAACTGGATGGATCCCGAAGAAATGTACGCAAAGCTTAAGGCTTTATACGCAGGCTCAATGAAGGGCAGAACAATGTATGTTATCCCTTATTCAATGGGTCCCGTCGGCTCACCTTTCTCAAAGATTGGTATTGAGCTTACCGACAGTATCTATGTTGTACTCAACATGGCTATTATGACAAGAATCGGCAAAAAGGTTATCGACCAGCTTGGCGACAGCGCTGATTTCGTTAAGTGCTTACACGCTAAGAAGGACGTTAACCCCGACGACAGATATATCGTTCAGTTCCCCGAGGACAAAACAATCTGGTCAATCAACTCAGCTTACGGCGGTAACGTACTTTTAGGTAAAAAGTACTTCGCTTTAAGAATCGCTTCATATCTTGGTATGAAGGAAGGCTGGATGGCAGAGCATATGCTAATCCTTGGCTTAGAAAATCCCGAAGGCGAAGTTAAGTACATCTGTGCTGCATTCCCGTCAGCTTGCGGTAAGACTAACCTTGCTATGCTTATTCCGCCTGAGTATCTTAAGGAACAGGGCTACAAAGTATGGACAGTCGGCGATGATATCGCTTGGCTTAAAATCGGTCCCGACGGCAGACTTTATGCTATCAACCCTGAAGCAGGCTTCTTCGGCGTTGCACCGGGTACAAGTGTTAAGACAAACTTTAATGCTCTTGAATCAACAAAGAAAAACACAATCTTCACAAACGTTGCTATCAACAATGATGATATGACAGTTTGGTGGGAAGGCTTAGACAAGAATCCGCCTGTTAATGCAACAGAGTGGAAAGGCGCTAAGGTAAACGGCGTTGAATATACAGAAGCAGGCAACAAGCTCGCTCACCCGAACTCAAGATTTACAGCTCCGGCTGTTAACTGCCCCTGCATTTCAAAGGAATTTGAAAACCCCGCAGGCGTACCGGTTGAAGCTATCGTATTCGGCGGAAGAAGAGCTAAGTGTGCACCGCTTGTATATCAGTCAAAAGACTGGACACACGGCACATTCGTTGGTGCTACTATGGCATCTGAAACAACTGCTGCAGCTGCAGGTGCAGTCGGCGTTGTAAGAAGAGACCCGATGGCTATGAAGCCGTTTGTTGGTTACAACATGGCAACATACTGGAATCACTGGTTGGAAATGGGCAAAAAACTTGGCGACAAAGCTCCGAAGATTTTTCACGTTAACTGGTTCAGACGTGACGAAAACGACGACTTTATGTGGCCCGGATTTGGCGACAATATGCGTGTTCTTCTCTGGATTTTGGACAGATGCGCAGGCAAAGTTGACGCTGACGAGTGTGAAATCGGCTTTATTCCTAAGGCTGAAGACATCGACATTACTGACCTCGATATGACATTAGAAGATGTAAAGGCACTTCTTTCAATCGACAGAGATGTATGGCTCGAAGATGTTGAAAACATCAAAGAATACTTCGCTCAGTTTGGCGATAAGCTTCCTAAGGAAATGGCAGACGAGCTTACAAAGCTTGAAGCAAACCTTAACAAATAATTTAAAATAATTTAAAAAGGCAGTTCAAAGAACTGCCTTTTTTGTTTTACTTTTTTGGTAGGTTTTTCGCAAAATAGACCGTACGCGAATTACCACATCAGGAATTCTTCACCCTTTAGCTTCAAAAGTGCTTCTGCTAAGAAGAAGTCGCCGTAGATGATGGGCATATGGATACCGTTATAATAAGCCTCTGTTCCCATCTGGAGAACTGAATCTTCATTATCGTCCCAGTTGCACCATTCTTTTTCGGCTGCCATAAGAAGCTTCATTGCTGCATCAATATACATTTTCTTTTCATATTCAGGAACGCATCTTGCGATTTCGATTAAACCACAAGCTGTGCAAACGGCTGCAGTACTGTCATAATATACAGGCTCGTCGGGTGCTCTGAAATCACATAGCGGGAGATAATCTGTCGATGCTACATTTGCAATAAAGTACTGTGCAACAGATTTTGCAACATCTAAATATTCTTCGTATCCTGTATGGATATATGATAGAACAAATCCGTAAATTGCCCAAGCTTGACCTCTTGACCAGGAAGAGCCAACACCATATCCCTGACCGCCGATGTTTTCCAAAACTTCACCTGTCTGCGGGTCATGACGAACAATATGGTGCACACTGCCGTCAGGTCTTATATGATCGCACATAGCCATATTAGCATGCGCAACGGCAATATTTTTAAATCTGTCATCCTTTGAATATACCGACTCTCTGTAAAGAAGCGGAATATTCATCATACAGTCGATAATTGTAACGCCAACATGGTTTGTTGTCTCATCCCAATCGGGCCATGCACGGATAAATCCGCCTGCAATATTGTATCTTGATGCAAGGACTGCTGAAGCATAGTCAATTCTTCTTTTTGACTCTTCATTTCCTGTCAAGCGATAATTTACACCGCTTGTTATGTTCCACATAAAGCCAACATCATGGTGAAGACCGTCAAAGTTTTTGAATGCATCATCCAAAAGCTCTTCCTGACGTATAGCAGTTTTCTTATATTCTTCATTCTTTGTTCCAAGATACATCGCCCACATAAGAGCACCAAAAAATCCGTTTGTCCACCATGTAGGATCAGTTTCGTGTCTGTTATCGTGAACGCCGTTCTTAGTTGTGTAAGGGATTTTATCACGGCTCTTAATCGCAACCTTTGAAAGCTTTTTATCAAGCTTATCCCATGTGGAATTTATCCATTCTTCATAATTTTTTATGTACTTTTCCATGTTACATAAATCCTTTCAATTATTTATACCTAAATTATACCATTTAAATTAAATAAAGTCAACGGAAAAGAGACTGATTTTAAAAGGGAAAATGTATTCATATAACGGCGATGTTGTTATAAATGGCGAAAAATACGAGGACGGCAAGGAAGCTCTGGCAAGGCTTCAGGATTACGGATGCCTGCATTTTAAGACTGATGTCATATTAGGAGTATCAGAACCAAGGTATGACAAAGCTGAGCTTGAAAAACAAAAGGCAAAGGATAAAGAGCTAATTGAGTATGGTGGCAGGAAAAAGACCGCTTATGAATGGCAGCAGGGAGCGAGAAGGCTTGAAGCAGAGACAAGACGGCAAAGAAATATATCCTTTATGGCAAAGCAAAGCGGTGATAAAATCTTAGAGAGAAATACCAATGAAAAGATTTCTTTTTACCGTGCCAAGTACGATGATTTGTGTGATAAGGTCGGTATCGAGAAAAGATATAATCGAATGGGCGTTGGTCAGTTGAAAGGTGTTGACAAAATTGAGAAAAGTGGTATAATAAAAGAAAAGGAATTAGCGCAGGCGAGCTCGATCTTTGTAAATAAAAATGAAACACTCTTTAGGTATGCTAAAAACATAAAACCAGAAGAGGGATTTGAAGATATTGTAAGTCATGCAAACGCTAATTTATTTGAAATAGATATGGTAGGAAACGGAAACCCTGATGACTTTATAACGCTTTCCCCTAAACAAATGGTTGAAAGAATACGAAATTCCAATGGTTACCACGGTGGAGATATTCGTTTAATTGCATGTCAAGCTGGTGCACGCGAAAATGGAGCCGCACAACAAGTTGCAGATATATTAGGAAAAAAGGTTATGGCTGCCACGGAAATAGTTAATGTTGACGCAGAAGGTAGACTTTTTGTTTCGGATAATCGTGTTCTGGCTCAAATGTGGAATGAGGCAGACGAAAAGGAAAAGGGCAAATTTAAGGAAACGGGAAAATGGGTTGTGTTTTTGCCAAAAAATAAATAAAAAAAGGAGGGGTGGTCGTGGAAATATTAAATAAATATGAAGAGTTTGGACCAGGTATGGGATTTCCGAGTATGAAAGATTTTTTTCAGAGCGAAAAATATGAAAATCAGGACAAAATTGTGCATTATTTAAAAACAGGGAAACCTACAATGGTTCAGACAATGTTACCAAAAGATGTATTTACAGGCGAGCCCCTTGATTTTGAAATGACATTTGTTAATGATGGGGTTTATAGTTGGTGTAGCGATTTGGCTTATTATGTAGAAAAATATAATTTGAGACTGCCAGATGAGTTTATAAAGCATGCTCTGTCTAAAATAGCAGGAAACTAAATACCGCTTTGTTGATAGCAGGGCGGTTTTATTATGCCTAAATTAAATAAATGATTCAAGCATCCTTCGGGGTGCTTTTTTCATACAAAAAAATTGACCGGAACTGTCGTAAAACTATCAAGCCGGGCGGAAAGAACTGCGTAATAAAACTGTATGGAGAAGAAAGGATAAAAATGAAAGCAAAAAAAGAGCGACTATCAAAATGATAATCGCTCTATATAAGTTTAATTTAAAACTTACGCGTCAACTTCAGAAACAACGCCTGAACCAACTGTTCTACCACCTTCACGGATAGCGAAACGGAGACCCTTTTCGATAGCGATCGGAGTGATAAGTTCAACTGACATCTTTACGTTGTCGCCAGGCATACACATTTCTGTGCCCTCAGGAAGAGAGATAACGCCTGTAACGTCTGTAGTTCTGAAATAGAACTGCGGTCTGTAGTTGTTGAAGAACGGTGTATGACGGCCGCCTTCTTCCTTAGTAAGAACGTAAACTTCGCCCTTGAACTTTGTGTGCGGCTGAATTGAACCAGGAGCAGCAAGAACCTGACCACGTTCAATTTCTGTTCTCTGAACACCACGGAGAAGAGCACCGATGTTGTCACCAGCTTCAGCATAGTCAAGAAGCTTTCTGAACATTTCGATACCTGT
>JAZNQG010000070.1:0-5977 GCA_045590035.1 Clostridia bacterium
TTTATAGAATTACCCGAAACCATAGCACCTCTTCCGCCTACTTCTTCAGTTACTGCCATAACGCCATACAGGTCTACATCTAATTTTGCGTCTTTAAAGGCCTTAAATACTTCTAAAATTGCAAATACGCCTGCTCTGTCGTCAAGAGATTTGCCAGAATAAATATTATTTAAAAGACCTACAAATCCGCTGTTTAAAGTAATAGAATCGCCTACAGACACCAAAGCCGAAACTTCGTCACGAGAAAAACCTGTATCAATCGCAAGATCCTTTAATTTATATGCATTTTCGGAATCATCACCAGACATTAAATGCGGTGGCTTTGCTCCGATTATGCCTTTTATATCCTTTTTGCCGTGAACTGTAACTTCCATTGACGGCAAAATTCTCTCGTCAACCCCGCCGATATTTACAAAAGTTATAAACCCATCTTCCGAAATCGACTTTACCATAAGACCGATTTCGTCCATATGCGCTTCTATCATAACCTTTTTAGCATTTTCATTGTCTGATTTTTTCACTGCTATTAAATTACCTAAGTTATCAGTATAAACCGAGTCGGCATAAGGCAAAAACATAGGCTTTATTACATCTGTAATTCTATATTCAAAGCCGGAAATTCCACGGCTTTCGGAAAGCTTTTTAAGATTTTCCATCTTTTCCTCCTTAAAAAATCAAAGCCCTGACACTATACTTTTAAAAAGATTTCCTCTTTCTTCAAAATTATTAAACATATCAAAGCTTGTAGATGCAGGTGATAAAATGACAATATCTCCGAACGAAGCACTGTCTTTTGCTTTTAAAACTGCTTCTTCATAGGTTTTAGCACGAAGAATTGATACTTTATTATCTTTATCAGCTTTACGTACGGCATCTTCTATTTTATCCGATGTCATACCGATTAAAACCAAAGTCTTTACGTGTTCTACTACCGACGGTCCGATTTCATCATAAGGAATTCCCTTATCCTTACCGCCTGCAATCATAATGACATTATCCCCAAATACCCTTAGTGTATTTATTGTTCTGTTGGGGCTTGAATCTATTGAACTGTTATAATATTTTACCCCGTCTATTTCACGGACAAACTCAATTCTGTGTTCTACGCCTGTAAATGATTTTGCAACCTTTAAAATTGTATCCTTTGATACTAAACCGTATGTTGCAGCAATTGCTGTCATAAAGTTTTCGACGTTATGAAGTCCGGGGACTCTTATTTCTTTTATATCTAAAAGCACATCGCCGTTTGATACAATTTTTCCGTCTTTTAAGTAAAAATCAGCATCTTGGTATGCAGAGAAGGTTCTTACCATTCCGTTTACAGTCGGGATAATTTTCTTTGTTTCTTCGTTATTTGAGTTTGTAACAAGAATTCCTTTGTCAGACTGATATGCAAAAATATTCTTCTTAGAATCAATATATTCCTGATAGTCGGTATGCCAGTCAAGATGATTGGGAGTTATATTTGTGATTACAGCAATATCGGGTGATTTTGCTGTTTTATGAAGCTGAAAACTTGAAAGCTCTAATATAACCCATTCATCTTCCCCGATTTTATCTATCTCGTCAATCAACGGTCTTCCGATATTTCCGCCAAGTCTTGTCTTATGTCCTTCTTCGGTCATTAGCTTGTGAATTAAGGTAGTGGTAGTGGTTTTTCCGTCACTTCCTGTTACTGCAATAATTCTAGCAGGACAGATATTCATAAATACTTCCATCTCGCTTGTTACAAGTGCGCCGTTTTCAGCTGCACCTAAAAGCTCGGGAACATCATATCTCATACCTGGTGTTTTAAAAATTATCTTTTCTTTGATATCCGAAAGGTAATTTTCGCCCAACGAAAACCTAACACCTAAGTTTTTTAATTCATCATAAACCTTGCCGAGCTTATCGGGAGTTTTCTTATCATATGCCGTAACCTTAGCACCATTTTTTAATAAAAACTTAATCAAAGGAACATTGGATATTCCGACACCGATTACCGCAATATTTTCATTATTTATAGCTTTTTTAAATTCATCAACATTCTTAAACATAATATACTGCCCCTATTTTTGTTACATACTGTTTTATTATACCATAAACCCAAGCAAAATACAACTAAAAATACAAAAAAACTGTGCGGATTTATACCGCACAATTTTCTTTATTTATCTTCCGCTACAATACTGTAATCAGGTGACAAGAGCACCGACAAATCAATACTAGAAAAACCGCTTTCCTTTTTGCCGTCAATCAAAAACTGAACACTTGTAACACCGTCAAGTTCACACAATGTGTTGACGACAGAATAAACCACATTTATTTCCTTTTCAGCAGTACCTGAGTTTTTTAAAACAAAGCTCGCCGGCACATTTAAGTAAGCAACACCGTCGGTTACTTCAACCGAATTCATCTGACTGTCAGAAACTAAAACAGGAGTCAATGTCGGATTTTCAGGACCTTTTACAAGCCCTGAAAATACATTTCCTGCAAGTATGGATGTTTCGTCAATCGGTATTGTTCTCCATTCAGATTTCAATTTTTCGTCGCTGTTTTGAAAATACATCTTAAGTCCAAAATTATCTGTAGTAACCGAGTCAGACTCAAGGTTTATATCTTTATTGGTAAGATAGTCAATAGTAGAGTTATCGGGTAATATTACCTCTGCACCTTCAACTGTCAGCTTTACCGCAGTAATACCAGGAATACCGCATAGTGACTTAACTACAGAATATGATGACAAAAGATTATAGTTTTCATCAGTTGTCAAAAATTCTTTAGTAAAATCAACAGAAAGCATACTGTCATTTACATCTATTTCCCACTCGGTTTTTTTAGAAAGAAAAGCATGAAGTTTTTTGTTCTCGGGACCTTTTTTTAGCTCCTTTATAACACTTTCGGGCAATTCATCAATATTATCATAAGAAATTTCTCTTTCTTCAGGTGTAATATCGGTCTTGTTTTCATTAAGGTAATAAAGCTGAATTGACATTGTATTATCATTATTATTGGAGAATACATATATCAAAACTACCGCCAAAACTATGACAGCTAGGATTAAAAATAACTTTCTTCCTGTTCTCATAATTATATATTCCTTTCCGAAACTAAAGTATCGGTCGTAATCGGGAGAATTATTGTAAACAAGCTTCCCCCAAACTCCGACTCTGACACTTCTATTCTTCCGCCGTGAAGATTAACCGCTTCCTTTGCAATAGCAAGTCCAAGACCTGTACCGCCCGTTTCTCTCGCACGGGAGTCATCTATTCTATAGAATCTATCAAATATCTTTTCTCTTTCTTCTTCTGGAATTCCTGCACCGCTGTCTGAAATAGCGACATACAATTCGCCCGATTTTGTCGAAAGCGAAATCTTTACGTTTCCGCCAGCTTGTGTGTATTTAATAGCATTATCAGTTATATTGTAAATCGCTTCCCATATCTTGTCATAATCAATAACTACAGGCGGGATTTCATCCTTTGAAAATTCGGTCGAAAATTCAATACCTTTAGCTTCCGCATTAGGTGTCAGGCGGTTTTTTATAGCCAAAATCATAACATTAAAGTCAACAGGTGTTAAAGTCTTCTGCTCTTCTTCAGTATTCATTTTAGAAAGTGCCAAAAGTCTTTCAACAATTCTTGTAAGTCTGTCAACTTCATCGGATAAATCGGATAAAAACTCCTTAATCATACCGATATCAGGGTCAGGAGTATCTACAATACTGTCGGAAATCAGCTTAATTGAAGCAAGCGGAGTCTTTAACTCGTGTGATACATCCGATATAAACTTCATATGTTTGTCTTCAAGGTTTTGCAAAGCTTCTGACATTGTATTCATTGCTTCTGCAAGGTCGTGAAGCTCGCTCTTTCCCTTTATATGAATTCTTGTTGTATAATTTCCGCCTGATATTTCCTTTGCAGCCTTAATAAACTGCTCTAGGGGCGATGTCACCAAAAATCCCATTCCGACAGACAACATTCCGATAAGGATACAAATTATGCCCGAGAAAATAAGCATTTTTAAAATAACATCAGAAAGTATTTTGTCTATATTATCAACCGTTTCGGTAATATATACAGCACCTATAATCTTATCAAGCTTAACAACAGGAACAGCTACCGATAAAACGGTAATATCATCCTGAGACTTAGTTTTACCCTCTGCCTGAACGCCTGTTAAAGCCGAGTTTATTACATCACGGATTAAAGCTTTTCCGACTAATGATGCATCTTTTGAGCTATCATATAGCACAGTGCATGATGTATTTACTACAATAGTACGAAGAGTTTTGTCCGTTACAAGCTCGTCCAGTTTTATCGAGTCGGTAACCGACTGTGTTTCTGTAGAAATTTCACAAACATCCGAAACTATATTGGCTTTTGAAAAAAGCTTTACATATTCATTATCGCAAAGACTTTCCTGTATGGTCGCACCGATATAAACATTCATCAAAACCAAAGTCACAGCAATTGCAATAAAGTATGTAAGCACCATAACCCATTTTATCGAAAGAACCCGTTCCTTAATTGTTCTTATAGTAATAACCAACACCCCATTTTGTCTTGATGTATGAAGGCTCAGCAGGATTTTCTTCAATCTTCTCTCTTAGTCTTCTTATATGGACATCTACTGTTCTTGCATCTCCCGGATAGTCAAATCCCCAAGCAATATCCAAAAGATTTTCTCTTGTATAGACCTTGCCCGGATTTTTTAAAAAGAGTTCCATTAACTCAAATTCTTTACCTGTAAGCTCAATTAAATTATCTTTGATTTTAACTTGTCTGAAATTATAATCAAGCTCAATGTCGCCCGAAACCAATGTATTACTCTGCTGTCTCGGATTAGGATTTACTCTTCTTAAAATAGCCTTGATTCTGGATATTACCTCACGGATATTAAATGGCTTCGTTATATAATCATCTGCACCGTACTCAAGACCTAAAATCTTATCAATATCTTCACTCTTTGCCGTCAGCATTATAACAGGAACTTCTGAAAACTTTCTGATTTCACGAAGTGCGGTAAGTCCGTCCATTTTAGGAAGCATCAAATCAAGCAAAATTAAATCAACAGACTCATCGTGTGCATAGTGCACCGCTTCTTCACCGTCAAAACCTGTAACAACCTGATATCCTTCCTGCTCTAAGTTATATTTAATACCTTTTACAAGTAGTTTTTCGTCATCAACAACTAAAATTTTCACTTTTACTCCTCCATTTCAAACTGCATAATACAATACATTTTATATTATATCACCACTCCCAATTTTTTTCCATACTTTTTTATAAAAAATATCTTTTATTTTGTTGCAAATTGTCGGGATTTTAGTTATAATTTATTTATAGAAAATTTTCCTTAATCCATGAAAGGCGGATTTTAAAATGAATACAAAGAAAATAGCGGCTTTTTTGCTGGCTTTAATGATAATTTTAAGTCTTGGAGCATCTGTTTTTGCTGTTCCGCAGTCACCTTCACCGACACCCATACCAGGTGGCACAGAAACTCCGGTTATACCCGAAGAAGAAGCAGAGCCTACATTTCCAATCCCAAGAGCAAAAGCTGCAATTTTATATGACCTAAAAGGCTCAAGAATTATTTATGAAAGCAACAAATCAGAAAGGCTCTATCCTGCATCACTCACTAAAATTATGACTGCACTTTTGGTTTTAGAAAAGGGAAACTTAAAAGACGTGGTTACAGTTTCCGAAAATTCACTTTCCGATATTACATATCTTCATTCAAAGTTAGGTCTTAAAGCAGGCGAAGAAATATCAGTCGAAAGTCTTTTAACCGCACTTTTGGTTTCATCAGCAAATGATGCTGCAAACGTGCTTGGTGAATATATTTCAGGCGACATAAGAACCTTTGTAGACCTAATGAACCAAAGAGCATCAGAGCTTGGAATGGTAAATACACACTTTGTAAATCCGCACGGATTCCATGATGCTGAGCATTTTTCATCTGCAAATGACATTCTTCTTGTTACAAAAGAAGC
>JAZNQG010000071.1:0-9925 GCA_045590035.1 Clostridia bacterium
CCCGAAACCTTAAAAAAGCTTTTAAGGGCGGAAGACTGTCAGTATTCCAAAAAAGCTTTATATGTATCAAAAACAGACCTTTCGTCTTCGGCAGAATATAAAATGGGTTACTTTACTGTTCAGGATATTTCACCAATGATAGCGTGTGAGATTTTATCCCCCAAAAAAGGTGAAACTGTGTTTGATATGTGCGCATCTCCAGGCGGTAAAACGACATACTTTGCTGAGCTTATGGAAAATGAAGGGAAGATTGTCGCATTAGATATTCATCCGCATAGAACCGAGCTTATAAAGCTTAATAAAGAAAGACTTGGTCTTGGTATAATCGAAGAAAAGGTAGCAGATGCGACTGTTTTAGATAAAAGTTTAATCGGAAAAGCAGATAAAGTCTTAATGGATGTTCCGTGTTCGGGAATTGGTATTGCCAAAAGAAAGCCTGAGCTAAAGTATAAATCGGAACACGATAAATTGCCCGAAATTCAGTATAAAATACTGTCAAACGGTGCTAAGTATTTAAAAAAGGGCGGAGAAATGGTATATTCTACCTGCACACTTTTTAAATCAGAAAACGAAGAAGTAGTTGAAAGATTTTTAAAGGAAAATCCTGATTTTTCACTTGTTTCATTTGGGAGTATTTTGCCCGACGGATTTAGGGAAGACAAAGACGGAATGATGACGGTATTACCCGACACGGTAGATGCAGACGGATTCTTTGTTGCAAAACTAAAGAAAAACTAAAGTATAGAAAGGAAAGTACATATATGATAGATTTAAAAGACCTTACATATGAAGAGCTTTCCGATTTTGTGGTTTCAATAGGTGAGCCGAAATTTAAAGCAAAACAGATTTTTTCTTGGCTTCATAAGGGCGTCCGTAGCTTTGATGAAATGACCGATATTTCCAAAAAGACAAAGGAAAAGCTTTTGGAAAAAGCATTCGTGTCAACTCTTAATATTAAGGAAAAATATGTTTCTAAAATTGATAAAACAACAAAATATTTGTTTGAGTTGGAAGACGGAAATTCTATAGAAACTGTTGTGATGTATTATAAGCACGGAATCTCAGTTTGTATATCTTCTCAGGTCGGATGCCGAATGGGATGTAATTTCTGCGCATCTACAATCGGTGGACTATATAGGTCATTAACTCCAGGTGAAATTCTAAATCAGGTGATATTTGCGGGGAAGGATATTGGTGAGAGAATCAGCAATATCGTTATGATGGGAATAGGCGAACCGCTTGATAATTATGAAAATGTAATCAAGTTTTTAAAGAATGTTAATTGCGAGCACGGACTAAATATAGGATACAGACATATTTCGCTTTCAACCTGCGGAATAGTAGAAAAAATCTACGATCTTGCAAAAGAGAATTTTCCGATAACTCTTTCGGTTTCTCTGCACGCGCCGAATGATAAAATAAGAAACGAAATTATGCCGATAAGTCATAAGTATTCTATTGATGAGCTTATAAAGGCGTGCAAGGATTATATCAAAACCACGGGAAGAAGAATAAGTTTTGAGTATTCTTTAATTTCGGGGGTAAATGATTCTAGGGAAAATGCAATTGAACTATCCCGACTTTTAAAAGGTATGCTCTGCCATGTTAATCTTATACCTGTTAATCAGGTAAAGGAAAGAGGATATAAAAAGGGTACAAAAGCAGAAGTAAATATGTTTGTGGAAACACTTATAAAGAACGGAATAAATGCAACTGTAAGAAGAGAATTAGGGAGCGATATAAGCGCATCCTGCGGACAGTTAAGAAAGAAACTTTTAGACGGAGAATAAATATAAATCTATTATATAAGAATGGGGTGATATTGAATGAGAATTGCTGCAAAAACCGATATCGGCAGGTACAGAAAGCTAAATGAAGACAGCTTCTTTACCTACAAAAACCCTGCGCTTTTGGGCGGCATGGTTGCCGACGGGATGGGCGGACATAATGCGGGCGAAGTTGCATCCAAAATGGCAACAGAACTTATAAAATCAGGCATTATGGACGGATTTTATCCCGATATGGACTATATGCAATTTTCCGAGCTTGTAAGAATGTCGATAGTTTCTGCAAATGAAGAAATTTTCAGAAAAAGCAAAATGAGTCAGAATACCAAAGGAATGGGAACGACAGCAGTATGTGCATTTATTTTTAAAGGTAAACTTATAACTGCAAATGTCGGTGACAGTCGTGTGTATTTGGTTAAAAACAATGAAATCAGGCAGCTTACAAAAGACCATTCATATATCGAAGAGCTTCTTGATAAAGGTGAAATTACGCCTGAAACTGCAAAAACACATCCCGGAAGAAATTACATAACGCGGGCAATCGGAACAGAACAATTTGTCCAGGTTGATGTTTTGATAAATAACTATGAAGAAGAAACTGTTGTAATATGCTCGGACGGACTTACAACGTTGGTATCGGACGAACAAATACTCTCTATAATATCTGAGTCAAAAGCCCCCGAAGACGCGGTTGAAAGCTTAGTAAAGCTTGCAAACCAAAAGGGCGGAGCAGATAATATTACATGCGTTGTATTTGACGGAAAGGAGTAATCAAAAGTGAGTGGAGAACATCTTATCGGTAAAGTTCTTGGCGATAGATATGAAATACTTGAGATAATCGGAATGGGCGGAATGGCGACTGTATATAAAGCAAAGTGCCGTCTTTTAAACCGATTTGTTGCAATTAAGGTTTTAAAGGATACATTGAATAATGAAGAAGAAACCTTAAAACGTTTTAAATCCGAGTCTTTGTCGACTGCTAAATTTTCTCATCATAATATCGTTAGCATTTATGATGTGGGAGAAGAAGACGGTGTTAACTATATCGTAATGGAATTGGTTGACGGTATAACTTTAAAAGAGTACATAGATAAAAAGGGTATACTTGACTTTAATGAAGCGTTGGAATTTACAATGGGAATTGCCCTTGCTCTTCAGTGCGCTCATGAAAATGATATAGTCCACCGTGATATAAAACCTCATAATATCCTGATTACAAAAGACCATACAGTAAAGGTTGCTGATTTTGGCATCGCAAGAGCCGTTTCGGGTGACACTATGGTTGCAAGCAAGGATACAATGGGCTCTGTAAGATATATTTCGCCCGAGCAGGCAAGAGGCGGTTATGTTGATGGGAGAAGTGACATCTATTCTCTTGGCGTAGTACTTTATGAAATGCTGACGGGTGTTGTGCCATTCGACGGTGAAAATCCTGTTTCAATCGCTATGATGAAACTTAATGAAACACCTGCACCTGTAAGACTTTTAAATCCTGATGTTCCCGAGAATGTGGAAGAATTTACTATGAAAATGATATCAAAAGAACAACACGCAAGATATCAGTCGGCAATCGATGTAATAGGTGATATAAAGGCAATTATGGACGGAAAGGGGATTGAAAAAGTGGAAACAGAAGAACGACCAAGAATCCCGAGAAAAA
Organism: Clostridia bacterium; assembly: GCA_045590035.1. Lineage (GTDB taxonomy): Bacteria > Bacillota > Clostridia > UBA1381 > UBA1381 > HGM11525. Next base: position 3,448 of record JAZNQG010000071.1, read on the forward strand.
GAAAAAAGAAGAATAATACAAAAAGAAATATTATACTTGGCACTGTTTTAGTAGCAATAATAGCCGGTCTTTTGGTAAACTTTATTATGACAGGCGGAAGAAAACAGGTTTTGGTTCCCAAGCTTGTCGGTATGACCTTGGAAGAAGCTTTGGAAACGCTTAAGGATTCCGAAGTAAAGATTGACGAAGAAAACATTCTTTATGAACCGAGCGAAGACTATGAAGTTGATTTCATCATGGCTCAGGACCCTGGATATAACCAGTATATGAGCGCTAAAAAGAAAATCAAGATTACTGTAAGCCTTGGTGATGAAAATGCGGATATCTCTGTGCCTGATGTTGAAAATCTTGAGCTTGAAGAAGCTATAAGACTGTTAGAAGATAAAGGACTCACAGCCGAAACAATAGAAGAGCCAAGCGAAACTGTTGAAAAAGGCAAGGTTATTAAGCAGACACCGTCAAAGGATGTAAAGGTTTCTGATGGAAGTACAGTTTTACTTCACATTTCAAAAGGCGATGTCAAGGAAATTGAAATTCCCGGACTTGTCGGAGAAAAGATAGAAACTGCACTTAAGATATTGGAAACTTTGGGATTTGAAGTTTCTGTTACCGAAGTTGAAAGTGAAGGTCAGGCTGGGAAGGTAATTTCCCAGAAACCCCAAAAGGATACAAAGCTTACGACCGATGAGATAGTTGAGCTTGTAGTGGGAGTAGAACCCAAGGAAATTGCAGAACCTTCTTTGAAGCCTACCAAGAAGACACTTTCAATCCAGATTCCTGAAGGAGCGACTGAATCGGTTCAGGTAAAGGTTGTTGCTAACGGAAAGGTTATCCATGACGAACCACATAAGAGATCGGAAGGAACGGTAGATATTCCTGTTTCTGCAACAAAGGATGCAACTGTTCAGGCATATATTGATGGTGTACTGGTGATGACAAAGGTAATTGAGTTTTAAGTTGAGAGGGAGAAAGTTTGACAGGAATAATTGTTAAAGGCATTGGCGGTTTTTATTATGTAAAGACCGCCGATGGCGCGCTTTTTGAAACAAAGGCAAGAGGAATATTCAGAAAAGACGGAATAAAGCCAACTGTCGGTGATAATGTTGAGTTTGAAAACGGAAGCATTACTAAGATTTTAGAAAGAAAAAGCTATCTTATAAGACCGAGCGTTGCAAATATTGATAATCTTATAATTGTCGTTGCGGCTAAGGACCCCGAGCCTGATTTGTTTTTGGTGGACAAGCTTTCGGTTGCATGTTTGTATTCTGGGATTAAACCCATAATCTGCATAAATAAAACCGACATTTTAAAACCTGAGAATATTTATAATATGTATAAAAATATAGGTTTTGATGTATTTATGGTTTCGGCAGAAAAAAATATCGGATGCGACGAGCTTATGACACTTTTAAAAGGTAAGGTTTCTGCCTTTGCGGGACTCTCTGGTGTTGGAAAGACAACTTTAATAAATCTTGTGACGGGTGAAGACGGCGAAACGGGTGCGGTTTCTAAAATAAACCGCGGGCGTCATACAACACGCCATGTAGAGCTTTTTTCGATTGATAATGACACTTATATTCTTGATACACCGGGTTTTTCGTCGCTTATGCTTAGTGATATCTGCGAAGTCAGAAAGGACGAGCTTGAGGAATTTTTCCCTGAGTTTTTAAAACTAAATCAGGACTGCAGGTTTAAAGGCTGTTCTCACATAAATGAGCCTGACTGCGCAATAAAGGATGCACTTGATAATGGTATTATTTCCGAGTCAAGATACCAAAGCTATAAAGAACTATATACCGACCTTAACAAAATCAAAGAATGGGAGAAAAACTGATGAACAAATTTATTTTGGCACCGTCTATGCTTTCTGCGGATTTTACCAATCTCGGAAAGGATATTAAAACAATAGAAGACTGTGGTGTAAAATGGCTTCATATTGATGTTATGGACGGAATGTTTGTACCTAATATCAGCTTTGGTGCGGTTGTTTATGAGAAATTAAGAAAACAGTCGGACTTGTTTTTTGATGTTCATCTTATGATAGAAAGCCCTGAAAGATACATAGATAATTTTATTAAAGCTGGTGCTGATTCGGTCACATTCCATATTGAAGCTACTAAAGACGCTAAAAAGTGTATAGATATGATTAAAGCAAAAGGTAAAAAGGCGGCGGTATCAATCTGCCCTGAAACACCACTTAGTGCTATATCAGGCATTTTAGACGATGTTGATATGGTTTTGATTATGAGTGTTCATCCTGGCTTTGGCGGACAGAGTTATATAGAAGATGTAAACTCCAAAATTTCCGAGCTAAGACGCATCAAGGGTAATGACTTTTTAATTCAGGTTGACGGCGGAATATATGCCGAAAACATTAAAAAGGTTATAGATTCGGGTGCAAATGTAATTGTTGCAGGCACGGCGGTATTTAAAGGAGATATTGAAGAAAATATCAAAAAGCTGGAGGCAGCTATATGAGAGCGGTAATAGTTTCAGGCGGAAAAATAGAAGATTATGAAAAAATCAAGTCTTATATTTTACCTGATGACTATGTGATTGCGGCAGATTCGGGATATGACCATCTTAAAATAATGAGAATCAAACCCGATATTGTAATAGGCGACCTTGATTCTGTAAAGGACAAAAAAATCGGAGAAAATCTTATAAAGCTCCAGGTTATGAAGGATGAAACCGACACTGAAGCAGCGGTAAATATCGCGATAGAAAAGGGATTTGATGAAATTTTGATTTTGGCAGGTCTTGGTACAAGATTTGACCACTCGGTTGCCAATGTATTTTTGCTTAAATACTTAGCGTCAAAGAATGTAAAAGCTATGGTTTTAAATGAGTATAATGAGATTTATTACTTCTTTGGCGAAATTGAACTTTCAGGTAAAAAAGGCGATATTTTATCAATCATTCCTATTTCGGATATTTCGGGAATTGAAACTTCGGGACTATTATACTCTTTGTCTTTGGATACCTTAAAGGCGGGATATTCAAGGGGAGTAAGTAATGTATTTACAGGTAATTCCTGTAAAATTACTGCAAAATCAGGCGAAGGCTTTATAATTAAGAGCAGAGATTAGGAGAAATTTTTGTGATATATTTAGATAATGCGGCAACTACAAAACCGTCGATTGAGGCAAAAAATGCAGTTTTGGAAGCCGTCGAGACATTTGGAAATCCGTCAAGTCTTCATAGAATGGGACTTGCGGCAGAAAAGTTAATAAAAGCATCAGCATTAGAGATTGCAAATTCTATTGGTGCAAAGCCCGATGATATTATTTTTACATCAGGCGGTACGGAATCTAACAATACCACAATTTTCTCTGCAAGACGCGGAAAAAAACGGCATATCATTACTTCACAAATTGAGCATCCGTCTGTTTTAGAGCCTGTAAGACAACTTGAAAAAGAAGACTTTAAGGTGTCTTATATATCGGTAAAGCCTGACGGAATAATTGATTTGGACGAACTTAAAAGTGAGTTATGTGAAGACACTGCACTTGTAAGCATTATGCACGTAAATAATGAAACTGGTTCAATTCAGCCTATTGGTGAAATTAAGAAGATTATAAATGAGATTTCACCCGAATGTAAGCTTCATATTGATGCGGTGCAGAGCTTTATGAAGATTCCGTTATCTGTCCGTGAAACCGGTGCTGATTATATTTCTCTTAGTTCGCATAAAATCCACGGACTAAAAGGTACAGGCGCACTTTATGTTAAAAACAGAAGTGTTTTAAATCCTTTGATTGTGGGTGGTGGTCAGCAAAATGCTGTAAGGTCAGGCACAGAGAATGTGCCGGGGATATATGCTTTCGGTGCGGCTGCTAAGGCGCTTAAGACGCATGATAACTCATATATTCTGTCTCTTAGAAAAAGGCTTTTAGACGGAATTTTTAAAAATATACCAAATGTAATATACAACGGTAGCGAAACTGATTTTTCGCCGTATATTTTAAATGTTTCTTTTTTGGGGATAAAGTCCGAGATACTTCTTCATTATTTAGAAAGTGAAGATATATATGTATCAACAGGTTCTGCCTGCTCAAGTAATAAGCCTGAGCCGAGCCACGTTTTAAAGGCTATGGGAAAATCTATGGAAGAAATAATGGGTGCGGTGAGATTCAGTTTTTCTTCCGACATGACTAAAGAAGATATAGATAAAACTATTTCTGTTTTAACCGAAAAGGTATCGGAGATACGGAAATATATGCGATAGGAGAATTTTTGTGAAGGAAATTATACTTGTAAAATACGGAGAAATAATATTAAAAGGCGGAAACCGTCCCGTATTTGAAAGAATGCTTATAAAGAATATTAAAAATGCACTTGAAGGCTTTTCAAATGTAAAAATATCAATTATGCAGGCGACTGTTTATATTGAAACTGAACCCGAAGATATAGATTCAGTGATAGACAGACTTTCTAAAGTGTTTGGAATAGTTGCAGTAACCCGTGCGGCAGTGTGCGAAAAGGATATGATTGACATTAAGGAAAAGGCGGTTTTGTACCTTAAGGATAAGATGAGAGCTGGTATGAGCTTTAAGGTTGAAGCCAAGAGAGCTGACAAGCGTTTTACTTTGAATTCATTGGAGATTGCAAGAGAAGTTGGCGGAGAAATGCACGATAAGATAGAAGGACTTATAGTTGATGTGCATAACCCCGATGTTTTGGTACGAGTTGAAATAAGAGATCATAATGCCTACGTTTACTCAACACTTGATAAAATTAAGGGAAGAGGCGGTATGCCGATTGGCACAGGCGGAAGAGCATCACTTCTTTTGTCGGGTGGAATAGATAGCCCTGTTGCAGGATATATGATAGCAAAAAGAGGCGTTACAATTGATTGTATCAATTTCTTCAGCTACCCTTATACAAGTGACAGAGCGAAGGAAAAGGTGATTGAGCTTGCAAGAATCTTGTCGGAGTATACAGGAAAAATCAATCTTTATATTGTTCCGTTTACCGAAATTCAACTTGCTATCCGTGATAACTGCCCTGAAGAGCATTTAACCTTAATAATGCGAAGATTTATGATGAAAATATCCGAGATTGTTGCAAAAAAGAATAAGTCTTCTGCACTTATTACGGGAGAGAGTGTTGGTCAGGTTGCAAGTCAGACTTTGGAGGCACTTACTGTAACAAATGATGTCTGCACAATGCCTGTCTTAAGACCGCTTGTCGGAATGGATAAAGAAGAGATTGTTGAAAGATCAAGAGATATTGGAGCATTTAAGACATCAATTCTTCCGTATGAAGACTGTTGCACTGTCTTTACTCCGAAGCATCCTGAAACTCATCCTAAGCTTTCAAATGTAATTAAGAGTGAAGAAAGCCTTGATGTAGAAGGTCTTATCGAAAAGGCCGTTTCGGGTGTAGAGCTTATAGAAGTGTATACTGATATGATGTAAGGGGAAAAGGAATGAAACGCGCAAGAAAGTTAGTGGAACTGTTAAGGGAAAAAGGATTAAAAATATCTGCCGCTGAAAGCTGTACAGGTGGGCTTTTCTCGAAGAAAATTACCGATATTCCTGGCTCATCCGATGTTATTGATGTAAGTATAGTAACATATGCCAATGATGCTAAAATCAAGTTTTTAGGTGTTAATCCTGAAGATATAGAAAAGTACGGAGTAGTAAGCGAAACTGTCGCAAAGCAAATGGCACGAGGAGCTGCCAAGCTTATGGGCGCAGATATTGGCGTCGGGATTACAGGCATTGCAGGACCTGGTGGTGGAAGCCAATTTAAGCCGGTCGGACTTGTGCATACATCTGTGTATTTAAATGGGATGGATTTCCCTTGTGAAATGAATTTTTCAGGCTCAAGGGAAGAAGTACGAGAGAAGACCGCAAATGCAGTGCTTGAAAACGTAGCTTGGCTAATTGAAAGAGAATGTGTTGATTAATTATAAGAAAAAATTAGTATAAAATTTGAAAAATATTGTTGACAAAGGGTATTTAGTATGCTATAATATCTTTTGTTCGGTGCTAAGGCACCATAAATGCGAGTGTGCTGGAATCGGCAGACAGGCACGTTTGAGGGGCGTGTGTCTTTGACGTATGGGTTCAAGTCCCATCACTCGCACCATGCGGAATAGTGTAAAGGTAGCACTAATGACTCTGACTCATTCTGTGAGGGTTCGAATCCTTCTTCCGCAGCGAAAAAAAATAGCACACCATTTGGGGTGTTATTTTTTTTGTTTTGTCAGAAAGGATTCGAAGGGAGTGGTAGTGAATGACAGTCCTGTGGACTGTCAGAGCCACGACCCGGCTTTTCCGCAGAAAAGGAATCCTTCTTCCGCAGCCAAAAAAATAACACACCAAATGGTGTGTTATTTTTTTGCTTTGTTTGAAAAAGATTCGAAGCGGGAGCCACACATATTACGCCTTTGCATATTCGGTTGGTGAAAGCCCGTATTTTTTCTTAAATGCTTTGCTAAAATACAGTGGGTCATTATAGCCTACCAGTG
>JAZNQG010000072.1:0-3603 GCA_045590035.1 Clostridia bacterium
TTACCTTTTCGATACATTCTTTTGCGCCGTCAACTTCGGGTGCAACCGTAAAGAGCTTTAAAATATCCTTATGCTTTATAATAAAATCGCCGTCGGGCTTTTTAATATGTTCCTCTGCCTGTGCACCTTTTTTAGAAGGATTGATATACACGCCTTCGTTGTTTACTCCCAAAATTCTTGCGCCATAGTAATCGGACGAATTTTTAAGGCTTCTTACCGCCGAAAATGCTGTTTCAATCTCAGCCTTTGACACAGTCATGGTAGTCGGGCACCAGGCAGTTACACCGTTTTTGATAATTCCTTCTGCCATTTTTTTGATATCTTCTATTTTGCCGTCGGATACATCACAGCCTAAATATCCGTGGCAGTGCATATCTATTAAACCGGGGGCAACGAAGTTTCCTTTTGCATCAATTACTTCGTAATCGGATAAATTTATTTCATTCTGATTTACTATTTTTTCAATTTTCTCGTCAAATACGATTGCCAAACCTTCATATTCTCCGTCTGATAGCAATAATTTGCCGTTTATAATACATTTCATTTGTCATTTCTCCTTTTCGGATGTCTTCTAAAGAAATTTTACCATATTTTTAAGTCTAACGCAACCAATTTCTACATTTTTTTGCAAACTTTTGTTGGCAATTTACAAAGGTGGTGATGTGAGTTCGTAATAAAAAAAGCTTTACATTTTGTAAAGCTTTTTCTCTTTATGTGCATTTTATAAATCCTTAATTGCTTTTAGAAAATAGCGCAGAACGGACGAATCGAACAAAAACAAGTCTTTGTTTTTGCCTGCCCGACGGTGTAGCGTAGCGGCGACGAGGTAGTGAATTTGAGTCCTGTGGACTCAAAGAGCCGAGGCGTGTCCGAGCCGCAGCGAGTAGCGAGTACACCGAGTGGTGAAGTGAGTTCGTTATGTGCATTTTATAAAGTAATTAGTCGGTTAAGTTGTCAAAGTATCCCTGTACCAATACAACAGGTGTTCCCTTGTCGCCTGATCCGCTTGTTAAGTCGCAGAGTGAACCGATAAGGTCGGTGAGTCTTCTCGGGGTTGTTCCTTGAGACGCCATATTGCCGACTAAGTCACCATCTTTTTTACGGATTGCACCTTCGATAGCGGCTTTAAGCTCGTCGCCCTTTAGGTCTTTAAAGTCATTGTCTGCAAGGTACTTTAATTTTAGCTCGTTGGGTGTGCCTTCAAGTCCATCAGTATATGCAGGTGAAACAACGGGGTCTGCAAGCTCCCAGATTTTACCCACAGGGTCTCTGAATGCGCCGTCGCCATAAACCATAACTTCAATATTTTTGCCGCATTTTTCCTTAAGTTGCTTTTGCATATCGTAAACTAAGTCAAAGCACTCGTTGGGGAAAAGCTTTACTTTGTCTTCTGTTGATTTGTTTGAGCCTAAAAGTCCGTACTTTGAGTTATAACCGCTTCCGTCAACTGAAGATGTCAAAATATCGTCCAAACCGCATACTCTCTTTGCACCTGCCGCCTTTAAAATTCTCTTTGTGCGCGCTCTTGTATGAATGTCGCAAGTTAAAACTGAGTCTGTATAATCCAAAATCACTCTCGGGTTATTTGCTAGGATTATCTCAACTTCTGCGCCGCATGATTTAACAAGGTCGCTATAATATTTTACATAGTCAACGCCTGTAAAGGGATGAAGATTTTCGCCAAAAAGCTCACGGTATTTACTTTCTGTAAGCACATCTGAATAGGGATTTACGCCCGCTTCATCCAACTGGTCCAAAGATACAAGCGCATTACCCACTTCGTCTGACGGGTAGTTTAGCATAAGCACAATTTTCTTTGCGCCCATTGCGATACCGCGAAGACAAATAGCAAAACGGTTACGGCTTAAAATCGGGAAAATTACACCGATTGTCTCGCCACCCAATTTTTCTTTCACGTCCTTTGCAATTGCTTCAACAGACGCATAATTTCCCTGTGCACGAGCTACAACAGACTCTGTAACCGCAACTACATCCTTGTCACGAAGAGCAAATCCTTCTTCTTTGGACGCTTCTATTACACTGTCAACAACCATTTTGGCAATATCGTCACCTTCTCTTATAATCGGGCAACGGATACCTCTTGAAATTGTTCCGACTAATCTTGCCATAATATTTTTCCTCCTGCCTATTGACATTATCTTTCACCATTATTATAATACATATGTAAGTATAAGTAAAGTAGATAATACTTACTATAGTGATAAGGAGCGCTTATATGAAAACAAAACTCGATTATTACAGAATTTTTTATGAAACGGCACGGTTTGAGTCATTTTCAAAGGCGGCAAAGAGTCTTTATATTTCGCAGTCGGCGATTTCACAGTGTATAAACGGGCTTGAAAACGATTTGGGTGTTAAGCTTTTTGTAAGGTCAAGACGCGGAGTAACACTCACCAAAGAAGGACTTTTGCTTTTCGGAAAAGTGGAAAATGCAATGCAGTCGATAGAGCAGGGCGAAACACTTTTAAACAGGCTTCATCACCTACAAAGCGGTTCTTTGGTTATTGCGGCGGGTGATACCATCACCACGCATTATCTGCTCCCCTATCTTGAAGAATTTCACAAAGCATATCCCGACATCAGAATTGAGATGGCAAACTCATATTCATCGCATATGATTTCTATGGTAAAGGAAGGAAAAGCTGAGATTGCATTTGTAAACCTGCCTATAGAAGATGACGAACTTATAATCGAAGAGTTAATGGAAATTCACGATATTTTTGTGTCGGGTGCGGATTTTAACAGAAAAAAGAGCTATTCGTGGGAAGAAATTTCAAAAGAAGAGCTTATCCTGCTCGAAGAAAACTCGACATCAAGGCGGTATGTTGAAAATAAATTTAAAGAAAAGCATATCACCTTAACTCCGCAGGTTGAGCTTGCAGTGCACGACCTTTTGCTCCGTTTTGCATCGATTCACTTAGGTGTTTCGTGCGTAGTGAAGGAGTTTTCAACAGAGCCACTTTTAAAGGGCGCGATATCAGAGCTTCCCTTGAATCCGCCGATTCCGCCACGGCATATCGGCTGTGCGTATTTAAAGCACAACCCCTTGTCCTACGCTGCAACCGAGTTTTTGAAATTTATAAAAAGATAAGAAAAACCCGAACATATGTGTTCGGGTTTTGTTGTTTTAAAAAAGAACAAGCTTTTAAAGGTCTTGTAAGTCTGCGTCTGTTAGATCATTTTCGATGTTATCTCTTGCTAAGTCGGTGTCAATCACGGGATACGCCTTTGAAATTGGGCGTTCCTTCTTTCGTGGCTTCTGGTAGTATATTTTCCTTGACGGAGAAGTAAATGATATATTGTCTTTCATATCGTCTTTCATAAAAAAATCACGTCGGGAGTATTATTCCCAAGGCGATTTAAAATTATTTCCAGTTGATAAATTCTTCTTTGCCTGAATTTAAAGAATCATTGATTGCATTTAAAATATAAACAGGTGCTATAAATTCTTCGGGTGAACACTCACTCTTTCCGCCTTTTAAAAGGTCGGTAAAGGATTTTAGCTCATCCTTAAAGGCTTCGTCTGTATACATACTGTCAAGAGTATGGATTCCGCTTTTTGTAATCAATGTCAAGGTGTAA
>JAZNQG010000073.1:0-5078 GCA_045590035.1 Clostridia bacterium
CCTTGCCATACAGATAAGAGAAATTTAATTAATATTTGTGCCGATGTATGGCGGCGGAATGGAGATTTTTTTATGAAAATTTTGATGCTAAACGGTAGTCATAACAAAAACGGTGAGACGTGGTATTTATTAAATGAAGTAAAAAGGTACTTGGACGAAAAAGGCTTTGATTGTGAAATTGAGTCAGTACACGATGCAATCTGTGATGCAAAAACACCATTCTGTGTATCCTGTTCATCACCTTGCTCTAAAGTATGTTATAAGGGGACAAAGCTTGATATACTTTTTGACAAGGTAACAGCTGCGGATTTTGTTGTAATAGGCTCTCCTGTCTATTTTGGCTCTATGAGTGCACAGTTAAAAGCATTTTTTGATAAAACGAGAGTTGTAAGAGCAGAAAAACTTTGGCTTGGAAAACCTGTTGCTTGTGTATCTGTTGGAGCGTCAAAATACGGCGGTCAGGAAAGAACTATAGACCACATTCACTCCTGTTGTATGGTGTCTGGTATGAATATAGTAGGTAACGGCAGCGAAATTGGAATGGGACACTTTGGTCTTTCTGGTCAAAAGCCTGTAAAAGATGATACATATGCTTTAACTCAGGCTAAAAGTCTTGCTGAAGCGATTTCAAAATATCTTTTAAAGGAATAAAATTCCTGTATTTTACAAATATTATAAAAAAATATTTTATATTTAAAGGATTTTAATATTTTGTGTCGAATTTATAAGTATAGGAAAAGAGGTGAGAACACTTGCCAAGATACAGCGAACAGCTGATAAATGAAGTAATAGCTGAAAATGATATTGTGGACTTTATATCACAATATGTAAGGCTAAAGCCGAATGGACGCGATTTTACGGGACTTTGTCCGTTTCATAAGGAAAAAACACCGTCCTTTCATGTAAACCGCGACAAGCAGGTGTTCCACTGCTTTGGATGCGGAGAAGGCGGAGGCTTGATGCAATTTGTAATGCGCATAGAAGGGCTTGATTTTGTCGAAGCACTAAAACTTCTTGCCGACAGAGCAGGAATTGTTCTTCCTGAAGACGGCGATATTGCTATCGACAGTAAAAAGCATAAATTAAAACAGCGCATATACGAAATAAATAAGCTAACTGCGAGATTCTTCTACGATAATCTGACTAAAACCATCGATGGAAAAATCGGACTTAATTATCTTTTATCAAGAGGAATGACTCCTAAAACAATCACATCATTCGGTCTTGGGTATTCACCCGATAAATTCGATAGTCTTTTAGGCTATTTAAGGAAAAAGGGATACACCGATGATGAAATGGCAGAAGCAGGAGTTATCGTTAAAAGTAACGGTAAGGTTTTTGACAGATTTATGGGACGAGTTATGTATCCTATAATCGACCTTCGCGGAAATGTAATCGGTTTTGGCGGAAGAACTTTGTCGGACAAGCTCCAGGCTAACGGAAAAAAACCTGCTAAATACTTAAACACATCGAATACTTTAGTATTTGACAAGGGCAGGAATCTTTTCAATTTAAATCTTGCGAAAAAGTCCAACGAAACAAAAATGATACTCTGTGAAGGATATATGGATGTTATATCAGTGTATCAGGCAGGAATTCATAATATTGTTGCAACATTGGGTACTGCGCTTACAGAAAATCAAGCGAAGCTTTTAATGAAATACACTAAAGAAATATTGCTTTGCTATGATTCTGACGAAGCGGGCAAAAAAGCAACGTTAAGAGCGATTGATATTATAAATTCTGTCGGCGGAAAATCCAGAGTAATAGAAATGAACGGCGCAAAGGATCCTGACGAATACATAAAGAATAACGGTGTCGAGATGTTTAAAAGTCTTGTCGATAATGCTTTGAGCTCGAGTGAATACTTGGTAAGAAGTGCAAAACGAAGCTTTAACTTAGACACAGAAGACGGAAAGATTGGTTATGTATCAAAAGCAGTTGATTCTTTAAAAACGGTTAAAGACGATATTGAGGTTGACGCATATATTAGCAAGATTTCAAGGGAAAGCGGAATCAGCAAGGATGCTATTTATGCTGAATACCGAAAGAAAGCTACAGAGTATAAGAATGAATCTAAAAGTGAGCTAATCCGACCGAATATCAACGTTATACACGAGTCTTTTAAGGTGGATAAGACGCTGACGTTTGAAAACGAAATAAAGCTTTTGGGAATTGCTGCAAAAAACAAAAAATTGTCAAAGCTTGTTGCAGGGCATATGCCACCAACCGATTATTCTTCGGAAACATTAAGAAAGATTGCAGAGCTTATCTATGCTACATTTGATGCAGGCAGTGAAATTGATTTTAACAGAATTATTTTAAGTCTTGAAGAAGATGAGATACCTTCGGCATCAAAAATCTTTTGTATCAGCGAAGAATATTCAAACGACGAAAATGCAGCAATGGAACTTATTGTTAATATAAAGAAAGCAAGAATTGAGCAGATGCTTACAGGGGAAACAAATCCTGCAAAGATAATGGAACTTATCAAGATGCGGGACGAACTTGGGAGGATGTTAAAATGAGCGATTTAGAAGCAAAAAAGAGCGCGGTCAAGGCACTGTGTGAACACGGAAAAAAACACGGACTTCTTACAAGAATAGAAGTATCTAAGGCTTTGGAAGAGTATGAAATTACTCCCGAAGAAATTGAAACTATCTATGACCTTTTTGAAAAAGAGGGAATAGAAGTTGTTGATGACCTTGATAAAGAATTAGAAGAAATAGAAGTTTCAAAGGAAGAATTGGAAGACCTTACAGTTCCTGAAGGTATAAACATTGACGACCATGTAAAAATGTACTTAAAGGAAATCGGTAAAGTTAATCTTTTAGATGCGGCATCGGAAAACGAGCTTGCACAGAAAATGGCAAATGGCGACGAAGAAGCGAAAAAGCGCCTTGTAGAAGCCAACTTAAGATTGGTTGTATCAATAGCAAAAAGATATGTTGGCCGTGGTATGATGTTCCTTGATTTGATTCAGGAAGGAAATTTGGGTCTTATAAAGGCAGTTGATAAGTTTGACTACACCAAGGGCTTTAAGTTCTCAACTTACGCTACATGGTGGATAAGACAGGCAATTACGCGTGCTATTGCTGATCAGGCAAGAACTATCAGAATACCTGTTCATATGGTTGAAACCATCAATAAGCTTGTTCGTGTTTCGCGTCAGCTTGTTCAGGAATTGGGAAGAGAACCAAAGCCTGAAGAGTTAGCAGCTGAGCTTAATATGTCTGTTGAAAAGGTAAGAGAAATTTCAAAGATTTCTCAGGAGCCTGTATCGTTAGAAACTCCTATAGGTGAAGAAGAAGACAGTCATTTAGGCGACTTTATTCCTGATGATGATGCTCCTGCACCGTCAGAGGCTGCAAGCTTTGTGCTTTTAAAAGAACAGCTTGTAGACGTTTTAAAAACACTCACACCGAGAGAAGAAAAGGTTTTGCGCTTAAGATTCGGCTTAGATGACGGAAGAGCAAGAACATTAGAAGAAGTTGGTAAGGAATTTAACGTTACAAGAGAAAGAATCAGACAGATTGAGGCTAAAGCTCTAAGAAAACTCCGCCACCCTTCAAGAAGCAAAAAACTAAAAGACTACTTAGACTGATTTTAGACGGTGAATAATATGGAATGGATTGAAATTACAGTATATACTACCGCAGATGGAATTGAGCCTGTCTGCGGTAGGCTTTATCAGCTTGGAATTAACGGAGTATCAATAGAAGATGAAGCTGATTTTAATGATTTTTTGGAGAATAACAGAGGCTCTTGGGACTATGTTGACGATGATTTGGTCGAAAAAATGAAGGGCGAAACAAATGTAAAGTTCTATGTTCCAAATACTCCTGACGGACTTGAAACATTGAGTGAGGCCGAAAGGGAATTAAAAGAGCTTAGGGAATATGATAAAGATAGTCTTTTTGGAAGACTTTATATTGATAAAGGCACATTATCCGAAGAAGACTGGGCAAACAACTGGAAAAAGTATTTTCATATTTTAGAGATTGGTGATAGAATAATCGTTCGTCCTGAGTGGGAAGAATATGATAACAAGGATGGAAAAATCGTATTTACAATTAATCCAGGTATGAGCTTTGGAACAGGTTCACATCATACAACTAAGATGTGTTTAGAAGCTTTGGATAAAGTTATAAAATCGGATGAAACTGTACTTGATTTAGGCTCAGGAAGCGGTATTTTGTCGCTTGTTTCAATACTTTTGGGTGCAAAGTCTGCTTTAGCGGTTGATATTGACCCGATGACTGTTGGAATTGCTTATAATAATGCCGAATTAAACGGCGTTGACACCGATAAATTTACTGCAATTTCAGGTAATATTTTAGAAGACGAAAGCTTAAAAACCAAGCTTTTAGAGAATAAATATGATGTGGTTTGTGCAAATATTGTTGCAGATGTAATTATTGCGGCAGCAGAGCTTGCATATAATGCTTTAAAGACAGGCGGTACATTTATTACATCAGGCATTATAGAAGACAGAATAGATGACGTTTTGAAAAAACTAAATGCAGTCGGATTTAAAGTTATAGAAGAAAAAAGAAGTGCTGACTGGGCAGCATTTATCTGTACAAAATAAGGAGAAAGTTATGAATAAAATTACTGAAAATATATACTATGTGGGTGTAAAAGACCCCGATTTAAAGACCTTTGACATTATAATGGATACAGAGTTCGGTTCAACATACAATTCTTACATTGTAAAAGGCGAAAAGATAGCTTTAATCGAAACTGCACACGATAAATTTACTGATAAATATATCAAAAATATCGAAGAAGTTGTATCTATTAAAGATATTGATTATGTTATCTTAAACCATACAGAGCCTGATCATTCAGGTTCTCTTGCAAAAATTCTTATGATGAATCCTGACATTACAGTTGTCGGCACAATAGCTGCATTAAGAAATTTGAAAGAGATAACGAATATGACCTTTAAAGAGCTTCTTGCAAAGGATGGAGAAGAGCTTTCGTTAGGTGATTTTTCTTTAAAATTTATAGTTGCGCCTAATCTTCACTGGCCCGATACAATGATGACTTATATGGAAAAGGATAAGGCTTTATTC
>JAZNQG010000074.1:0-2871 GCA_045590035.1 Clostridia bacterium
ACCTTTGAAACTTCGCCTTCAAAACGCACAAATCCGTTCTGGATTTTTACTGTATCACCTGTAATAATCTGCTTTCCGCTTCGGGTAAAATATGCATCCTGAGTCTCTGTGCCCCAAGTTTTCAGAGTAATCACCACATCATATTTATTTTCATACTCCGCTAGCTTATATGTTCCATCCTGCATCATAGACTTAACTTTAGCATTTTCTTTTTTTACTTCTATCGCTTTTCCCATTTCCTTACCCGTTTCGGCATCTGTAAAGCTTTCCATATTCTGATAGATAGCATCAACCGATACGTCTCTGATATTTTTAATGGTAACATCATATGTGATTGTTTTGTCGCTTCCCGAAGTCTTACTTGTAGCATCCTTTTTTAGACCTATTGCAAATACCGCAAAGACTATTAAAAGAAGCAGAGTCAAGTCAAAAATACTGATTTTTCCGAAAATTCTGCCTTTTTCATCTATAAATTTCATTTAAAACTCACTCCTTTTAGTTAGCTTCTTCCAATTTTACTACATATCCCCAGCCTGCAAAATGCTTTGTGATAATGCTTAATTTATCCCCGACTGCAGCACCTGCGCTTTTTAATAGCTCCATTTCAACATACACATTCTCATGCTCGGGTAAAACAGACTCTACTCCAACACCCGTTTCAGCATTATATCCCCAAAGAGTGCATTTGTCTTTTTCAACGCCCGTTACCACACCTATTCTTGCCTTTGAAACCTTATCGGTTACTGTGTCGCCTACAACTACATTCTTATAAAAGCCTACAGGTTTTTCGAAAATTTCCAAAGTCGCAATAACCTTTGATTCTTCAACCTCTACTTCTCCGCCCTTATTCAAAAACAAAAGGCCTGCTAAAACTACACACAGGAAAAGTACAATTATTATATCCAAAATATTAAACTTCTTCATTCGCTACACCCTTTCCGCTTACCTTTTCGTAGATTTTCAAAAGCTTTTCTGCCATTTCTTCAGGTGAAAACTTTTCCTTTGCAACCCTTTGGGCTTCTTTCCCGAATTCTTCCAAAAGCTTTTTGTCTGTTGCAAGTCTTAAAAATGCAAAGGTAAGATTTACACTGTCATTGTTAGGTACAATCACACCCGTCCTGCCGTTTTCGATTACTTCTTTAGGACCGCCCGAGTCGGTACTGATTGACGGTTTTCCAACCGACATACCTTCAACTAACGATATACTCATAGCTTCGCTGTATGATGTTAAGACGTTTATATCAACTACATTCATAAGCTCTGTTATATCGGGCATAAAGCCTGTAAATAACACAGCGTCCTTTAATCCTAAGTCTTCTGCTTCTTTTTTTAAATCTTCCATAAGGCTTCCATCTCCGACTATAATAAAACGGAACTTATCGGAAACCTCGTAGCTTGATGCAGCAGCTTTTAAGAAAAGGCTATGGTTTTTGACCTCTTCAAGTCTTGCAAATATTCCGAATACAAAGCATCCGTCAACACCCATTCTGCGACGAGCCTGAATCCTTTCAAACTCGGAATACTTATAAAGCGGTTTTACGCCGTTATAGACAACGAATATATTATCTTCTGCTATTCCATCGGCAATCAGGTTTTCCTTTACTCTTTTAGAAACTGCAACCGTATAGTCGCTTAGGAATCTGTTTATATATCCGTAGATTAGCTTTTTAATTCCCTTTTTCTCAGGCTCAATACAATGTCTTGTATTGACTACAGGGATTTTTAATTTTTTAGCCGCAAGCCGAGCTGAAAGTGAGGCGTGCGTATGAATAACTTGGGGATTTTCAGCTTTAAAAATTCCCAAAAGTTCCTTTAAACCGTCAACCGAAAAGGATATATCTCCTATTGATTCAGCTTCAATTACTCTTACGCCAAGCTTTTCGATTCTTTCTTTTAGCATACT
This sequence comes from Clostridia bacterium, assembly GCA_045590035.1. Classification (GTDB taxonomy): domain Bacteria; phylum Bacillota; class Clostridia; order UBA1381; family UBA1381; genus HGM11525. The sequence goes on from JAZNQG010000074.1 coordinate 1,904, forward strand.
CTCGGTCGGAATAACAACCGAAACATCAAGCTTTTCACGGTCATAAAATTCTAAAAAATTCAAAAGCCATATTCCCGCTCCACCGATATTGGTGTCGGTCAAAACTTCTATAACCTTAATCATTTACCGCTTATCCCCTTTTCTATATTATAGGCACTTTCAATAAATGCAATCACTATCCAGAACATTAAGCTCATTTTCATATTATACCAAAGGCTTTCGGCTACTCCCTGAAAAATATATCCTGCCAGAACTCCCGAAAATGCAATTAAAATCGCTTTCATCATTTTGTCGCTCTTTACATATGTTATATCACGAAGTGCCGACATAACGATTAAAATATACGAAACAAGTCCCACTATTCCGACATCAGCTATCAATTGAAGATAGAAGTTATGCGCATGGAGTGCGAAATTTGCGCCATTTAAGGCATACACCGAATAAACCGATGCAAAAGCATCGGAGCCGTATCCCACACCGAGCGCCCAGAAATCCATCGCCATTCTGGCTGATGCAATCCATACAGACACTCTGTATGCAGTCGATGAATCGCCCAAGTTTCCGATACTGAGTAACCTTTGCATAATGCTTTCGGGAAGTACAAACGGCATCACCGCAACTCCAAGTATACCCAGTGCAATCCATCTTCTGTCCCGAAGGAGTAAAAATGCCATTACACCCAGCATCACGCCAACCCATGCACCTCTTGACCATGTGTATAAAAGGCATAAAACCGATGCCAATAAAACCATTCCCCAGCCAAGCTTTTGTCCCATTCCTTTGGAAAGGAAGAAAAGCGCGAATATTACGGGGATTGTGATTATAAAATACTGTCCTAAAACATTCGGGTTATCAAATGTGGCATATACACGGGTTGATATTTCATTAAACATTTGCTGGTCAACCCAGCTTGCAGTGGTCGAGTCCAAAAAGAAATTCTGATAAATTCCGTAAAGTGATATAAAGAA
>JAZNQG010000075.1:0-2606 GCA_045590035.1 Clostridia bacterium
TTTACAAAGTGCACAGTTAATGATATAATATACACAGTTAAAAAGGAAGGAGGGAAAAATAAAAATGTTGATAGAACAAACATTATTTGGAGAAGTGGACAAGGAAGCTGAAGCAATAGAACTGTTACAAAAGCACGAGCCGCCCGAAGGTTATTATGTATGCTTTTCCGGCGGCAAAGATTCTGTAACAGTTCTTGATTTAGTCAAGCGGGCGGGCGTAAAGTTTGAAGCACATTACCATATAGTTACGATAGAACCGCCCGAGCTGATACCATTCATACAAGAGAATTACCCAGAAGTTGAATTGACGATACCCGACAAGGATTTATATCAGCTGATAATTGAAAATGGTATTCCACCGCTTAGACAAATTCGCTATTGCCACAAGATATTAAAAGCCCCGTATGGACAGGGAAGATTTAAAGTAACAGGGATAAGGGCGGAAGAGAGCCGCGCGCGCACGTTGAGGAAAAAATATGAAGTAGATAAAACAGGCGGTGGATATTTTTTAAACATAATCCACGACTGGACGGAAAAAGAAATTTGGGAATACATACACAAGCACCAAGTTAAATACTGTCATTTATACGACGAAGGGCGCAAACGTTTAGGTTGTTTATTCTGCCCATTTGGCAGTCAAACTCAAATGCAGGAAGACCTTAAAAATTATCCTGATATAGCCGAGAACCTAATCATAGCTTGTCAGAAAGCTATTGACCGAAGATTTGAAAGAACAGGGCAAAGGGGCAAGTACCCAACTGGCGAAGAAATGTTCAAATGGTGGATAAATCACGACAAGAGCAAGAAGCGTAAAGAAGGCGGTATGCCGAGCTTATTTGAGTAGAAAAATTTTTCCTTCGCCCCTATAGGGGAGCTTACGGAGACCCCTTCCCGAAGCGAGGAAAAGCCGTTGAATAAAAGGAGAGAAAAGAAACAATGTTTGATTATAAAGAGAAATTGCCGCGCTACATTGCGGGCGGCAGTCCTTCGGACGATACACTCAAACACTACAATACAGAGATTGAGAATTTTTTAGCGTGGTGTACCGGCAACGCTTACGACCCTTTGAAAGACATTGACGAACCTACCGCCTTTGAATATCTTGACTACCTTAACAAGAATCATTTTTCGCCCGCGTCAATCTGCCTTAAAATTGCCGCCGCACGTACTTTTTATTTCGTTGCTTGCAAACTTCGCCGCGCTGATGAAAACCCTTTCGACGCTGTTAAACCCAAAAAGCCCACTTACGATGACGCCGAATTTGACTACTTCGACGTTGCCGAACTCAAAGAAATCTGCGACAGCATTATTAAACGGAACGACCCGACCGCGCACAGAGACTTAGCAATAGTAATGTTAATGTCAGTTGAGGGACTGCGAACAGTTGAAATTCACAGAATGTCAGATGAAGACTTCAACTTCAAAAACAATTCGATACTGATTCACGGCAAAGGCAGGGACAACTATATATACCCTTGCCAAGATACTTTAAACGTACTTGAGACCTACTTAAATTCAAGACCCGAACCAGTCAAAGACGAACAGGGCACACCAACTTTTATTGGATTCAGCCCGAAATTTTTCGGAGCTAGGATTAGCAGAAATGGTATTCGCTGGGCAGTCAATCACATTCTTTTAGCCGTCGATAAGAAGAAGAGCGGGAGTAGTTGCCACACGTTAAGGCACTCTTGCGGGACTAATCTTTATGCAGAGACTAAAGATTTACGCTTAGTTCAAGAGACTTTACGGCAGAAAGACCCTCAAACAACCGCCCGCTATGCACACGTGAAAGAGCGCACGACCGACCGACAAACAGCCGCTATTTCGCCCTTAAAAAGCCTTCAGACCCCCGACCAACATAACCCTTGATACTTTATACCCAGTAACAAAAATACCCCCCAGAATCAGTCATTTTCACGGGGGGTACTTTTTTTGTTGCATTTTCCTCGCTTTTGTGTTATTTTACGAAAAGGTTAAATTTTTTTGAGGGTTACGCAAAATGCAATTTTTTAATAAAAATCTTTCAAAAATATACAAATATATTTACATTCACGATGACGAAACTATTTTAATACAGGATATTTGCGACGCAACCGCACTTTCAAAACCGACCGTTCACAAATATATTAAATGGTTAATTCGTCGAGAGCTAATAAAAAAAGACGGCAAACATTTTAACATATTGCCGACTTAAAATTTTTTTTCTTATTTATTTTTTCTTATTCATTGTCAATCGTTACAACTTCGGATTCTTCATTTTCGGAACCCTGTATTTCAATAAATTTTGTCATCAAGATTTTTTCACGGCGGGCGTTGCCTTTATGTGCAAGTTTAGGCGACAACATTACCGTTCCTGTTTTCCTAGCGATTATTCCGCAACTTTCGAGAAGCTTTAAAGTTTCATTAACCGTTTGGAGCGAACAACCAGAGCCTGCCGAAATTTCACGAACAGTTTCAGAAAGTTTATTATTGGAATCCATTTTTTGCAGGATATATTTAACGACCTGCATTTTTTTATTTCCAATAGAATCAATCATATTGATAACGGTTGAAAGGTAAGTAATAGCGAAGCCGACGCGCGGAACTTCTTTAATAACAACGTCAAC
>JAZNQG010000076.1:0-1823 GCA_045590035.1 Clostridia bacterium
GCTAAAGGAATTGTAACCCACTGATATTTTTTGATTCCGCCGTAGTAATGAGTCTTAAATAGCGCTATGCCGTCCGACTCGTAAAGGGGATTTTGCTTTAAGTCAAGTCGGGGCGAGTCAATGTGTGCGCCGACTAAATTAAAGCCGTTTTCGATTGGTTCTTCACCTATAACCATAAGGACAATGTTTTTGTCACGGTTAATTGTATAAATTCTGTCGCCTGCCGACAATTTATCCTTGCTTTCCATCGGAACAAAGCCGTTTTCTTCCGCCATCTTAACTGCTTCTTTTACACATTCTCTCTCGGTTTTACCGTTATCTAAAAATACTCTGTATTCGTCCGCAAGGTCTAAAACCTTTCTTTTTTCATCGGGTGAAATTTCGTCAAATACATTTTTTCTTTTGTATGTCAATTTTCCGTACAGTTCTTTATCTGTCATAATTTTTTTTCTCCTTTTAGTTTAATCATACCCATATAATACTACTTTTACCGCACAAAAATCAATAGATTTTACCTAAAAAAGTGAAATTTTAGAAATATCTCTTGCAGTTTTTTAAAAATAGATGTATAATTAAAATAGAGTATTAGTGCTTTTAATATTATGCACAGAAAGGATAAAAAAATGTTTGAATTTAAGAACTTAAGAAATCAGGACCCTGAAATTTTTGAAGCAATGAAGTCGGAAATTTCACGTCAGCAGAACAAAATCGAGCTTATTGCATCGGAAAACTTTGTATCCGAGGCAGTTATGGAAGCGATGGGTTCACATCTTACAAATAAATATGCAGAAGGATACCCGGGCAAGCGTTACTACGGCGGATGCGAATGTGTCGATGTGGTAGAAAATCTTGCAATCGAAAGAGCTAAAGAGATTTTTGGTGCCAGCTTTGCCAATGTTCAGGCGCACTCAGGTGCACAGGCTAATATGGCAGTATTCTTTGCACTTTTGACACCTGGCGACACTGTCCTTTCGATGAGCCTTGCTCACGGCGGACACTTAAGTCACGGAAGCCCTGTTAATATGTCGGGTAAGTACTTTAATATCGTACCCTACGGCGTAACAGAAGATACAAATACTATTGACTATGAAGAAGTAAGACGTTTGGCGTTAGAGTGTAAGCCGAAGCTTATCTTGGCAGGTGCGTCTGCATATCCGAGAACTATTGATTTTGCAAAGTTCGCTGAGATTGCAAAAGAAGTCGGCGCATACTTTATGGTAGATATGGCACATATTGCGGGATTGGTTGCAGCAGGACTTCATCCGTCTCCGATTGGTGTGGCAGACGTTGTTACTACTACAACTCATAAGACTCTTCGTGGTCCCCGTGGCGGTTTGATTTTAACAAACGATGAAGAAATTGCTCTAAAGGTAAATAAGGCAATATTCCCTGGAATTCAGGGCGGACCCTTGATGCACGTTATCGCATCTAAGGCTGTTTGCTTCGGCGAAGCATTGAGCCCCGAATTTAAAGAATATCAGGCTCAGGTTGTAAAGAATGCAAAGGCTTTGGCAGAAGGTCTTATGGAAGAAGGCTTTAAGCTTGTTTCAGGCGGAACCGACAACCACTTAATGTTAGTCGACCTTACAGAAACAGGTGTAACAGGTAAAGAAGCAGAACACAACTTAGACGAGGTCGGCATTACAGTTAACAAAAATGCTATACCGTTTGACACACGCAGCCCCTTTGTTACAAGCGGTATCAGAATCGGTACTCCCGCATCAACATCAAGAGGTCTTAAGGAAGACGATATGAGAGAGATTGCAAAGCTTATCAAAATGGCAGTTTGCGATTTTGAAAACACAAAGGATGAGGTAAGACAA
>JAZNQG010000077.1:0-4561 GCA_045590035.1 Clostridia bacterium
AATATCTTGACAAAAACCGATGAAAACGCATAGGAAATTGCCGCAAACATTACAAAGCAGTCGCCTGTAAAGTTCATTGTAAAGTCAAGGCCGTTTATGTTAATAAGGATAATTCCCGCAAATCCCAAAAGGCAGGCGATGATTTTTTTGAATGTCAGTTTTTCTTGCCTGAAGATAAGGCAGGCGACTAAAACTGTGAAAAATGCGTTTGAACCGCTGATTATCGTACCTTTAACGCCTGTAGTATTAGAAAGTCCGATATAGAAAAATATGTACTGGAGAATTGTCTGAAAAAGGCTTACAGTCAAAACCTTCGGTAGATTTTCTTTTTTGGGGACTAAGAATTTCCGTCTTCCAATGCTGTAAATTAAAACTGTTAAAACTCCTGCAAAAAAGAATCTTATTCCTGCAAAAAGTATGGTGGATGCGGTGTTTTTTGCAGGCATCATCAGCTCATATCCGGTCTTTATAAAAGGCGTTGCACTGCCCCAGAGAGCATTGCAAAAAAGCGCTAAAACTGCGATTACGAATGTGTTTTTAAATATGTTTTTCTTTGTGTTTTCCATTTTGTCGGTGTCTCCCAGAAATTATTTGATTACAGAAGTTATATTACCACAAAATCTTCAAACATTCAAGGGGACAGATGCACAAAAAAGTGTTTTTTGGAATATTATAAATCAGGCGGAATATTTTTATTTTGCCTTTTCAAAAAAATATTTAAGGAGCGTAAACAAGTGGAATTTAAGAATATGGTAGTAGGCTACGCGTATGTACCGCCTCAGACATCATTTGAAACCTTTTCACCCGAAGAAGCCTTAAAATGCGGAACTTTATTTCCCGAGCTCGCTCTTAGTATGTGTGAATATTTAAGAGGAGTAAAGGAGGATAAGTGTAATGGTTAATCTACAGGGAAGACAGAAGCTTTTAAGAGAAATTAAGGAAGCGGATTTTGTCTTAAAAGAACTTAACCTCTTTTTAGACACTCATCCAAATCATAGAGAAGCGCTTGAGAAGTTTTGCCAGTTTGAAAGAATTGCAAAACAGTTAAAAGAAGAATACGAAAGACTCTACGGCCCGCTTACACCGTCGGCTAATAATAATACCGAAACATGGGAATGGATCAAAGGCCCGTGGCCGTGGGAAAATTGTTAAAAGAAAGGGATATGTAAATTATGTGGGAATATCAGAAAAAACTTCAAATACCTATCAATATAAAAAATCCTGACCCCAAACTTGCCGCATTTATCGTAAGCCAGTACGGTGGACCTGACGGTGAGCTTGGTGCATCAATGCGTTATCTTTCACAGAGATTTTCTATGAAAGACGATATGGCAAAGGGACTTTTAACCGACATCGGAACAGAAGAGCTTGCGCATCTTGAGATGGTTGGAACGCTTATTCATCAGCTTACAAAGAACGCTACAACTGGCGAAATTGAGAATAGCCCCATGGCACCTTATTATATCGACCATGCAAAAGGCGTATATCCTGCTGCAGCGTCGGGTAATCCGTGGAAAGCCGAGTATATCGGCGTAAAAGGCGACCCGATTGCAGACTTGGTGGAAGATTTGGCAGCAGAGCAAAAGGCGAGAGTTACCTATGACAATATCTTAAAAATGTGCGATGACCCTGATGTAACAAAGGTTATTAAATTCCTTCGTGAAAGAGAAGTTGTGCATTTCCAGAGATTTGGCGAATGTTTAAACAGAATTCAGGAAAATGTCGGAAGAAAGCAAGTTACAGGTTGTGGAATAAAGGACTGCTGAAATTAAAAAAGGTGAGCAAAAAGCTCACCTTTTTGGTTTTTCTAAATACATAAGAAAATCCTTTCGGAATTTTTGCGGGGTGGTTTTATTGAAAAATTTAAAGTGCCTGATAAATACGGCAGGGGAATTATAGCCTGCTTTTTCCGATATTTCCGATATGGTCATATCGGTTGTAGTAAGCAGGGATTGTGCAAAATTTATTCTTAAAAGGTGCAGATACTGATACGGGGGCATTCCGACTTCTCTTTTGAAGGTATGTATAAGATAGTGCCGTGAAAGATTAGTTAGCTTCATAAAATCGTCAACAGAAAGATCCTTTTTGAAATTATCACGGATAAAATCCTTCAAAATATTTATATCTTCCCTGTCGGACAAAGCCGTCTTGTCATTTTCGTCTGAAAGGGAACAAACCATTTCGGTAAGAATATTTGAGATAATATTACTTATCATTATATATGTTTTGGCATCGGATACAAATGAAAGATTATAAAGCTCTTTCATAAGATTAAAGACATAGTCAGGGTCTTTAAGTGTTACGGGAGTCAGCTTATTCAAAAGCAAATTGTTATAGGCACTCATTGAAAGTGCGTTTAAGTGAACAAAATAAAAATGCCATAAATCACATTCTTCGGTACGGTACTTGTGCAGAATATTGCAGTCAACAACTAAAGCAGTTCCTGGCTTTAAAATGCAAGTCTGTCCTTTGTGTATCATTTTGCCCGTTCCCTCTACGGTAACAAGCAAAAGGTAGTTATTTAACTGGTCGCGTTTTGTAAAGTATTTTTTGCCTGCATAAAACTCCCCGCATATTGAAATGGTAAAAGGCAGGGACGAAAGAAAACTGTTCGGTATAACAGGATTTGTTTTTGATTCGTTTGACAGGTCAAGAAAAAAATCAAGCATATTATCATCTCCTTTTTTTATAATAAACTCATCAAAAAGAAAAGTCAATCAAAAAAGCAATTTCAGTTAATAAAAAAGCAATATTAAGAATTGAACAGGATTTTAAGTGTGATATAATTGTGAATATATAAAGCAATTATTTATAATTGGAGGTTTTTATTATGACAAACAGAGAAAGAGTTGCGAATATTTTACACTATAAATCCGCTGACAGAATGCCTGCCGTTCATTTCGGATACTGGTATGAGCTTTTGGAAGAGTGGGAAATGCAGGGTAAAATCCCTGAAGGGATTTCAAAAAGATGGGCTGACGGAAATGAAGCAGACCATGAGCTTGACAAAATTCTTGGCTGGGATTTTAACTGGCATACAATAGAAGGCGGAAAGACAAGACTCCTTCCTGCGTTTGAAACAAAGGTTTTAGAAGAGTTCCCCGACGGAACTAAAAGAGTAATAAATAATTACGGACTTATCGAAAGAATAAAACCCGGTGTTGATTCAATTCCTGCTGAGGACGATTACCTTTTAAAAGACAGAGAAGCATTTGAAAGCTTATATAAACCCAAAATGCAGTTTGATGCTGAGCGTGTTGATTTGGAGTATTTTAAGAACTTTAACAATACACGCTCACAGGAGAATCCCGTCGGACTTAATCTGGGAAGCGTTTTGGGAGATATCAGAAATATGACTTCGGTTCTAGGTATGAGCTATCTTATGTATGATGAAGACGAAACATTGTTTGCCGATATAATTGACACCTATGCCGATATGCAGTATAAGGTTGCTGAAACTATTCTGAAAACCGGTGCAAAATTTGACTTTGCACATTATTGGGAAGATATTTGCTTTAAAAACGGCCCGCTTCTTTCACCGGATATTTTTGATGAGCTGTGCAGAAAGCATTATAAAAAACGAAATGACTTATGCCATAAATACGGCATTGATATTATCTCGCTTGATTGCGACGGCGTAACAGACAAGGTGCTTGATACATGGTTTGAAACAGGCGTGAATGTTATGTTCCCGATTGAAATAGGTACATGGGGCGACCAGTTTGAAGCGGCAAGAAAGAAATATGGCAAGGGAATGCTTGGAGTCGGCGGCATGGATAAGACCGCACTTAGAAAAGACAAAGCGGCTGTCGATGCAGAAATTGAAAGAATTAAAAGGCTTGCGGCTATGGGCGGATTTATTCCGTGTCCTGACCATAGACTTATGCCGGGTACAAAGTTTGAGCTTGTTAAGTATTACATAGACGAAATAAAGAAAATAAGACTATAAAAAAGGTGAGCTTTTGCTCACCTTTTTGGTTTTTTAATATTCATCACATACCATATTTTTTTAAATCTATTCTGCCGTCGGGTTCAAAAATGATGCCGTCTGCTTCTAACATCTGCCTTTGAATATGACCGCCGCCGAATGCAAAGCTGTCTGCAACTTTCCCTTCGCGGTTTACGACTCTGTAGCAGGGGATGTTTTCGGGGTCGGGATTTACATGCAGGGCATAGCCTACAACTCTCGCCCAACGCGGATTGCCTGCAAGAAGGGCAACTTGCCCATATGTTGCAACCTTGCCCTTTGGTATTGATTTAACAACCTCGTATATTTTTTCAAATGTTTTCATAGATTTCACCGTACATTAAATTCTTTTTTTATGATTATACATCATAAAAAATAGTTTTTCAATAAAGTGTTTATATTATGCTTAAAAGAAATAAACAAAAAAAGGCTGCCCGAGGGCAACCTTTTTTAAATATTATTCATCGCAGGATGCGAGACATTTTACAAGGCAGGCGGTTTCGGTAAGAATAAGAGCTAAAAAGCCCAGAAGAGCACCGCTTATAATTGCGCCTAAGACACTTGTTGCCGCAAATGTTACTCCGAGCAGTACAA
>JAZNQG010000078.1:0-8468 GCA_045590035.1 Clostridia bacterium
ATGTGTTGGCATTTGTCAAAGACAGGTCGCTGTTACTTACAGGTCTTATGAATCCGCAGGTTATAAGAACTGCAGAGATGTTGGATATTACTGCAATTGTTTTTGTAAGAGGCAAAGCTCCTGACGAAAACCTTATAGCTATGGCAGAAGCTAAGGATATGGTTTTAATGTCAACCGACCATCATTTGTATATTGCGTCCGGTCTTTTATATACAAACGGTCTTGGAAATCCTGATATGGAGGAAAAAGACAATGGCTGATACACTGAAACTTCATTATGAAGTTGACGGGACAGACTTTACCGTTGCGGGCGAATGTTCATCAAAGGTCAAAAAGACTCTAAAGCAGTTAGGCTTTGACCCTGAAGTTATCCGCCGTGTTGCAATTTCGATGTATGAAGGTGAAATCAATATGGTAATCCACGCAAACGGTGGGTATATCGATGTTGAAATTTCACCCCAAAAAATTGTTGCAATTTTAAAGGACAACGGACCCGGTATCCCTGACCTTAAAAAAGCTATGCAGGAAGGCTTTTCTACCGCATCAAACACAGTAAGAGAACTTGGGTTTGGTGCAGGTATGGGACTTCCCAATATGAAAAAATACTCGGATAATATGGAGATAGACACGGTAATTGGTGTCGGAACAACAGTTACGCTTACAATCAATGTATAACAGGAGGTGTTCTTTGTGGAAGAGAAGAACCAATGGCATTCGGTAACGCTTCAGCAGGAAATGTGCAAGGGCTGTACCAACTGCCTTAAAAATTGCCCGACTCAGGCAATCCGTATACAGAATTCAAAAGCAAAGATATTAAAAGAAAGGTGTATCGACTGCGGTGAATGTATAAGAGTTTGCCCATACCGTGCAAAAAAAGCAGTTACCGACAGTATTGATATACCAAATGAATATAAATATAAGGTCGCACTTGTTGCACCTGCATTTTACGGACAGTTTTCAAGAGCAGAGAGCGTCGGTATGATTTTGTCTGCAATGCGGAAAATCGGATTTGATGATGTATTTGAAGTGTCTCGCGGTGCAGAGGCGGTTTCTAAAAGAACAAGAGAGCTGTTAAAATCAGGAGAGCTTTTAAAGCCAACAATTTCATCGGCTTGCCCTGCAGTTGTAAAGCTTATTACCATAAGATTCCCAAATCTTATTAACCACATAATTCCCTTAAAAGCTCCAATGGAAATTTCAGCAGCTATGGCAAGAAGGGAAGCGGTCAGAAAGACAGGTCTTGACCCCAAAGAAATTGCGATTGTGTTTATAAGTCCCTGTGCCGCTAAGGCGACAGAAGTAAGAAACGCAAAGTCAAGAGAAGGCTCGGAAGTTGATTTTGTCGTGTCTATGAAAGAGATTTATCTTAAGATGGCGCAGAAAATCGGCGCAATGTCGGAAGAAGATATTGACATTGATGCAACTTCGGGAAAGGAAAGTATTCTCTGGGCAGTTTCAGGCGGAGAAGCAAATGCAACCAGAACGGACAGAAATATATCTGTTGACGGCATTGAAAATGTTATAAGAGTTTTGGAAGATATGGACGACGAGAAGTTATCCGATATCGAGTACATAGAAGCCTTAGCGTGCCCCGGCGGATGTGTCGGCGGACCATTAACTGCAGAAAACAACTTTGTCGCAAGGTCAAGACTTGCATCATTAGTTAAACCCTTTAAAGAAGAGGGTATGGGTGTTGATGATGATATAGAAATTGCACTCCAGAAACCTATGGTCTACAGACCCGTTATGAAGCTTAATGTGGATATGAAACGTGCGATGGAAATGATGGTAAAGATTGAAGAGTTCGAAAAAGAGCTACCGGGTCTTGACTGCGGCTCGTGCGGTTCTCCCAGTTGCGCCTGCTTTGCAGAAGATGTCATAAAAGGCTACGCATCACCCGATGACTGTATCTTTAAGCTAAGAGAACATATGATGAGTCTTAAGGAAAAGTACGAGAAACTGAAAAAAGAAAGGGACAACTAAAATGACTGTAAAAGAATTACTGGACAAAACAGGTTATACTCTTGCAGCAGGCGAAGGCGGACTATTAAACAATGTTTCAGGTTGCTACATAGGAGACTTATTAAGTCTTGCTATGAGCAGGGTACAAAGTGAAAATGTATGGATTACCATACAGACAAATGTGAATATTGTTGCAGTGTCTGTTCTGGCAGAAGGCTCGTGCGTGATTTTATGTGACGGACAAAAGCCTGACGATACGGCAAAAAGCAAGGGAGATTTAGAAGACATTCCGCTAATTACAACCGACAAGTCAGCATACGAGGTGGCAAAAGAGCTGATTTCCCTCGGTGTTTAAAGGGGGAGAGAGATATAAGACTCTATTACGATTTGCATATACATTCGGCACTTTCACCGTGCGGCGATAATGATATGACACCGAATAATATTGTCAATATGTCGATAATAAAAGGTCTTGATGTAATAGCAGTAACCGACCATAATTCTGCAGGAAATATAAGAGCGGTTGAAATGGCGGCAGGGGATAACATTTTAGTTGTTCCCGGAATAGAAGTGGAAACATTAGAAGAAGTCCACGTTGTTTGCTATTTTCCGTCAGTATCCGCAGCCGAAGAAATGGAAAGGCGGATTAAAAAGGTATCAACGCCTATAAAAAACAGACCTGAAATTTTTGGGAACCAGTTATTTATGAACGAGATGGACGAAGTTGTAGGCGAAGAAGAGAACCTTTTGGTAACTGCATCGGGAATGAGCATTTATGATGTCGTGGAAAATGCCAAATCGCTTGGCGGTGTAGCAATTCCTGCACACATTGACAGAGACAGCTATTCTGTTTTGTCAAACCTTGGATTTTTGCCGCCCGACCTTAAGGTTACGGCGTTGGAAATTACAAAGAAAAACAGGGAAGAATTGTCCAAAAATTACCCTGATTTCAAGATTATCTCAAACTCTGATGCGCACTACCTTGAAAATATCTCAGAAAGAGAGTTTTTTATCGATGTAAAGGACAAAACTGCACAAGCAATAATCGACTTTTTTGTGCAAAAATAACTAAAATTCTTATATATAAAAACTTTGCTAGAAATTTAACAAATTTAGTGGTATAATGTATTGGATGAAATATAAATCAAAAGACAGGAGGTCTATAAATGGAGAAAAAAAGCACATTGCCTTTTAAAGGCACAAAGGAACAGGAGGCGAAGCTCCAGGAGATTATTGCCGAGCACAAGGGCCAGAAGGGTGCTGCAATTCCCGTGCTTCACAAAGCTCAGGAAATCTACGGTTACCTTCCGATTGAAGTGCAGACAATGATTGCAGAAGGTCTTGATGTACCTTTAGCAGAAATCTACGGAATCGTTACCTTCTACACACAGTTTTCACTTAACCCGAAGGGTGAGTATCAGATTGGCGTTTGCTTAGGTACTGCATGCTATGTTAAGGGTTCAGGTGATATTTTAGAAGAAATCAAGGAAATCTTGAAGATTGATGTTGGTGAGTGCACACCTGACGGTAAGTTCTCACTCGAAGCAACAAGATGCGTTGGCGCTTGCGGTCTTGCTCCTGTTGTAACAATCAATGAAGATGTTTACGGCCGTCTCGGCAAGGGCGAAATGGCTGCAATCCTTGCAAAATATTAATATGGAAGAGCTTTCACTGCACATACTTGATATAGTGCAGAATTCCATTTCGGCAGGTGCAACACTGATTGAGGTTTCGATAATTGAAGACGAAGAAAACGATACCTTAACCATTACCGTGAATGATAACGGGTGTGGTATGGAAGAAGAGGTACTTAAAAAGGTTACAGACCCATTTACAACGGGCAGAAAGACAAGAAGAGTAGGCCTTGGAATCCCGCTTTTAAAATTAGCGGCTGAGATGACGGGCGGAAATATAAGTCTTTGGTCGGAAGTTGGTGTCGGGACTAAAATCTCTGCAGTTTTTGGGCTTTCACATATCGACAGACAACCGCTTGGCGATATTGCATCGACAATGCACCAGCTAATAATTATGAACGAACAAACAGATTTTCTTTATTTGCATAAGGCAGGCGAAAAGGAATTTTTGCTTGACACAAGAGAAATCAAAAAGGTGCTCGACGGAGTTTCTTTAAAAGAACACGAAGTTATGCTGTGGCTTTTGGATTTTATAAAAGAAAATGAAGAATCTCTTAACTAAATCTTTTAAGAAAGGATGATTTTCCATGAAGAGTCTTGCTGAATTGCAGGAAATCAGAAACAGAACAATTGGCGGTCTTACAATGCGTAAAGAGGATGACGACGCTGTAAGAGTTGTTGTAGGTATGGCAACTTGCGGTATCGCAGCAGGTGCGCGCCCGGTAATGAGTGCATTTGTTGACGAAATCAACAAGCGTAATCTTTCTAATGTTACAGTTGCTCAGACCGGTTGTATCGGCGTATGCCGTTTAGAGCCGATCGTTGAGATTTATATGCCCGGCGAAGAAAAGGTAACATATGTAAAAATGTCACCTGAAAAGGTTGCAAAGGTGGTTGCAGACCACATTGTAAACAAGCAGGTTGTAACAGAATACACAATCGGTAAAGCTGAATAATAATATTTAGAAAGGAAAGCAATTACAATGGATATGGTAAGAGCTCACGTCCTTTGCTGTGGTGGTACAGGTTGTACTTCATCAGGCTGCGATGCCATTATGAAAGAAATGGAAGCACAGCTTGAGGCAAACGGACTTGAAAAAGAAGTTAAAGTTATCAAAACCGGATGTTTCGGCCTTTGTGCACTCGGCCCGGTTATGATTGTTTACCCCGAAGGCTGTTTCTACAGCAGAGTTGAGGTAGGCGACGTTAAAGAAATCGTTGAAGAACATCTTTTAAAGGGAAGAATCGTTAAGCGTCTTTTGTATCAGGAAACAATCGTTGATGATAACAATGTTAAGAGCCTTAACGAAGTAGATTTCTATAAAAAGCAGTTGAGACTGGCACTTCGTAACTGTGGTGTTATCGACCCTGAAAACATTGATGAATACATAGCTTTTGACGGATACAAGGCTTTGGGTAAGTGCTTGACAGAAATGACTCCTGATGAAGTTATTGAAGAAATCAAAAAGTCAGGTCTTCGTGGCAGAGGTGGCGGTGGCTTCCCGACAGGTCTTAAGTGGCAGTTTGCTAAAAACTCTGTAAATGAGCAGAAGTACGTTTGTTGTAACGCCGACGAAGGCGACCCCGGTGCATTTATGGACCGTTCAATTTTGGAAGGTGACCCCCATTCGGTTATCGAAGCTATGGCTATTGCAGGCTATGCTATCGGTGCTAACCAGGGTTATGTATATATCCGTGCTGAGTATCCTATCGCTGTTAAGAGATTGCAGATTGCTATCGATCAGGCTAAGGAATATGGTTTACTTGGCGAAGGTATCTTCGGTACAGACTTTGCATTTGACTTAGAGATAAGACTCGGTGCAGGTGCATTCGTTTGTGGTGAAGAAACAGCACTTATGACATCTATCGAAGGTAAGAGAGGCGAGCCCAGACCCCGTCCGCCGTTCCCGGCAGTTAAAGGTCTTTGGGAAAAGCCGACAATCCTTAATAACGTAGAAACATATGCAAATATTCCGCAGATTATCAATAACGGTTCTGACTGGTTCAATACAATTGGTACAGAAAAGTCAAAGGGAACAAAGGTATTCGCTTTGGGCGGTAAGATTAACAATACAGGTCTTGTTGAAGTTCCGATGGGTACAACTTTAAGAGAAATCGTTGAAGAAATCGGTGGCGGTATCCCGGGCGGCAAGAAGTTTAAGGCAGCTCAGACAGGTGGTCCTTCAGGCGGATGTATTCCTGCTCACTTAATGGATACTCCGATTGACTACGATTCACTTATGGCTATCGGTTCAATGATGGGTTCAGGCGGACTTATCGTTATGGACGAAGATAACTGTATGGTTGACATCGCTAAGTTCTTCTTGGAGTTCACAGTTGATGAGTCTTGCGGTAAGTGTACACCGTGCCGTGTTGGTACAAAGAGACTTTTAGAGCTTCTTACAAAGATTACCGACGGTAAGGGAACATTAGAAGATATCGACAAGCTCGAAGAGCTTTGCTACAGCATTAAGGAATCATCACTCTGCGGTCTCGGACAGACAGCTCCGAACCCTGTACTTTCTACACTTCAGTACTTCAGAGACGAGTATATTGCACACGTAACTGATAAGGTTTGTCCTGCAGGCGTATGTAAGGCTTTGGCAAAATATATTATCGATCCTGAAAAGTGTAAGGGATGTAGCCTTTGTGCTAGACAGTGTCCTGTTAATGCAATTACCGGCGAAGTTCGTTCACCGTTTGTAATTGACCAGGATAAATGTATCAAGTGTGGAGCTTGTATGTCATCATGTAAGTTCGGCGCAATTTCAAAGAAGTAAGGGAGGCTTAATTTAAAATGGTAAATTTAAAGATAAATGGCCAGGACGTATCAGTACCTGAAGGTTTTACTGTGCTTGAGGCCGCAAAACAAGCCGGAATCGATATCCCTACTCTTTGCTATTTGAAGGATGTCTCACACACCGGCTCATGCAGAATGTGTGTTGTTGAAATTAAGGGTGCAAGAGCTTTGCAGGCTGCTTGCGTTTACCCGGTAGCTGAGGGTATTGAAGTTTTAACAAACTCACCCCGTGTAAAAAGAGCAAGAAAAGCAACACTTGAGCTCATTTTGTCAAACCATGACAGAAAGTGCCTAACATGTGTAAGAAATCAGAACTGTGAGCTTCAGACCCTATCTGAAGAACTCGGAATTACAGAGATTGCATATGAAGGCGTAAGAAACGAATATGAAATTGACGAGCTTTCACCGTCAATCGTTCGTGACAACAATAAGTGTGTACTTTGCCGTCGTTGCGTAAGTGCATGTAAAGATGTGCAGACAGTTGCAGTTATTGACACAATGGAAAGAGGCTTCAATACAAAGGTTGGTTGTGCATTCGATAAGCCGCTTGCTCAGACAGCTTGTGTAAACTGTGGTCAGTGTATCGCAGCTTGTCCTGTTGGCGCACTTCGTGAGAAGGATTCAACAGACTTGGTTTGGGAAGCTATCGATAATGAAGAAAAGTACGTAATCGTACAGACTGCTCCTGCAGTAAGAGCAGCTTTAGGCGAAGAGTTTGGTTACCCCATCGGTACTGCTGTAACAGGCAAGATGGCAGCAGCGCTTAAGAGACTTGGCTTTGATAAAGTATTTGACACAGATACAGGTGCAGACCTTACAATTATGGAAGAGGGAACAGAGCTTTTAGACCGTTTACAGAACGGTGGCAAGCTTCCGCTTATCACATCATGTTCACCCGGTTGGATTAAGTTCTGTGAACACAATTTCCCTGATTTCCTTGATAATCTTTCAAGCTGTAAATCACCGCATCAGATGTTCGGTGCAATCCTTAAGAGCTACTATGCAGAGAAGGAAGGCATTGATCCTAAGAAGATGTTCGTTGTATCGGTTATGCCTTGCGTAGCTAAGAAGTTCGAGTCTGCAAGACACGAAATGAGAGTTAACGGACTTAACGACGTTGATGCAGTTATCACAACAAGAGAGCTTGCTAAGATGATTAAGCAGGCAGGTATCAACTTTAAGAATCTTCCTGATGAAGAATTTGATAATCCGTTTGAAAGAGCTACAGGTGCAGGCGTTATCTTCGGTGCTACAGGCGGTGTAACAGAGGCAGCTTTAAGAACAGTATATGAGATTGTTGAAAATAAGCCTTTGGATAAGGTTGAATTTGAAGCAGTTCGTGGTACAGACGGTATTAAGGAAGCTACAGTAACACTCGGCGGTAAGGATGTAAGAGTTGCTATCGCACACGGTCTTGGTAATGCAAGAAAGCTTCTTGATTCTATCAGAAGCGGTGAAAAGATGTATGAATTCATCGAAATTATGGCTTGCCCGGGCGGCTGTGTAACAGGTGGCGGTCAGCCGATTTGCTCATCTAAGACATATATGGATATTGATGTTAAGAAGGAAAGAGCAAAGGCTCTTTACTCAGAGGACGAAAAGCTTACAATCCGTAAGAGCCACGAGAACCCTGATATCAAGAAACTCTATGACGAGTTCCTTGAAAAGCCTGGTTCACACAAGGCTCACGAGCTATTGCATACACATTATATGGCTCGTCCCAAATATTGATTTTAATTAAAGACAAACCCTGCCAAATGGCAGGGTTTGTGAATTTTTTATTTATTCTTGCAAGTGGTAAAATTTTGTGGTATTATATAAACATACAAAAAATGGAGGCGAAAGCAATGGTAACTGGTATTGAACACATTGGTATTGCTGCTAAGGATTCAAAGGTTCTTTCAGAATGGTACAATAAGACCTTTGGGACAAAAACCGTTTATGATAACGGCAAGGGTACATACTTTGTGGCATTTGAAAGTGGAGATATGATTGAGATTGTATCCGCTGATACCGACAAAACTCCCGATACTGAAAAGCTTCAGGGCATAAGACACGTGGCGCTTTCTGTA
>JAZNQG010000079.1:0-17043 GCA_045590035.1 Clostridia bacterium
ATAAATTTACAGATGAACTATTGGGGAGTTGAAACGGTAAATTTGCCCGAATGTCATGAACCGATATTTAAAATGCTAAAAGATTTTTCTCAAATCGGTAACGAGTTTGGTCTTCGTGGATGGGCTACGTGGCATACGACAGACATATGGAGATTTAACAGAGAATCGTACATAAACCCACATTGGGGATACTGGAAAATGGGCGGATTCTGGCTACTTAGAGATATATGGGAACATTATCTCCATACCAAAGACATTGAGTTTTTAAAGGAATATTATCCTGTAATGAGAGGCGCGTGCGAATTTTTAGAAGACTGGATGTACGAAAATAGCGAAGGATTTTTAACAACATGCCCCTCTACTTCACCTGAAAATGAATTCATCTATGACGGGAAAGTTTGTTCTGTTTCGGATGGATGTGCTATGGATATGGAAATTATTTCAGATGTATTTGATAAAACAATCAAGGCAGCAGAAATTATTGGAGAAAACTGTGAGCATCTAAAAGAAATCTTCTTAAAACTGAAACCTGTCAAAATCGGTACGGACGGGAGAATTTTAGAGTGGGGAGAAGAGTTTCTGGAAAACGAAGTTGGACACAGACATATGGCTCATCTTTATTTTATGTATCCTGGTGATATGTATGATTCAAAAGAATACTTAGATGCGGGCAAAAAGTCATTAGACAGAAGACTTTCTGCTATAAATCACGATGATGATTGTGGTTGGGCAGATGTCTGGATTGCGACAATGTTTGCAAGACTTTCAAACGGAGACAAAGCTTTAGATTATCTTATAAATAAGTTTTGTAAAAATAATTTACAACCCAATTTGATAAATCAATGTTGTGGAATTATCCAGGTTGATGGAAGCATGGGTATTCTTGCTCCGATTTCGGAAATGCTTATAGAAAGCCATATAGGAGAGGTTCTGCTTCTTCCTGCACTGCCAAAAGCATGGAAAAGCGGAAGAGTAAGAGGCTTTAAAACCAGAACAGGTGAAACAGTAAGCTTTGAATGGGATGAAAACGGCGTAAAAATGATATAAAAAACGGCAGACTTAATAGTCTGCCGTTTTTAGTTTTACATAGCTTCAACTGTTTCAATACCTAAAATATCAAAATGAAGTGTAAGAATTTCTTTTGTTAGTTTAATAAGTGTAATCCAGCTGTTTCTCTTTACAGCATCTTCTTCTGTTAAGATATAGTTATCATGATAGAAACGCGAGAACTGAGTAGCAATTCTGTACGCAGATTCTGCGATATAGTTAGGAGCTTTTTCCTGATATGCATAACTGAATGCTTCGCCTGATAGGAGAAGTGCCAAAATTAAATCTCGCTCAGAATCAGAATAGATGCCCGAAAATTTATCTCCTGAATCTTGTGACTTTTTAAGAATAGAGTTAATTCTTGTTACAGTATAGAGAAGATATGTTCCTGTTTTTCCTTCAAATGAAAGGAACTTGTCAATATCAAAGATATAGTCTTTTGCTCTGTGGTTTATTAAGTCCCCGAATTTTAAAGCTGCCATACCGACTTTTCTTGCAGTTTCCTGCCTTTCGGAATCGTTTACAAATTCGCTTTCATTAAGCTTTTCTTCGGCTGATTTTGTAACTGTATCAATAAGGTCGGATAGTTTCATAACTCCGCCATCTCTTGTCTTATACGGCTTTCCGTCGGGGCCGTTCATAGTACCGAATCCTAAGTGATCTAATACACAATCAGAAGACACTAAATTCGCTTTTTTTGCGCATCTGAAGACTTGCTCAAAATGAAGTCCCTGTCTTTTGTCAACTATATACCACATTTCCTGTGGCTTAAAATCCTGTTCTCTCTGAATGATAGTAGCAAGGTCTGTTGTTGCATAGATGCTTGAATTGTCGGATTTTCTTACAATTACAGGCGGCATAGGAGCTTTGTCTGTTTCTGCTTCTACATCAACAACTAATGCGCCGTCACTTTCATATACAAGGTTCTGTTCTTCTAATGTATCCATTAAAGCGGGAACATATTTATCGGCATCGGACTCTCCATACCAAACTTCAAAATCGACATTAAGCTTATTATAGTTTTCTTTAAGGTCATTGACTGACACTCTCATAATCTCACGCCAAAGAGCCATATATCCGGGTCTTCCGCTCTGCAATTCATAAGTTGCATTGTGAGCAAATTCCGCAAAGCATTTATCTTCCTTGCTCTTTTTGGATGCAAACGGATAAACTTCGTTTAGAGTTTCTGTATCAAGCTCGGGTACTCCGTCTTCTTCTTTAAAGTCAGGGGAGAAGCACTTCCAGTCGGGGTGTCTTACAGATAGTTCAGCAATTACAAGACCAATCTGTAATCCCCAGTCGCCCATATGAATGTCGCCAATTGCAGTAGCACCGCACTTTTTAGCAAGTCTTTTTAAAGATTCGCCAATTATTGCAGATCTTAAATGACCGATATGAAGCGGCTTTGCAACATTAGGGCCGCCGTAGTCAAGAATAATTGTCTTGCCTTCGCCATCCTGCGGTACACCAGAATTATCATCATTCTTAAGAGTTTCCAAAAGCTCTATAAGGTAGCTGTCAGAAAGAGTAATATTGATAAATCCGGGCTTAATTGCCTCAGCCTTTTCAATTGCACTGTCTTCTGACAAAACTTTAGAAACTTCTTCAGCAACCATTAAGGGTGCTTTTTTATATAACTTTGATGCCTTAAAAGAGCCGTTACACTGAAACTGACATAGCTCGGGTCTGTCTGAAACGCTAACAACACCAAACTCTCTTTCATATCCGCATTTTTCAAAAGCGGAAGACACCTTATCTGTGAGAATATCACACATTCTCTTCATAGTAAATTCATATCCTTTCGCCGTACTTAAATCGCCTTATTTTAACATAATTTTACCCGTTTGTCAATCATATACTATATAGAGGTGGTAATGTGTTCAGTAAAAGTGAGCTTCGACGAAAGATTGTAATAAATATAGAAAATGCTGAAAGGGTTGGTAATGTTTCGGACATTGATGTTGATGTTATGACGGGTAAAATTAAGTCTTTAATAATACCTAAGAATGATATAATAAGCTTTTTTACAAGACAAAGGGAAATTATTATCCCATGGGAGAATATTATTTCGGTTGGAAGTGAATTTATTCTTGTAAATATGCCTAATGATACCGAAATTGTTACTTTAATGTAATATTTGTGTTATTGAAAAGTTATACCATATATTGTATAATTGTGGTAGTATGAACACAAGAAGGGAGATATACTATGAAGTGTCCTTATTGCGGATTTGAAGAAAGCAAGGTTATCGACTCAAGACCTACAGACGAATCTACTGCTATCAGAAGAAGAAGAGAATGCTTGAAATGTCAGAAGAGATTTACAACCTATGAAAAGCTTGAAACTATTTCTCTTGCAGTAATTAAGCAGGATAATTCCCGTCAGCAGTATGACAGAGGGAAGATTTTAAGAGGCTTGATGAGAGCTTGCGAAAAAAGACCTATCTCTATTGCGCAGATGGAAAGAATTGCAGACGATATCGAAAGCGAACTCTATCAGTCAATGATTAAAGAAGTTTCATCTACAGAAATCGGCGAAAAGGTGATGGAACACTTAAAAGAACTCGATGAAGTTGCATATGTTCGTTTTGCATCTGTTCACAGACACTTTTCGGATATTGAAACCTTTATGAATGCACTTAAGGAACTTATGCCTGAAGGGAAATAATTAAATCTATGAAAACAAATACTATTGCGGCAATCTCCACACCGAAAGGTGCAGGCGGGATTGCCGTTATCCGCATAAGCGGAGAAAATGCTGTTACTGCGGCGTCAGAAATTTTCTCCGGAAAAATTAAACTTACCAATGCGAAAACTCATACTGCGCACTTTGGAAAAATTGTCTATAACGGCGAAGTGATTGATGAAGTTTTGGCAACTGTAATGATAGCACCAAATACATTTACTGGTGAAGATGTGGTTGAGATAAGCACACACGGCGGAAATGTTTCATCAAAAAGAGTTTTGAATGCCCTTTTTGATATTGGTGTCATTCCTGCCATGCCCGGTGAATTTACCAAAAGAGCTTTTTTAAACGGCAAAATGGACTTGTCACAGGCAGAAGCCGTAATTGATATTATAAATTCAAAAACAGATTTAGAACAGAAAAATGCTACAAGTCATATTGGCGGGCATCTGTCTAAAAGAGTTAACCAAATTCGTGAGGATTTGGTTTCTTTGGCTGCCACAATGCAGGTTTCGATTGATTATCCCGACGAAGACTTAGAAGATATGACACTTTTAGAAATCTCAGTCAGACTTAAAAAATGCCTTTTGGATACTGAAAAGCTTTTAAAATCTGCACCAAGGGGCAAAATTTTAAAAGACGGCATCAAAACGGTAATATTAGGGAAACCAAATGTCGGTAAATCTTCGCTTTTAAACTATCTTTTAATGGAAGACAGAGCAATCGTTACCGATATCGCCGGCACAACAAGAGATATAATAGAAGAATTTGCAGACCTTGACGGTGTGCCGTTGAGACTTATTGACACTGCAGGTATAAGAGATACCGATGACACAGTTGAAAAGATAGGCGTTGAGAGATCAAGAGATGCTATAAACTCGGCAGACCTTGTCTTGTTGGTTTTAGATGCCACAAACGGAATTTCATATGATGATGAAAAGCTTTTAGAAATAACAAAGGACAAAAACAGAATTATCCTTATAAATAAGTCTGATATATCACCTGATTTACACATTACTGACGGTATAAATATTTCTGCAAAAACAGGAGAGGGAATAGATAAGCTCACACAAAGAATTAAAGAGCTATATGAACTTGACTTAATAGGTAACAATGAAGTAACCATAACTAATGAAAGACATATTTCTGCCTTAGTTAAAGCTAAGAACTCTTTAATAAGGGCGATTTCTTCAATAAACGACAATATGCCGCAGGACTTTGCAGCTCTCGACATAAATGATGCCATTTCAGCTC
This sequence comes from Clostridia bacterium, assembly GCA_045590035.1. Taxonomy (GTDB): domain Bacteria; phylum Bacillota; class Clostridia; order UBA1381; family UBA1381; genus HGM11525. The sequence continues at coordinate 4,987 of JAZNQG010000079.1, forward strand.
TTGGTGAAATTGACGGAAGAACTGTGTCTGAAGATATTGTTCATAGTGTTTTTTCTAACTTCTGTGTAGGTAAATAACTGCATAAATGTATAAATACCGCCAAATAATGCATATTTTGCGCTTTTTTGGGCAAAAGGCTTGCATATTTTCTCATTCTTTGGTATTATGTATGGGTATCAATGAATAATTCTAAGGAGGAGAAACACAAGTGGATGGTTTCTTACTATGGTTTGAATCGGTAAAGCTTTCCGTATACGAGGGAATAAATTCTACATTTATTATAGATAACAGATGGATGTGGTTTTTAAACGGTATCAAGAACACATTGCTTATATCATTCTTTTCTGTTTTGGTAGGTTTGATAATCGGTGTAATTGCCGCACTATTCCGACTTTCAAACAGCAAGGTATTAAAGGCGATTGGTGGTACATATGTTGATATTATAAGATGTACTCCGACAATGGTTCAGCTTCTTATAATCTATTTTGTTATATTTGCAAGTGTTCCTATTCCGAAAATGCTTGTTGGTATAATTGCATTCGGTATTAACTCGGGTGCATATATAGCAGAAATTGTAAGAGGCGGTATCTTATCTGTAAATATCGGGCAGACAGAGGCGGGCAGGTCATTGGGGCTTACCGGTGCACAGACTATGACATTTATCATAATCCCGCAGGCAATCAAGAATATTCTTCCTGCACTTACAAACGAATTCATCGTTTTGATTAAGGAAACTGCCGTTATTGGTATGATTGACAATATTGACTTAGTCGGTGCAGCTAAAAAGGTACAGAGCCGTACATATGACTATTTCTATCCGCTTATTTCTATTGCGGTTATCTATTTTGTGATAATTAAGTTCTTGTCTGTACTTTTAACCCGCTTTGAGGAGCATCTCAGAAAGTCGGATAAAAGATAAGGAGAATTAAGAATGATTAAGGTTAAAAATCTACATAAGCATTTTGGTAAGCTTGAAGTATTAAATGGTATTGATGAGCATATAAAACCCGGTGAAAAGGTTGTTGTTATCGGTCCGTCGGGTTCTGGTAAGAGTACATTTTTAAGATGCTTGAATCTTCTTGAAATGCCGACTGAAGGCGAGATTTATATTGAAGATGAATGCATCAATTCAAAAGGCACTAATGTAAACAAAATCAGAGAAAAGATGGGAATGGTTTTTCAGCAGTTTAATCTTTTCCCGCATCTTACAATTTTGGATAACATTACTTTAGCACCGATAAAGGTTAAAAAAATGGATAAGGCCGAGGCTGAAAAGTTAGCATACGAGCTTTTGGAAAAAGTAGGATTGGTTGATAAAGCTTTAGCCTATCCTGCAATGCTCTCAGGCGGTCAGCAGCAGAGAATTGCCATTGCCCGTGCACTTGCAATGAACCCTAAGATTATGCTTTTTGATGAACCTACATCTGCACTTGACCCTGAGATGGTTGGTGAAGTTTTGCAGGTTATGAAGGACCTTGCAGACGGTGGTATGACAATGGTTGTTGTAACACACGAGATGGGATTTGCAAGAGAAGTTGCATCAAGAGTTCTCTTTATGGATCAGGGTGTTGTTGTTGAACAGGGCACACCTGACGAGCTATTCAATAATCCGAAGAACGAAAGAACACAGTCGTTCTTAAGTAAAGTTTTATAAGTTTATAGCGTCCAAAAAGGGCGATATAATATATTATTTTCCATTTGTCAGGAGGAGAAAATTATGAAAAAGGTATTATCATTAGCACTCGTGCTTGTTTTGGCACTTGCGGTACTCGCAGGCTGTGGAGCAGGCGAAGAGAAGAAGGACACACTTGTTATGGGTACAAACGCTGCATTTGAGCCGTTTGAATTCACAACAACAGAAGGCTTAGTAGGCGAATTCGACGGTATCGACGTTGCAATCGCAGTTGAACTTGCTGAATCAATGGGTAAAGAGCTTGTTATCGAAGACATGGAATTTGAAGGTCTTTTAGCATCTGTTCAGACAGGCAAAATTGATATGGCAGTTGCAGGTATGACAGTAAACGAAGAAAGACTTAAGAGCGTAGATTTCTCAGTTCCTTACTACAAAGCTACACAGGTAATGGTAGTTGCAGCTGATAACGAAGACATCACATGCGCAGCTGATATCACAGAAGGTAAGAAGGTAGGCGTTGTTCTTGGTTACACAGGCGATGCTATCGTAACTGATGACCTTAAGGTTGCAGAAGAAAACATCACAAGAGCTAACCGTGGCGTTGACATTGTTCAGGATGTTAAGAACGGCAAGCTTGACGCAGTTGTTATTGACTCTTACACAGGTAAGGCTTTAGCTGAAAAGAATGGTCTTAAGGTAATTGAAGATGCAGAAGCTTTTGAAGCTGAAGAATATGCAATCGCAGTTGCAAAGGGTAATGAAGAGCTTTTAAATGCTATCAACACAAAGCTTACTGAAATGCTCGAATCTGGCAAGGTTGACGAAATCGCACAGAAGTATAACTAATTTTGAACTTAAAAAGGACCTGATTTCAGGTCCTTTTTTTGATATATAATTTAATCAAATAAAGATATCTGGTCAGTTTCGGGAAGATCTAAGTAACCTTCAGAAATCAACATATCAATATTTGTCTTTGTAAGAGTAGTTCTTTTTCTTAAGTCTTCTAAAGTCTTGAATTCACCGTTCTTCCTTGCGTCTACTATACTTTGTGCCGCGTTTTCGGCAAGCCCTGGAAGAGCAGAGAGCGGCGGTCTTATACCGTCTTCTGTTTCTTTAAAGTTTGTAGCGTCAGACTCATATAAGTCGATAGGTGAAAAATCAATACCACGCTGATACATTTCAATACAAATCTCTAAAATCGGAATCAAGCTGTCATCTTTGGGTGCAGCGGTTCCGTTTTTCTTGCTTTCAAGTATTTGCTCCAGTGCCGATTTTGCAGTATCGATACCTTTTGCCATAATAGTCGCATCAAAATCGTCTGCACGAACAGAATAATATGCTATATAGAATGCTTTTGGGAAATGTACCTTATAGTATGCGATTCTAAACGCCATTGTAACATATGCAACTGCGTGAGCTTTTGGGAACATATATTTAATCTTTTTACAGGACTCAATATACCACTCGTCAACATTAGCGTCTCTCATTGCTTTTTCGTCTTCAGGCTTTAAGCCTTTGCCTTTACGTACTGACTCCATTATCTTAAATGCGTGCCCTGCCTCTACACCTTTAAAAATAAGGTATAGCATAATATCGTCACGGGTGCATATTGCTTCTTTTAGAGTTGTATAGCCTTCTTTTATATAATATTGCGCGTTGTTAAGCCATACGTCAGTGCCGTGTGAAAGTCCTGAAATTCGGACCAATTCAGCAAAAGTGGTGGGTTTTGTGTCAACAAGCATTTGCCGTACAAACTTTGTTCCAAACTCGGGAACACCATAAGTTCCGACAGTCGAGCCGATGTCACCATTTACCTTTAGTGCATCAAGTGAAGTAAAAAGACTCATTGTTTCTTTGTCATCTAACGGGATTGTCTGCGGGTCAAGACCTGTTAAGTCATAAAGCATCTTGATTACAGTCGGGTCATCGTGTCCGAGCTCGTCGAGCTTTAAAAGATTCTGGTCAATAGAATGGTAATCAAAATGAGTTGTTATTATATCTGAACTCTGGTCTTCTGCAGGATGCTGAACTGGGCAGAACTCGTGAATATCATTTTTAAACGGTACAACAATAATACCGCCAGGGTGCTGACCTGTAGTTCTTTTAACTCCTACACAACCTTCTGCCAAACGCTTCATTTCTGCATTTCTTATTGTAATTCCGTGCTCTTCTGCATATTTTTTAACATATCCGAATGCTGTCTTTTCCGCAACAGTACCGATTGTTCCTGCTCTGAACACGTATCCTTCACCAAAATATGTTTCGGTATATTTGTGAATTGTCGGCTGATAATCACCTGAAAAATTAAGGTCGATATCAGGCTCTTTGTCGCCTTTGAAGCCCAAAAATGTTTCAAACGGAATATCGTGCCCGTCTTTTATATATTTTGTATTACACTTAGGGCATAACTTATCTTCCATGTCACAACCGTGCATACCTGTTCCTACAGGTAAGAATTCTGAATGCTTACAGTTAGGACATACATAGTGGGGCGGGAGAGAGTTAACCTCTGTAATATCTGAAAGGAATGCGACAAATGATGAACCGACCGAGCCTCTTGAACCAACCAAGTATCCGTCTGACAATGATTTTCTTACCAATTCCTGAGCAATTTTATACATAACAGAGAATCCGTATGTGGTGATAGAGTAAAGCTCTTTGTCTAGTCTATCCTTTACAATCTGGGGAAGCGGAGAACCATAGATTTTTTCGGCTTTTTTAAATGAATCATTTACTATATCTTCCTTAGCACCGTCGATTACAGGTGGGCATTTTTCTGTCGGAATCGGACGGACGGGTTCAATCATATCAGCTATAAGATTTGTGTTTGTAACTACAACTTCATATGCCTTTTCTTCGCCTAAATATTCAAATTCTCTTAGCATTTCTTTAGTTGTTCTAAAGTACAACGGCGCCTGAAAATCTGCATCGGAAAAACCTTTATAGTGCATAAGAATTTTCCTGAATTCCGCACCTTCAGGGTCAATGAAATGTACGTCACAGGTTGCACAGACGGGTTTATTAAGCTTTTCGCCAAGTGAGACTATCTTTTTATTTAGCTCCATCAGGTCTTCATCTGTGTTGATATGTGGCATTTCGCTTGAACGTTTCATATACTCGTTATTGCCTAGGGGCTGAATTTCAAGGTAATCATAAAATGATGCGATTTCCTCGAGTTTTTCGTCGCTTGCTCCGTCTACAACTGCAGAAAATAATTCTCCTGCTTCACAAGCAGAACCTACAATTATACCTTCTCTTTTTTCTTCTATTAGACTTCTCGGAATTCTTGGCTGACGGTAAAAATACTTAAGCTGAGATGCGGAAACCATCTCATACAGATTTCTTATGCCTTTAAGATTTTTAGCCAGCAAAATAATATGATGCGATTTTGTTCTCTTTGCAGCTTCTCTTACATCATATACTGTGTGTAAATCATTTAATTTTTCGACGCCTTTTTCCTTTAAAATGTCAAGCATTTTTAAAAACACATCGGCTGTTGCTTTCGCGTCATTTACCGCTCTGTGATGGCCTTCCAAAAGGACTTTTAAATGCTTTGTAAGTGTATCAAGCCTGTGGTTTTTAAGCTCGGGGAACATACATCTTGCCAAAGTCATTGTATCAATACTCAAAAAATCGTAATTAAGACCAAGCCTTTTTGCTTCATTCTTAATAAACCCTGTATCAAATGCAGCATTATGAGCAACCAAAACACACCCTTTAGAAAACTCTAAAAAGTCGGGAAGAGCGTCTTCGATTTTTGGGGCGTCTTTAACCATTTCATCGGTTATGTTTGTAATTTTAACAATATTTTCAGGTATAGGCTTTTCGGGATTTACAAAGCTCGACCATCTGTCAGTTACCACGCCACCTGAAATCTTAACTGCGCCGATTTCTGTTATTTTTTCGGTCTCATTGTTAAGCCCTGTGGTTTCAATATCAAATACAACATAATCTGAATCAATTGTTTTATCTGTATTTTTGTCTATAATACCTTTACTGTCATCTACAAGGTATCCTTCCATACCGTAGATGATTTTAATTTTTTCATTATTGTTTGATGCTTTTAAGGCATCGGGGAATGACTGAACAACGCCGTGGTCGGTTATTGCAATTGCCTTATGTCCCCATTCGGTTGCGCGGGAAATAAGCTCTTTTGCAGAAGTCACGCCGTCCATTTGGGACATCTGGGTATGTAGATGTAATTCTACTCTCTTTTCTTCTGAATCATCAAATCTCTTGGGCGGTGCTTCTACTTCACATATTCCGTTTGCAGATATTATAACTTCTCTTGCATAATCGTTATACTGAGCCTTGCCACGTACTGCGACATATTTACCTTTTTTTAGCTGTTCTTTTACTAAAGAAAACGCACTGTCTCCCTTTTCGTCCGCTTCTAAAAATAGCTGACAGGTGATAGAGTCATATCTGTCGGAAATATCAAATACTGCAAGATGAAAGCTTTTGCCTGTCTTTTTACTTGTAATATCCTTAAATTCAACAGAAAATACTTCGCCGACAGTAACGCACCTTCCTGTCTCTTCGTTTATTTCCTTAATGGGAATAATTCCTGACCTTATTGATGTTCCATAGATGACATCAACGATTTTTGGCTTAATTCTTAATACTTCATCATTGCTTGATTTTTCATATGTCTTTTTAGTAACATACATAACCTGTGGTTCGTCTTCAAGGTTTATGTTGTTTTCTTCGGGGGTTCTTACAATAACAGTATTAAAGTTATAAGTATTTTTAATGTCCGATTCAAGTCTTATAAGAGTATCTTCAGGAATTGTTTTTGAAAGAAGCAATTCGATTTTTTTTCTCTGTTTATTCACCTTTAAGCTTTCAACCTCAATGTTTTCGATTCCAGGGAAATAGACATCGGGGAATATGACATTTAATTTAGGTTTCATATTAAATTGCTCCTTTCTTTAGATTTTAGTTTGTATTACTTTCTTGCGTTAGCCTTTGCGCGAAGGTCGGTTTTTAAAATTCTTTTTCTCATTCTTAAGTGATTTGGAGTAACTTCCAAAAGCTCGTCATCTGCGATAAAGTCAAGGCATTGTTCAAGACTCATCTGGCGTGGCGGAACTAACTTCAGAGCATCGTCAGAGCCAGAGGCACGAGTATTTGTGGCGTGCTTTTTCTTGCATACATTAACAACAATGTCTTCGTTTCTGGCATTTTCGCCGACAATCATACCTTCATACACATTTACACCTGCACCTATAAAGAGTGTTCCTCTTTCTTGTGCATTGTATAGACCGTAAGTGATTGATTCACCGTTTTCCCATGCGATAAGAGCACCACGACTTCTTTGCTGAAATTCGCCCTTATAAGGCTTATAGCCTTCTAAAATGCTATTTGCAATTCCTGTTCCCTTGGTCTGTGTGAGCATCTCAGAACGGTAGCCTATCAAACCTCTTGACGGGATTAAAAACTCAAGCCTTGTATATCCTTGAGTTGTCGGGTGCATATTTACAAGCTCGCCCATTCTGCCTATTACTCCATCCATAATTGTACCTGTAAATTCGTCGGGTACATCTATCATCATTCTTTCAACAGGCTCTGAAAGAACTCCGTCAACTTCTTTTAAAATAACTTCAGGATTTGAAACCTGGAATTCATAGCCTTCTCGTCTCATATTCTCGATTAGGACAGAAAGATGTAATTCGCCTCTTCCTGAAACTTTAAATGCTTCGGTTGTATCTGTGTCTTCAACTCTTAAGCTGATGTTTGAGTCAAGCTCGCGGTATAATCTGTCTCTTAAATGTCTTGATGTTACAAATTTTCCGTCTTTTCCTGCGAATGGACTGTCATTTACACTGAATGTCATAGATAATACAGGCTCGTCAATTTTTACAAAAGGTAATGGTTCTATGCACTGCGGAGAGCAGAGTGTGTCGCCTATATTTATTCCTGCAATACCTGAAATTGCAACAACATCGCCTGCACCTACTTCGTCTGCAACGGCTTTATTTAATGCATCGAATGTATATAGCTTAACTGCTTTGCCTGATAATTGCTTGCCGTCAGGCTTAATAACTGCCAAAGACATACCTGTTGTGATTTTACCGCGTTCAATTTTTCCAACTGCAATTCTTCCTGTATATTCATCGTAGTCGATGTTTGATACTAGCATTTGGAAAGGTCCGTCATCGGTGGAATCAGGGCAGGGGATATAGTCAACTATCAAGTCAAACATATCCTTTAAATCTTCTTTGGGTCTTTCGGGGTTATATTCAGCAGTTGCCCAGCCGTCTCTTCCTGATGCATAGATTACAGGTGTATCCAACTGCTCATCTGTTGCACCAAGGTCAATAAACAGTTCTAAAACTTCATCAACTACTTCATAAGGTCTTGCATTGGGCCTGTCTACTTTATTAACGACAATAATAGGCTTTAATCCTAAAGCTAAAGACTTTGAAAGAACAAATCTTGTCTGCGGCATACATCCTTCAAATGCATCAACAAGTAAAAGTACACCGTCAACCATCTCTAAACCTCTTTCAACTTCGCCGCCGAAGTCTGCGTGTCCTGGTGTGTCTATTATATTGATTTTATATCCGTTATAATCAAGTGATGTGTTTTTGGCCAAGATAGTGATTCCACGCTCTTTTTCCAAGTCATTTGAATCCATTACGCGCTCATCAACCTGCTCATTTTCACGGAATGTTCCGCATTGTTTTAGCATAGCATCAACCAATGTTGTTTTACCGTGGTCAACGTGCGCAATGATTGCGATATTTCTGATTTTTTCTCTTTCTGTCATTTCTATCACTCCGATATATATTATACAATTTAAAAGGTTAAACATAAAAAGTTTAACCTTTAATTTTTATCTTGTTTGAAAACTCAGTATTCTTTTAGCATCATCCTGAGAAATAATTTTATTATCAACCAATGATGAAACTACTTTTTCCTGCCTTTTATGTGCTAAATCAAGGTTTACCTTGGGCGAATATACGCTTGGTGCATTCGGAACTCCTGCCAATAAAGTCGCTTCGTATTCGTTCATGTCTGACGGCGGTTTTCCAAAATATCCGTAAGCTGCATCGTGTATATTATAATAACCCGAGCCATAATAAATAATGTTAAAGTAAAGCTCTAAAATTTCGTCTTTTGAATATTTCTTCTCGATTTCAAGGGCAAGTATAACTTCTGCAACCTTTCGCTCCAATGTATTATCTAAAGGGAAATACATATTTTTAGCCAATTGCTGAGTTATTGTGCTTCCGCCTTCTCTTAAAGCTTTAGAGCTAAAATTTACCCAAAACGCCCTGAATGTACCGACCAAATCAAAGCCCTCATGCGTATAAAACCGTCTGTCTTCGACAGAAACAACGGCATCTACATAAATCTGTGGAATTTCGCCGATTTTTGTATAATTCCTGATTGACTTTATTTCGCTTACTTTTTCTTCTATTGAAACTTCTTTAATAGCTTCCTTAAACTTTAAATAACCGTGAGCATAAGCTAAAAGGCAAGCAGATGTAATCAATATAAGAAGAAAAATTAAAATGCTTTTAATAAGTTTCATATTAAAAACCTCTGTTTAGTTCACAAAAGGCATTATTGCCAAGAAAGCAACAGATACAATAAGAATAACCGCAATAACTGCACTGATAATTCTTACAGTAATATGATTAAACTTCATATTTGTTCACCTCTTGTATTTTTTGAATCTCTGAGTTTTTTAAAAAAGCTTTTAATAATGTTGGAACATTCTTCTTCCAAAACTCCGCTTGTAACGGAAACTTTATGGGGAAGAACTCCCGATAAATCGGTAACACTTCCACAGGCACCAGACTTTTCATCGAATGCACCAAAATACAGCTTGTCTATTCTTGCGGAAATTATAGCACCCATACACATTGGACAAGGCTCTAACGTTACATAAATCTCGGAATCGGGAAGACGCCATCCGCCAAGATTTTTGCAAGCTTCATTTATTGCAATAATTTCGGCGTGGAAAAGTGCATTTTTATCACATTCACGTCTGTTATGGCCTCTTCCGATTATTTTCCCATTATGAACAACAACTGCTCCGATTGGTACTTCGCCAATATCAAAAGCTTTTTTAGCCTCTATTAAGGCTTCTTTCATAAAATCCATAATTACTTAAAGTACTTAACACCTGACTCAAACAGATACTGATACTTATTACCGGGAACATTCTTTCCGACAAAGTCACCGATTCTCTCTGAGTGTCCCATTTTACCTAAAATTCTGCCATCAGGACTTGTAATACCTTCGATTGCAGAGATTGAGCCGTTGGGGTTCCATTCGATATCATATGTTGCTTTGCCGTCAAGATTTACATACTGAGTTGCAATCTGTCCGTTTTTAGCAAGTGCTTCAATCTGCTCGGGAGATGCTATAAATCTGCCCTCGCCGTGTGAAAGTGCGATTGAGTGCACATCTCCGACTTCGACATTCATAAGCCAGGGAGAATTGTTTGTAGCAATTCGGGTTAGTGCATTTCTTGAAATATGTCTTCCAAGAGTATTGAAAGTAAGTGTAGGTGATGTTTCGTCAAGGTCTCTGATTTCACCGTAGGGAACAAGACCTAACTTAATCAGCGCCTGGAAGCCGTTACAGATACCGAGCATAAGACCGTCTCTTTGTTTTAACATATTCATAACCGCATCGCTGACAGCAGGGTTTCTGAATGCAGTCGCAATAAACTTACCAGAACCGTCAGGTTCATCACCGCCCGAGAATCCGCCAGGGATCATAATAATCTGCGAATTATCAATGCGCTTTTTCATTTCTTCCATTGAGTATTTAACATCGCTTGCAGAAAGGTTTTTGATTACAAATACATCAGCCTCTGCACCTGCTTTTTCAAATACTCTCTTTGTATCATATTCACAGTTTGTGCCTGGGAATACAGGGATAAATACTCTTGGCTTTGCAACCTTTGATTTTGCCACTGCCGGAGCGCCATTAGTAAATGAATATGTTTTCGGTTCTTCGGAAAAGTTACCTGCTTTTGTCGGGAACACCTTTTCTAATGTACCCTGCCAAGCTGAAAGCGCTTCTGAAAGCGAAATCTCAACACCTGCCATTGAAACGGCTTCTTTTTCGGTGGTTTTACCAATAACGATGCAATTATCATCGTCAAAGTCATCTTCAACTTCTAAAATAATCGAACCTAAAGGCGCAAAGAACAACAAGTCGTTTGTAACGTTTTCATTAAGTTCTACACCAATCATATTACCGAAAGCCATCTTGAATATACATTCAACAAGACCATGAGATTTAACAGTCATTGAAGAAAGTACTTTACCTCTGTTGATTAAAGAATGTATCTTTTCGTACATTACCTTTAAGCTTTCAAAGTCAGGCATATCATTTTCGTCTCTCTTAAGAGTGAAGAGAACAAGCTTTGTTCCTGCCTTTTTAATTTCCTGGGAAATAACCTTGTCCGCTTTTACGGGAGCAACTGCAAATGATGTAAGGGTCGGGGGAACGTCAAGTTCATTAAAGCTTCCGCTCATTGAGTCCTTACCGCCGATTGCGGCAATTCCAAGCTCAAGCTGAGTTCTGTATGCACCAAGCAATGCCTGGAAAGGCTTACCCCAACGCTTAGGATTGTTGCCGAGTCTTTCAAAATATTCCTGAAATGTAAGATAAATCTTTTTATAATCTGCACCAAGTGCCACTGCTTTTGATACAGATTCAATAACTGCGTAAGTTGAACCGTGGAACTGGCTCCAGCTTGATAAATCAGGGTCATAACCGAATGTCATAACTGTAGCAGTTGTAGTATTACCGGAAAGTACGGGAACCTTACATGCCATACCGTCTGTCGGAGTCATCTGGAACTTTCCGCCAAAGGGCATAAGTACACTGTTTGCACCGATTGTAGAGTCAAACATCTCACATAAACCTTTTTGTGAGCAGACATTAAGAGATGCAAGAGTTTCTAAGCACTTTTTCTTAACATCTGTAACAATCTGGGGAGCAAAAGGCTTTTTGCTTTCATCCGGAAGAACAACTTCTATGTCTGTATTCTTAGTTGCACCATTTGTATTTAAGAAATCTCTTGAAATATCACAGATTGTTTTGCCTCTCCAGTGCATAACCAGTCTGTTTTCATCTGTAACTTCTGCAACGATTGTAGCTTCTAAGTTTTCGTCATTTGCGTATTTAATAAACTTTTCAGCATCAGTACTTCTTACAACAACCGCCATTCTTTCCTGTGACTCGGAAATTGCAAGCTCTGTGCCGTCAAGACCATCGTATTTCTTGGGAACCTTGTCAAGATTGATAATAAGACCGTCAGCAAGTTCACCGATAGCGACAGACACACCGCCTGCGCCAAAGTCATTACAACGCTTGATTAATGTAGTAACATCGCTGTTTCTAAAGAGTCTCTGGATTTTTCTTTCTACAGGCGGGTTACCCTTCTGTACTTC
>JAZNQG010000080.1:0-2677 GCA_045590035.1 Clostridia bacterium
TGTTGCAGTCATTGCGTCTTTGGTGTTTACCGCGCGGATGATTGCTGGCCAGCCTTCGTATCTTGAGTCGTCCTTTACACCGACAGATTTAATATCGGGTACTGCGATAAAGTACTGCCAAACCTTTTCAGAAAGTCCGCAGATATCGAATTCTTCACGAAGAATTGCATCAGCTTCTCGAAGAGCATTAAGTCTGTCTCTTGTAATTGCACCTAGGCATCTTACGCCAAGACCTGGGCCCGGGAACGGCTGACGGTAAACCATAGCGTGGGGAAGACCAAGCGCTTCACCTACTACTCTTACTTCGTCCTTAAAGAGCAATTTAATAGGTTCAACGAGCTTAAATTCCATCTCTTCGGGAAGTCCGCCGACGTTGTGGTGAGACTTAACTGCTTTTTTGCCTTCTGCCTGCTTGGTGCTCTCTAAGATATCAGGATAGATGGTGCCCTGTGCCAAGAATGAGATGCCTTCTAACTTTTCGGCTTCTTCGTCGAACACCTTGATAAACTCGCCGCCGATAATCTTTCTCTTCTTTTCAGGGTCAGAAACGCCTGCAAGAAGATTTAAAAATCTGTCTGTTGCATCAACATAGATAAGATTTGCATCAAGCTGGTTTTTGAAAACTTCAATTACCTGCTCGCTTTCGCCCTTTCTCATAAGTCCGTGATTTACGTGAACGCAAACCAACTGTTTGCCGATTGCCTTTAATAAAAGTGCTGCAACAACAGACGAGTCTACACCGCCTGAAAGTGCCAAAAGCACCTTTTTGTCTCCTACCTGTTCTCTTACATTTTTTATCTGTTCGTCAATGAATTTGTCTGCTAATTCTTTATTTACAATTCTCTCCATAGATTCGGGTCGTACATTTGAATCCATTATAATCATCTCCTTAAGTAAATTTATTTAAATATTTTATCACATAGAGTCAGTCTTTTCAAGCATCAGAGTAATTTTTTTCTGAGCTCTTCGGGGCTTTCGGGATGCAAGTATGCAGGTGGGATATCAAATATTGTTTTAGCACCAGTCTCGCCGTCCTTTTTAAGACGCGCCGCCGCTCTTGCATATGCTACTAAAACACTTGATGTAAACTCGGGATTCGAGTCAAGGTTTAGCTTAAACTCTATAACGTGCTTGTTTTCGTTGTCAAAACCTGTCGTGCCTGTACGGAGCACTACGCCGCCGTGGGGAATACTGCTGTGATTTTCTTTTAGTTCTTCTTCCGAAATAAAATGAACCATAGTATCATAGTCGGCAAAGTAGTTGGGCATTGTCTTAATTTCGTTTTCCACTTTATCCTTGTCGGCGCCGTCATCTAAAACAACAAAGCATTCTCTAAAATGCTTCTCGCGTGTAGAAAGCTCGGGATTTTCGCCGTTTCTAACACTATTCAAGGCGTCTTCTTTCGGGATTGTGTATTGCTTTGCATCCTTAACTCCGTCAATTCTTCTTATAGCATCGGAATGTCCCTGACTTACGCCCTTGCCCCAGAATGTGTAATCGTGTCCGTTGGGAAGTATCGCACCACCTAAAAGACGGTTAAGTGAGAAAAGCCCGGGGTCCCAGCCGATAGAAATAATTGCGATATTTCCGCCATTTTTAGCGGCTTTATCGACATTTTCAAAGTGCTCGGGGATTTTGGCGTGGGTGTCAAAGCTGTCGATAACAGTAAAATGCTCTGCAAAATACGGTGTCTGAAGAGGCAGGTCGTTTGCGCTTCCGCCACAGAGAATTAAAACATCTATTTCATCCTTCATTTTTAGCGCATCTTCGATTTTATATACGGGAATATTTGTTCTGGTTTTAATTGTTTCGGGGTTTCGTCTTGTGAAAAGGGCAGAAAGTATCATATCATCCGATGCACATACTGCTGCCTCGACTCCGCGTCCTAAATTGCCGTAGCCGACAATTCCTACTCTTGTTTTCATAGAATATCAACCCCATTTCTTTATTTCTATAATATATTTTTATACCATAAAATGCAAAAAAAATCAAGTATTCTGCATTAAAAATGGCAATTTATCCAAATGAAAAACCGCTGACGGTATCATCAGCGGTTAAAATATCAAAATCTGAAATCACGGCTGCCTTCTTCTAAGTCGTGAAGATATTTTTTGGCAATCTCTTTTACCTTTTCATTTGGAATCTTTTCGGTCTCTTCTAAAATTACCTTTTGTCCCTTTTCTTTAGTGTCGGGCGATGCGTAATCTTCTAAATATTCCTTTAAGGTCATAAGAGCATTCGGCTGACAGCAGTTTGCAATCTGCCCCGATTTTACAAGCGACATAAAGCGGTCACCTGTTCTGCCTTCTCTGTAGCATGCGGTACAGAAGCTTGGGATATATCCTAATCCCAAAAGCCAGTTTACAATTTCGTCTAAGGTTCTTGTGTCTTCCAAGTCAAACTGTGAAGAATTTTCTTCTTCACCGCCGTCAGCATATCCGCCGACACTTGTTCTCGATCCACCGCTTATCTGTGAGATGCCAAGATTCAATACTCTTTCTCTTGTTTCCTTTGATTCTCTTGTCGAGATAATCATTCCTGTATAGGGAACTGCAATTCTTAAGACTGCAACAATCTTTGCGAAAATATCATCGTCTATGGAGTTTGTAAAGTCTTCGGGATTTACATCCGATGCAGGTCTTATTCTCGGAACACTGATTGTGTGTGGACCGACACC
>JAZNQG010000081.1:0-9632 GCA_045590035.1 Clostridia bacterium
TCTAAAATTTCGGTATATTTATAGTCCAAAGATGTATGCGAAAGCGAATTTAAAGAAACCATACGGCAAGAAGAAAAAGCAGTCGAGAGCTTCTTATACGAAATCCAGGGAAGCGGAATATTTTTAGGAGTTATTTTACCTATATATTCTGCCATTCTTTCGCCAATTTCCCACTCAAAAACCTTCGCTCTTTCGTTAAGGCGTTTCGGCTCTATTAAAAATACCTTAGTGTCTTCATTAAGGTAGCTTATAACAGACGGGATTTCATCAAAAAGGAAGCCAATATATTTATCAATTGATGTAAGGTTTTCGCCGTTTGAAAGCACTTCGGCATCATATAAAACAGTCTTTTTTAGCTCGTCTTTCGTAGTTTTAAGTCTTGCTGTCTTTTCTAAAAGCTTAATAAGCTTTTCTTTATCAAAATCAAAATCGAGTTCCGAAACAGGTATAATTTCTGCAACATCAATATTTTCAACCGACCTTTGAGAAGATGCTTCAAAAAGTCTTACAGAATCGACCTGGTCGCCAAAAAATTCAATTCTTGCAGGATTATCCATACTCGGCGAAAACACATCAAGTATACCGCCGCGAAGAGAAAACTGACCTCTGGCTTCTGTTAAGTCTTCTCGTCTGTAACCCATTTTTATCAGCTTTTCTGTTATTTTTTCAACATCATATTCTTCGCCCGTTTTTATTGTAAAGAAAAGATTTTCAAAATCTGTTTTGGATATTGTGTATGTCATTAAAGCTTCTAAAGATGCTACAACAATATAGCCTTTTTTAAGGTTATAAAGGGCTTTTATACGCGAAAGCTCCCTTTGTCTGTTTTTTGCATCAATATTAAAGAACACATATTCCTTTTCCATAAAATGACACACCTTATCGGTATAAAAGGAAATTTCACGTACCAGCGATGCGGCTTCATTCTCATTATACACGACAACAAGCGCACCTTCTTTTGAAAGTGCGCTGATTAAGTGTGCGGTAGCTGCTTCACATACGCCCGAAACCGACACAGTACATTTTTTAGTTAAAAGATTTTTTAGCTGACTATACGGCTTGTAACCGTCAAGTACATTTAATAAATCCATAAAATCTCACCCGTTATTTTTCGAGTTATATTTAGACATTGCAAGGTCATTCCGACCCTTTACCATAAGCTCTAAAGCCTCGCCTGCTCTTATAATTGAGTCTTCCAAGACGGGTACTTCCGACTTTTGAAATCTGCCTAAAACATGGTCTGCAAGGTCTGTGTTTTCTCTCTTTGCTCCGACTCCGATTTTAATTCTCGGAAATTCGTCCGAATTTAGTCTTAATATGATTGATTTAAGACCGTTATGACCGCCTGCTGAGCCTTTTTCTCTTATTCTGATAATTCCGTTATCCAAACTTACATCATCGTGAACAACTATTAAGTTTTCTATCGGTAGTTTATAAAAAGACATAAAATCCCCGATACTGTCACCCGACAAGTTCATATAGGTCTGTGGTTTTAGTAAAATAACCTTTTCTGTGCCAATTTTTACTTCTCCCCAGAGACCTTTAAACTTTAATTTATTTACTTTTACAGAATATTTATCGGCAATGTAGTCTATGAAATGAAAGCCAATATTATGCCTTGTCATTTCATAATCTTTCCCGGGATTGCCGAGTCCTGCAACAATATACATCTTTTTTATCTCCCAATATTATTTATATCCTTTGATTGAGCATACGCTACGTCTTTTGAAATCTGCAAAACCAAGTCATCGACATTTGAAAACTTGATTTCATCACGAATTTTTTCTAAAAATTCCACCTTGATATTCTCTCCGTATATATCGGAATTATAATCGATTATATGTGCTTCTACCGTTCTCTTTTCAGCATCAAAAGTCGGGTTTTTGCCGATGTTTACAACCGATTTATATATGCCGTCATTAACATATACTCTGGCTAAATATACGCCGTCAGGAAGTAACACATTTTTTTTCGACTGAATATTTGCAGTCGGAAATCCCATATCTCGTCCGTTTTTTAGTCCGTGTGCGATTTTACCACTGACAGAATATGGAATAAAAAGCATCTCGTTTGCCTTATCTAAATCCCCTGATTTTAAAAGCGCTCTTATACAGGTTGACTTTACGGGTTTTCCTTCAACAAGATATGGCTTTACTATATCACAGGTTATGTCAAAGTCGTTTAATAGTTCCAACAGTCCTTTTGCATCAACTGTCGCACCTTTTGAACAACGGTAATCATATCCAATAGTAATATGTTTTACGCCGATTTGAGATAAAAATTCTACAAACTCTTCTCCTGACATATTCATAAAAGCTTCATCAAAAGAAACTATATAAACAAAATCAAGTCCTATCTTATTTAAAGCATCAATCTTTTCATCAATATCGGCTATAACTTCCCCGTTATGTCTTAAAAGCGGTGACTTTTTAGTATCAAACAAAAGAACACCAAAAGAATCTCCTTTTTTCTTTGCTTCTTTAATCACTTCCAAATGACCCAAATGCATTCCGTCAAAGTTTCCGAGCGCCAAAGAAGGACTTAAATATTCAATTTTTTCGCCTTCTTTGTAAATTTTCAAAATTTTCTCAACTCCAAAGTGATTTCCACATAACAAGCTCTTCGCCATTATACTGTGATATTCCCAAAAGCTCATTATCTGTGCCGTAAACAAGGTAATAATTATCCTTTATAAGACCTTTTCTTCTGATTTTTATGCCATTTTTGTATTTTGCAGTTAAAAAATCATCAAGAACAACTTTTTCAAGGTCAGAAAATACATCTTCCATCGGAAGAATATAATCCTTAAGACAGTCCGCCTTTGCAATCTGTTCGATTTCTTCGGGTGTATAGCTATACTGAATAGTAAAGCATCCGCTCTTTGTTCGTCTTAAGGTTTCCATATATGCACCTGTGCCGATTTCGTCTCCGATATCTGCACAAAGTGTTCTTATGTATGTACCCTTAGAGCACGATACATTCATTCTTACCCTTTTATTATCTGTGTCAATGTCGATAATATCGATATCGTGAATTTTGACGCGTCTATACTCACGCTCCACCATTATGCCCTTTCTGGCTAATTCATAGAGCTTTTTCCCGTCCTTTTTAATAGCCGAATACATAGGCGGCATCTGGTCTATTTCACCAATAAATTTATTGATTGAAAGTGTAATATCGTGCTCATCGAATTCATCATCATCGATCGAGAGAATATTACCTGTCGCATCCTGTGTATCTGTTCTTTTGCCATATATAAAGGTGGTTTCATATTCTTTATCATCACATATCAGAACTTCGGAAAGCTTGGTGGCTTTTCCGATAAGAATAGGCAAAACACCGGTAGCCTCAGGGTCAAGAGTACCGGTGTGTCCAACCTTTTTTATTCCTGTAACACGGCGGACAAAATTTACCATATCGTGGCTTGTCTTACCCGCCGGTTTATCAATTACTAAAATACCGCTTAATCCGCTCATGCTTTTGCCTGCTCTTTTACGATATCATATACCTTTTCCAAAGCTTCGGAAATCTTGTTTTCGTCTTTTCCTCCGCCCTGTGCCATATCAGGCTTACCGCCGCCTGAACCGCCTGCAATCTTTGTGATTTCTCTTATGATGTTGCCTGCATGGATACCAGAAGACAAAGCATCCTTTGTAGCAGTTGCCAAGAACATAATCTTGCCATCGGTTAAAGATGCCAATACTGCAACGCCCGAATTTAAAGACTCCTTAATCTTATCGCCCATTGTTCTTAAATCAGGAACAGAAAGTCCGTCTGCTCTTCCGACTACAACCGTCACACCGCCGATTTCCTTTGCATTCTTCATAATATCGTCAGCCTTACCGCCTGCCATTTTAGCAGTCATTGACTCAATCTTTCTTGAAAGCTCCTTTGATTCCAAAACTACGGCTTCTGCCTTTTTGTCAATTTCATTTAATAAATTTGTCTTAAGAGCCTTCGCAGTTCTTTCAATCAAGGCATCACTGTTTTTGATGTATTCCAAAACGCCTTCACCTGTTACAGCCTCAATTCTTCTTGTACCTGCAGCAACGCCTGATTCTGAAATAATCTTAAATAGTCCTGCCTCAGAAGTATTTGAAAGATGTGTACCGCCACAGAACTCAACTGAATAGTCGCCCATTGATACAACTCTTACAACTTCGCCGTACTTTTCGCCGAACTGTGCAGTTGCACCGAGCTTTTTGGCTTCTTCAATCGGGAGCTCTTTTACGATAATCGGCATTGAAGATAAGATTGCTTCATTTACCTTTGATTCAACTGTTTTTAACTCTTCATCAGTCATAGCCTCAAAGTGTGAGAAGTCAAATCTTAAATGCTCTTTATTAACCAAAGAACCTGCCTGTGCTACGTGTGAGCCAAGAGTTTCTTTTAAAGCTTTATGGAGAAGGTGAGTTGCAGAGTGGTTTCTTGAAATTGCCATTCTGTTTTTCTTACATACCTTCATTGTAACAACATCTTCAACTGAAATATCAGCAACCGCCTCAATTTCGTGTAAGTATAGGCCTTCTGCATTCTTGGTTGTGTTTATAACCTTTGCAACCTTTTCGCCGTTTTTATAAACCGAACCGATATCGCCTGCCTGACCGCCCATTTCAGCATAGAAGGGAGTTTTTTCAACAACCAAAAATGCCTTCATACCGTCTGACACCTGATTTATAAGCTCACCTGATTCTGCGATTGCCAAAATTTTAGTATCTGTTTCTAAGTTTACATATCCTGAAAATTCAGTTGCCGAAATCCCGCCAAAGTCGATAACATCGTCACTATCCCAGCTTGAGCCGTCTTTTCTTGCTTTTCTTGCAGTTTCTTTCTGGTTCTGAAGTTCTGCCTTGAAGCCATCGATATCTACAGAAAGCCCCTTTTCTTCACAAAGCTCTAATGTAAGGTCAATGGGGAATCCATATGTATCGTTAAGCTTAAATGCTTCCTTGCCGCCTAAAACCTTTTCGCCCTTTGAGATAGCGTTTTCAATGTACTCATTAAGAATAGAAAGACCGTTATCGATAGTCTGTGCAAATCTTTCTTCTTCAATCTTTATAATCTTTTTGATGTATTCTCTCTTCTCAGCAAGCTCAGGATATCCCTGTCTTGACTCGTCAATCACAGTATCAGCTACTTTATAAAGGAATTCGCCGTTGATGTTTAAAAGCTTACCATGTCTTGCAGCACGACGAAGTAGTCTTCTTAAAACGTAGCCTCTTCCCTCATTTGACGGAATTACGCCATCGGATACCATCATTACTGTACTTCTTATATGGTCTGTGATAACACGAAGAGAAATGTCCTGCTTTTCGTCATCGTGATATTTACATCCCGCAAATTCGGAAATCTTAGACATAATATTTGTAACGGTATCAACTTCAAAAAGGTTATTTACACCCTGAACAACAGCCGCAAGTCTTTCCAATCCCATACCTGTGTCGATATTCGGGTTCGGGAGTCTGTTATAGTTGCCGTTTTCATCCTTATCAAACTGAGTAAATACTAAGTTCCATACTTCCATAAATCTGTCACAGTCACAACCCAATTTACAATCAGGCTTACCGCAACCGGCTTCTACACCTCTGTCAACATGGATTTCCGAACACGGACCGCAAGGACCTGTGCCGTGCTCCCAGAAGTTGTCTTCTTTGCCCATTTTTACAACTCTTTCGGGCGCAACACCAATTTCGTTAATCCATATATCTCTTGCTTCGTCGTCTTCTTCATAAACAGTAATCCAGAGAACATCAGGAGAAAGTCCGATTTCCTTTGTTAAAAACTCCCAAGCCCAGCTGATTGCTTCTCTTTTAAAATAATCACCGAATGAGAAGTTACCGAGCATTTCAAAGAATGTTCCATGTCTTGCAGTTTTTCCGACATTTTCAATATCGGGTGTTCTTATACACTTCTGGCAAGTTGCAACTCTCTTTCTCGGCGGAACTTCCGCACCTGTAAACCACGCTTTCATCGGTGCCATACCTGAATTTATCAAAAGAAGACTCGCATCGTTCTTTGGTACCAAAGAAAAACTGTCAAGTCTTAAACAGTTCTTAGTTTCAAAAAACTTTAAAAACTTCTCTCTTATTTCGTTTACGCCGTACTTTTCCATTATTTATCTGCTCCTTTGGCAAAATTATTGCATTTTATCCATAATATTATACTAAAAACTCCATGCTATGTCAAGGTTTTGACGACATTATTATATCGCTTTTTGTTGACACAAATTTTTATCTGTAGTATAATAATCTTGCCCAACAAATTAAATATAGCAGATTTTGGTATTAATTTCTTTAAGGATATTTATACCCTTTTTTGCCATACTATTTTTATTACTTGGAAATAACGCAAATTCCATTAAGTAGTATGGCTAATACCATATGTCTATTTAATTTGTTGGGCGACAATCGGAGTTTGTGTTTTTCGGCGCATTAACTTCGGTTGATGCGCTTTTTTATTTTTAATCTAATGAAAGAAGGGATAAATTATGAATAAAATTTAGCAAGCTATTTTGGTTTAACTAAATTATTATTAAATAATACATCCAAGGAGTGAAACTTATGAAAAAACATTTAATTAAATTGTTTACTGTCTTTTTGACAGTGTTTATTTTATCTCAAAGTTCTATACCTGTATATTCAAGCAACCTTGAGCCTGATTATGATTATGACACGAAGGTTTTATGTTATCAAGGCGAATATCTTGATGAATACAGTTATACTGTCGATGTCCTAATTTCAAAATACAGCGACACAAATGAAGGCATTTTAATTGTGGCATTTTACTTGGGTGATGGAAGATTCGTAGAAACTCGACATTATTCTCTTTCTGAGCATATTTCCATCAAAAAAGGTGAAACAAAAACCTTTTCAACAGATACATTCACTTTTAGTAAACCTATTCATGATGTTAAGGTTATGATATGGGATGACTTTATAAATGCAACCCCGCTTGCAGAAGTATCAGGTGTGTCATTTTTAGAAAATACTATAAAATCCAATTATGCAATAGTCGAAAAATATGTTGATGTATCCGAAGTTGTCAATGCAACATCAGAATATGATTATCTTCAGGTTGTAACTTTAGACGGCGAAAAGAAGACTCTTTATGTTGATGATTCTCCATCTGTAATGAACGCCATTTCCAATAAGATGTCTAATGCAGGCATTGGCACAAGTCAGGCAGCGAATGCTCGAATTGATATAGCTAACAGAGTAATCGAATACTCCGTCAAGGCTTCTACCGGCAGAGTTAATAATCTCGCTTTTGCTTCTGCTACAAAATTTTCAGATTGTGAGTACAGCAGCATAACAAATAAGCTATATAAATTCCTTGCTTCAGATGTAACAGTCCTTGATGCTACCGAATATGATATCGACTCTCCTTCAACTAATGACTACAGAGCATCTTCTCTGTCTGAAATTTTAGAAGATGTTGATTATAGTGGATTCCTTATTCGCCGAAACAACAATTACGAATACGAGCATTTAGTTATTACCCGTGGTGATTTCAACATCCCACCCGAAGAGCCCGAAACTCCTGAGACCTACAGTACCGGTTATGCAATAGTCGAAAAGTATGTTGATGTATCAGAGATTGCAGATGCATCATCAGAATACGATTACCTTCAGGTTGTAACTTTAGATGGCGAAAAGAAGACCCTGTATATTGATGATAAATATGCAACAATGAGTGCTGTAGCTGACGAAATGGAAAAAGTTGGTATTAGTGCAAACCAGAAAAGTAACGCCCGTATCGAAATAGCAAACAGGGTAATCGAATACTCTGTCAAATCATCCAACTGTAGAGTTGACAAGATAAGATTTGTTGCTGCAGAAAAATTTTTAGATGAATACAGTGTAATTACAAATAAGCTAAGTAAATATCTTTCTTCTGATGTAACAGTCCTTGACGCCACAGAATATGTGTATTCAGATTCTCCTTCATCTAATGACTACAGGGCATCTTCTTTGTCCGAGCTTATAGATGGTAATGATTACGAGGGCTTCCTTGTTCACAAAAACGACGACGGTACATATGAGCATTTAGTTATTACTTGCGGCATTTTAAATATAACCGAAGAACCCGAAGTCCCCGAAACTTACACCACAGGTTATGCAATAGTCGAAAAGTATGTTGATGTATCAGAAATTGCAGGTGCATCATCAGAATACGATTATCTTCAGGTTGTAACCTTAGACGGTGAAAAGAATACTTTATATGTTGATGATAATTATGCAACAATGACGGCTGTTGCTAACGAAATGGAAAAGGTTGGCATTGGTGCAAACCAGAAAAACAACGCCAAGATTGAGATAGCAAAAAGAGTAATAGAATACTCCGCAAAATTTTCAAATGGCAGGGTTAATAGCGTTGTATTTGTTCCAACAACAGTATTTATTTCAGAGTACAACAAAACAACAAATACTTTTTGGAAGCCACTTTCATCCACAGCAACTGTTCTTGATGCTACAGAATATGTGTCTTCAGATTCTCCTTCATCTAACGATTACAAACCTTCTTCACTCTCAAAGCTTTCATTGAATCCGCCTGAGACCGAATACGAAGGGTTCCTTGTTCACGAAAACGTTAACGGAACATATGAACATGTTGTAATTACAAAAAAAGGTCAAGTTTATGGTACAACATCTAATTTCGCCGTTGCAGCAGCTACAGCAAGCACAAGTACTACAGCATTATTAAATGGCGAAGAAGTATATACTCTTAGAGTAATGAAAGACGGCTTGGATTCAGCTGTACGTCTACCGATTTCTCCAGATGCCGTAATCTATAATGGTCACAATCTACAATATTCAGATGATTGCGCTACAGCTATCAAAAAAGGCTCAGCTTTCTTCTACACGACAGATAAATACGGTCTTGTTGACAGAATTGATGTTGTTTTTGACGGCGGATATAATTTTGACGGTACATCTCCATCGAAATTAAATGTAAGGTCTCCTGCCAAAGATTCAATTAAAGCAAGCGACTGGTATATTGAAATAGACGAGGACCACGTATCAGGCGACAATCCGATTCAGCTATTTGTAGCTCCCGTAGTTGTTGCAAACAACAGAGGTGTTGCATTCTCAAAATTTGTAGATGACGTTGTTGATTATATAGATGTCGAAATTACATACGATTATCCTGTAGCACAGGATGCAAATATATACTATTACGATTTAAGCGACTGGGCACCAGTAAACTACACCGCATTCTCAAGTGGAGAATTCAAAGGTATTGACCTTTCAGAAACCGATGATGGCAGAGCTTATCTTGGCTCTTGGGACAGCTATGACTTTGATGGGCTTGTTCAGTGGGCATTCGTAATGGTTTCAGATGGAGTTGTCACAAACGCACTTATAATAGGTAAGTAACTCATAATGTAATAGTTTAATAAATAAACGCTCCTTTCGGGGCGTTTATTTATTTGAAATATTTTTTATCATTTTTTTAGAATTTGTGTTGAAATTTATATAAAAATCTGCTAAAATAATTATATCTATACTTGAAAGGAATGATATTCATGGAGGAAAGAACAGTTCTTATCGTCGAGGACGATCCCAACATTGTAGATATACTTAAATTTAATTTTGAAAAGGAAGGTTACAACACCTTTGTTGCTATGGACG
>JAZNQG010000082.1:0-3709 GCA_045590035.1 Clostridia bacterium
CTATGATGTTCTTAAAAAGGTAGATTCAAAGAAGCCTTATGCAACTCCGCACATTTATAATGAAGGCGAATATTATATGTTTGACCCCGAGCAGGTCAATTACGGCAAGCTTAACGAAAAGCCCTGTCCCGGTTATTACAATGACGGTCAGTTTGACGCTTTGGTTGAAAACGGCGATGTACTCGCAATGTTCACAGGTCACGACCATACAAATGCCTTCGGTGTAAGGAATCAGGGAATTGATATCTTTACTTCTCCCATGACCCGTTACAAAGGTCTGGCTTACACAACTCAGTACGGTTACCGTGTAGTTGAAATTGACGAAAAGGATACCTCAAAATACATAACAAGAGTTGAGCGCCTTTATGATGTTTTTGACTTCGGTTACATAAAGACTGCTAAGGATAACGGAGATAAATATTCATCGAGAATTGCTTTCGAGCTTGCAGTTAAGGGCAAGGCTCAGGAAATCTGTATGAAGCTCTGGCATGCAGTGATAGAATTCTTTACAGGCAGAATAGTTGTATATCCGGATTTTATCAATCCGGAAGTATCAGCGGTTGGTCTTAATATAGAGTAACAGAGTGTAATTGATTGCGGTTCACTTTTGGGGTGTACTGCCATGATTACTTCGCAATATTGCGACGGTACCCGAAAACCCTTGAGAAATCAAGGGTTTTTAGCTTTTTTAAAGTGTTTTTATAGTTGTGTTCTCAATGAACCAAAATCGCCATTTTTTAAGACCACTCGGATTTGAACCGGTGAAAATTATCCAAAATTAAATATTTTCATACATAAGACCTATTTTTTAGGAATATTAACTTCTGAAAAACAGGTCTTTTTTTATATAGGAAATTGCTCGCTTTGTGAGCGTTTTTCGCATAACAAGACTTAAAGAAGAAATAATTATTCTAACAAAATTGTAAAAAAAATATTGACAGCTTTGATTGCTTGTGTTAGTATGACAACGAAAACAAACCGTGTTCTGCTTTGAAATATGAGCTGCGAATGGAGTTGATGCTTTGGCGAATATAAGAAGTGAGGCGGCTACTGCTGAATTACACAGAAAAATCCTTACCGCTTCAACGGCACTGTTTATGCAGAAGGGCTTTGAGCGTACCACATTTACGGACATAGCAAAGCTTTCAGGCGTGTTGAAAAGCAAAATCCTTTATGAGTTCAGCAGTAAAGAGGAAATTTTAGGCTTACTTGTCACAAGATTTCTCGACGGTGTTACGTCGGCATCGGATGCAGTCTCAAAAAAGCTCACCGACGATAAAGTGCTTATCCTAATTGCCAATGAGATTTTACAGCTCTATATGGCGGAAATGAATGAGGATATGCGAAATCTGTATCTTGCCGGCTATTCAATGCCGAAAACAAGCGAAGAAGTCCTTAAACGAAGAACCAACATAATGTTTGAAGCCTTCAGCGAAACATTTAAAAGCTTTGAATTGAAGGACTTCTACGAGACGGAAATTGCATCCATGGGTATCATGCGGGCATATATGACCGTGCCCTGCGATATGTATTTTACCATAGAGGCAAAAGCAAAAAGGCTCGTAACAATGCTGTTGCGTATTTACAAGGCAGAAGAGAAAATAATCAATGAAGCGCTTGAATTTATTCAAAAAATTGACTTTGAAGCAGTGGCCGAAAAAGCTGTTGAAAGTGTATTCAATGAGCTTGAAATAAAAACAAAAACATTTTCCGGAAAGGAGACAAACAAATGAAGAAAACATTAACAATCATCCTTGCAATTTTTATGATGGCAACACTTGCAATTTCTGCATCGGCAGCCTTAATCGTTGACAGCGGAATCATTGGTGAAGGCTTCAGCTGGAGCTTTGACAGTGACGGTAAGCTTACCATTACCGGTGAAGGTGAAATTCCGATTTACAATGAAGAGGATATACCGTGGAATGATATTGAGATCCGAACTCAGATTAAGTCTGTAGAAATCGGTGAAGGTATCACAAACGTTCCTTACTGTGCATTTTTCAACTGTATTAATCTTGAAAGTGTATCTCTTCCCGATTCCTTAAAGGAAATCAGTACAAACGCCTTTAACAACTGTAAGAAGCTTGAAGCAATTGAAATACCTAACGGTGTTGAAAAAATTTACAATATGGCTTTTGCGTTCAGTGGATTAAAGTCTTTAACCGTTCCCGACTCTGTTACACTTATAGGTGCAGGTGCATTCGAGTATACAAAGCTTGAATCGGTTGCTCTTTCCAAGAATATTGATGTAATCGCCGGTAAATTGTTCTCCTACTGCGAAGAGCTTAAGAGTATAGCTATTCCCGAAGGCGTAAAAGCAATTAATTCTGATGCTTTCAATAACTGTAAAGCACTGAAAGAAATAACTATTCCCGATTCAGTTGAACTCATTTCATCCCAGGCCTTCTTTTTCTGTGAATCACTCACTCAGATTAAGCTTCCCGCATCACTTAAGAGAATCGGCTCAAACGCTTTTTATGCTTCGGGCTTAACATCCTTAACTCTCCCCAACGGTCTTACGACTCTCGATGACGAGGCTCTGGCAGATCTCGATATTCCCGGCACACTTGTTATTCCCGACAGTGTGACAAGCATAGGTAAGGATATACTTTCAAGATCTGATTTTACGGAATTGGTATTAGGCTCCGGTATGGAAACTGTAAACCTTGAAAGCATCAACCATTATATCAGCCTTATTATTCCTGAAGAGGTTAAGGCAATTGCCGGCACTGAAGAGTATATTTACTTTACCGGTGTTCACTACATGGGCGAAAAAGAAAATCTCACAGTTGAAGATGAACAGCTGAAGTCAAAAATTCATTACATTGAATATATTGAAGCAACAGGTGCTACTTGTGTCAAAGACGGTCACGAGGCAGGATACTACTGTGAAGCTTGCGATGCTTATTTCCTTGGAACAGGTGCCGCCACAGATGAAAAGGCAACAGGCATTCATATATATGAGAATTATGTTTTTGACAACAATGCAAACTGCTTAAAAGACGGAACAAAGACCGCTTACTGTGAATATAACTGCGGTGAAAAGGATACTGTAACCGCTGAGGGTACGGCACTCGGACATATTGAAGTAGTAGTTACTCCTTCAGCTCCGTCAACCTGTACTGAACAGGGTAATACTGAAGCTGTGCGCTGTAGCAGATGTAAGGTTCTTCTTGTTCCGACTCAGCCTATACCTATGATCCCTCACAAGTTTGTAAACTATGAGCCTTACAAACCGGCTACATGCATTGAAAGGGCACAGGAAAGAGCTTTCTGTGAGTACGGATGCAACACTGAGCATATTAGATATATTGACAATTCTTTTGTTGATCATACCCATACAAATATATGGGAATGCTTAAATGAAGGACATTGTCATAGATGCACTGTATGTAACGCTACTCTTGATTTAACTCCCCACACATACGGTGAATGGGAGAATTATTTCCCTGCAACGGGAGCTGACGGAAACATGACATACGTAAAGGCAAGACACTGTACGGTTTGTAATTATCCCGATTATGTTGAAATCTCCAAAGAGGAATATAACGCAGCGACCGGTTATACGGATGACTGTGACCACCTTTGCCATAAGGACGGCTTTATGGGCTTTATATGGAAGATTGTGCAATTCTTCTGGAAACTGTTTAAAATGAATCCCGTATGCGAATGCGGAGCAGCACACTATTAACCTGATAAACTGATACCG
>JAZNQG010000083.1:0-6054 GCA_045590035.1 Clostridia bacterium
TACAGGAAGATGCGATACAACGGTCCGAGAACTTTCTGAAAATGGTGAAGATTTGATATTAAAAACTATTGAAGCATTTAGAAATAAAGCAAAAAACAATGACTATTTACCAGTAGTTATAACAGAAATAGAGACTGGAAGAATACTTGATTTTTCTCCGTTTGATATTAAGCATTTTGAAAATGTATGCACTGTTCAATCATACGAATCAATGTCAGATGCGATATATGATTTCTATTTAAAAAGAGCAGAAAAGGAAAGAATCAAGCAAAAGACTCAGGATATCTTGAAAGTAATTAACACGAACCTTGAAAGACTTTCCAGAAAGCTTGCAATTCAGCAAAAAACCATGAAAGACACCGAGAATAAAGATAAATACAGAATCAAAGCCGACCTTATTATGTCATCGCTCCATTTAATTCATCAGGGTGATGAAAAGGTTACGATAGTTGATTACTTTGATCCTGAAATGAAAGAAGTTGTAGTAACACTCTCCCCTGAGCTTTCTCCACAGGATAATGCGGCTAAATACTATAAAAAGTATCAGAAAGCAAAAACTGCTGAAGTAGAAGTAAAAAAGCAACTTGAAAACACGAAAAATGAGATTAAATATTTAGAAAGTGTACTTTCTTTTATTGAAAATGTAGAAGATGTTTCGGAGGTTTCTGCAATAAAACAGGAGTTAACAGACAGTGGATATATTAAAGAACGACGTTCAAAAGGAAGACGAGAAAAAGATACAAAATCGCTCCCTCATCATTTTGTATCAAGTGACGGATTTGATATTTATGTCGGGAAAAATAACATACAAAACGATATTCTTACATTGAAGTTTGCAAATTCACAAGACATCTGGTTTCATACAAAGAAAATACACGGTTCTCATACCGTAATAAAGCTTGGTATCGACAAAGATGTACCCAAATCGACATATTTAGAGGCTGCACATCTGGCTGCATATTTTTCTAAAGCAAGAGAGTCTTCTAATGTTCCTGTCGACTATACAGAAATAAAGAATGTAAAAAAACCGTCAGGTGCGAAACCGGGAATGGTAATATATGATTCATACAACACTATATATATAAACCCCAAATCCCCCGAAGATTTAAATTTAACGACAATTCTATAGTAAATTTCTACAAAAAACGACAGAGTGTTCTGTCGTTTTTGTAGATTTTGACCATATACACCTTGACATTTTTGAGAAATAATGGTATATTATTATAAATAACAAACGGAGTCCCAAAAAGATGAAAATGCCCAGCGAACAATATCTTTGTAAATTATCTGATGAAGAAGTTGCAATTTATGCGAAAAAGTATGTAAATGCGGCAAATCATCTTGTTGCCCGTTACAGAAATTATGTATATAAATGTGCTTCGTCTTTTTTTATTAAAGGCGGAGACTATGAAGATATAGTACAGGAAGGTATGATTGGTTTATCTAAAGCTATACTTGATTTTGAACCGTCAAAAAATAAATCATTCTCTTCCTTTGCTGGTGTTTGTATTAAAAGGCAGCTGATAACAGCGGTTAAAGCGTCGAACAGAAAGAAACACATCCCGCTTAATTCATACATATCTCTTTCTTCCTTTGCGCCTGATAGCGAAAGCGCTGCACCTGAAAAAAACGAACCCTTGTCAGTTGTTCTTGACAAAGAGTATAAAAAAAGGGTTTCTGTAAAAATCGGTAAAATACTTAGTGATTTTGAACTGGAAGTTCTGTTAGGTTACCTGGACGGTAAAACATATAAAGATATCTCAGCATCTGTCGGTAAGGATGTTAAGGCAGTGGATAATGCAATTAGCAGAATCAAAAAGAAACTATTCTTCCTTTTAAATAAGGATGATGAATAGATATCCGTCTGTGGCTTTTTAGCGGTGATACGATTAGGGCTTTTGTTTAGTCCTTCGGGCGGAGTAAATAACAATCAAAGTGAGGGAATTTTTATGTACGAAGACAAGACACTTGTCTGTAAAGATTGTGGTAAGGAATTTATCTTTACAGCTGGCGAACAGGAATTTTATGCTGAAAAAGGCTTCCAGAACGAGCCTTTAAGATGTAAGGAATGCAGAGATGCAAGAAAGAATGCTCAGAAGCAGAGAGAATTCTATGAAATCGTCTGTGCAGATTGCGGTAAGGTAGATAAAGTACCTTTCCTTCCGAAGAACGACAAACCTGTATATTGTAGTGAGTGCTTTGAAAAGCATAAATAATAGGTAAAGCCACTGATTTATCTTCGTATCACCAGATAAAGTGCTAAATTAAAGAGAGTGCATTCTGCACTCTCTTTTTTTGTTATGAACACGGAATTATTACCCTTTGCCCTGTTTTAATTTTATCATCTTCAATTGAATTTAAATCCATAACATCTTTTGGATTAACCTTATATCTTTTTGAAATATCCCATATCGTTTCGTCAGAATTAGCAAAAAATATGATTAGTTCGTTTTCTCTTTTTAATTCTTTTTCGTTTGCATCTGATATAAATGTACAGTCCTTTTCAATTATCTCAGTGCATTCTATAATAAGATTACCCCTTAATTCAACTGCGCCGTTGGTTATATTATAGCTAATATTTTCGGTATTAAGTTTGAAGATTGGCTTTGTGTCGGTGCGTTTGGGAGATTTATGATTTAAATTGAAATCAAAGTTTAAGCACCCTGTCTGGTTTGAGTTTAGATACAGAATGTTTGTATGCATTTTAATAGATACTATGCATTCTCCGTCAGAATCTGATATTTCTGTTATTTCAGGCTTAATAAACACATTGTAAACAGATTCAATATTATCTTGCATATCGGAAGTCTGTATAATCTCATGGAAGTTTTTTAATACCTTATCGTGTTTTATAAAATATGGTATGGTTTCAGTTTTAAATTCTAATTCTGTTTCCTTGCCATAGTAAAATAAATCAGATGCATAGTCTGTTTTTGACTCTCTTGTAACAATGGCGGTAAGTCTTAAAGATATATCGTATGCAACGATTTTGGGAAGAGCATCAACCAATGCTGCCTTTGTTTTTGTAAAATCATAATTTATATATACTGAGTCTGTTTCTAAAAGCTCTCCAGTCTCAAATACTTCGGTAAACGGAAATCTTGATTTTAGACAGGAAATATTGGAATCTGCCACTCTATAGAGTGTTGTTGCAAATACTGCACCTTTTATAACAATCTTATTCCCTACTGTTTTTGTTTCGATTTCCCCTACAGTATAATCGGATTTTAGAATTTCTGTAGCATTTGGAACATCGCATTTTTCCTTTATTGATACTTCTTTTTCCTGACAATCCAAAACTAAAAACGAATCAAACTGAGACATTTTTGCACAGGCATTATTTTCGTCATATTCTTTTACGAATGATATATCTTTGTTGTTTAGTCCGTATAATTTAACTTTTACATTTGCTTTTGCAGACACTTTTCTTGAGTTAATTAGATTTACATCAAGAGAATCGATATCAGGTACTGCAATAAGATATGTACTGTCAGAAAGCTCGTTATGATTAAAAACTTCGTTAAAATCAAATGTGGTAGAAAGTGTCTTGATTTCATCAGTTCCTTCAGGTAAATAAATAATATTTAAAGATATCTCGCCCTCCAATGAGAGTCTTCCGTCTTTTACTGTTTTTTTCAATAAATACGCAGATGAATCAGCTTCAAGAATTTTAAGGATATCAGGGTATCTGTCTGGTACAATAAGGCTTGTTTCCGATGATATAAAAACATTCTCTTTTAGTGACGGACAGGATATTTTCATTGTTTCATTTTTTGTTTCCATATAAATTTCCTCCATAAAAAATAGTAAATAAAAAAGCTTACTCAAAGTAATACTATGAATAAGCTTTTTAAAATATTCTTATTTTGAAATTATTTCATTCCATTTTTTATAAGCCGCATCCCATACCTCTGAATTTTCAGGCTCATATCTTGCGATATCAAATGAATTTTTAACTACCTGTCTTCCTTCTGTTAAGTCTTTGATTGCACCGACTGCCATTGCCTGAACAAGCACATTTCCGATACTTGTAGCTTCTACAGGTCCTGCTTCTACAACTCTCTTTGTAGCATTTGCAGTAAATTTACAAATCATCTTATCCTTGATTCCGCCGCCTACAATGTGGACAATATTGTATTTCTTGCCGTTAACCTCTTCCATTCCCTCGATTGTCTTTCTGTATTTAAAAGCAAGACTCTCAGCGATACATCTTACAATCTCGCCCTTAGTTTCGGGAATTTTCTGTCCTGTTCTTTCGCAGTAATTTTTAATTCTCTTCGGCATATTTCCGGGTGTCTGGAATTCGGGATAATCAGGGTCGATCAATGATGCAAAGGGTTCGGCTTCATTTGCTTGTTTTTCAAGTTCGTCAAAGCTTAAAAGCTCACCTTCTCTGTCCCACTGTCTTCTTGACTCCTGAATAAGCCAGAGTCCCATAATATTTTTAAGGAATCTGATTGTTTTGTTAACTCCGCCCTCGTTAGTGAAGTTATGCTCCATAACTTCAGCTGAAATGTTTGGCTTATCTAGCTCAACACCCATTAAAGACCATGTTCCGCTTGAAATGTAGATAAAGTCCTTTGTGTCTGTTACGGGTACTGATGCAACGGCAGAGCCTGTGTCGTGTGATGCTACAGCAATTACCGGAATTTCTCCTACGCCGAGTTCTTCAGCAAGTTCTGGCTTTAATGTACCGACAGTCTCACCAGGGTATATAATTTCAGGATAAATATCTGTAGGTATTCCAAGCTTTTCTAAAAGCTCAGTCGACCATTTGTGAGTTTTGGAATCAAACATCTGTGATGTAGATGCGATTGTGTATTCACACTTTTTCTTGCCTGTTAAGAAGAAGTTAAACAGGTCAGGCATAAAAAGAAGTGTTTTAGCATTTTTAAGTGTAACATCGCCTGAGAGCTTTGCAGATAAAAGCTGGAAAAGAGTGTTAAACCAGTTGAACGCAATTCCCGTAGACTCGAAAATCTCTTCTTTTGACACCTTCTTAAATGCTTCATCATACATGCCGTCTGTTCTTGTGTCTCTGTAGTGATAGGGATTTCCTAAAAGCTTATCATTTTCGTCTAATAAGCCATAGTCAACGCCCCATGTATCAATACCTATACAGTCAATATCTCTGTCGCCTGAATTTGCACACTTTAATATTCCCTGTTTTATTTCAAAGAACAATCTTAAAACATCCCAATGAAGTGAACCGTTAATTTCAACGGGATCATTTGAAAATCTGTGTTTTTCTTCTAATGTAATCTTCTCGCCGTCAAATGTCGCAAGCATGGCTCTTCCGCTTGATGCACCGAAGTCAAAAGCGAGAAATTTAAAATTCTTTTTCATAAGTTAAGTCTCCTTAATTAATATATTTTAATTATAATAAAGTCTTTAAGTTATGTCAATAATTGTATTGCAAAATAAAAAATAATGTTATATAATTTGATTATATTTTAAAAAAGGATGTTTACTTATGGCAAAATTTTCTTTTACACCAAGAGGTGTTTGCTCAAATCAGATTGAATTTGAAATTATTGACGGTAAAGTTTATAATGTAAGATTTACACGTGGTTGCAGTGGTAATACGCAAGGTGTTGCAAAATTATCAGAAGGCAGAGATGCAAAAGAGCTTGTTTCTCTTTTAAAAGGCACTGATTGTAATATGCGCGGTACTTCCTGCCCTGATCAGCTTGCAAGGTCAATTGAGCTTGCTTTGGAAAATATTGAAAAGGACAAAATTTGACAAAATACTTTCCAATTTTTTAATAGTATTTAAATCCTTCGTTTGCACAAAATATCGATGTAGTCAAGAGAGACTACAAATTAAAGCACGGCGAGTGCAAATATTATGGAGGAAGAAAAAATGAGTAAGTCAAGAATCGTTGTTCCTGAAGCAAAGAAGGCTATGGAAAACTTCAAGATGGAAGCTGCTAACGAAGTAGGCGTAAACTTGAAGCAGGGCTATAACGGCGACTTAACATCTAAGCAGGCTGGTTCAATCGGCGGACAGATGGTTAAGAAGATGATTGAAGATTACGAAAACAAGATTAAATA
>JAZNQG010000084.1:0-5897 GCA_045590035.1 Clostridia bacterium
CAAATGGCAGTCTGTCAGATAGATATTCTGTAAGTATTTTCTATTGACAATGTTTTAAAATTCAAGTATAATTTTTATGTTTGGATTAGTTTATATTTAAGGAGTTTTAAAGATGCCTTTAATAATTGGAGTAAGATTTAAAAAGGTAGGCAAGGTATATCATTTTGACCCTGCAGGAGTTAATGTAAATGTCGGTGAGTCGGTAATTGTCGAAACGGCAAGGGGACTTGAACTGGGGGAAGTTGTAGTTGGTGTTCATGAAACTGATGAAAAACTTGTAAAAAACCCGCTCCGTCCTGTTATCCGTGTTGCAACTAAGGAAGACTTTAAGACATTGGAAGAGAATAAGAAAAAAGAAGAAGAAGCATTCGAGGTCTGTCAGGAAAAAATCAAAAAGCACGGTCTTGATATGAAATTGGTAGAAGTAGAATATACCTTTGATAATTCAAAGATTTTGTTCTATTTTACAGCTGACGGCAGAATAGATTTTAGAGAGCTTGTAAAGGATTTGGCAACTGTTTACCGCACAAGAATAGAACTAAGACAAATCGGTGCCAGAGATGAATCAAAGACCTTGGGCAGCATTGGTATGTGCGGCAGAGAGCTTTGCTGTGCGAAGTTCCTGGGAGAATTTGAGCCTGTTTCCATTAAAATGGCAAAGGAACAGGGGCTTTCCTTGAATCCTACAAAAATTTCAGGCTCTTGCGGAAGACTTATGTGTTGCCTGAAATTTGAGCAGGATGCTTATGAGGATTTACTAAAGGTTACGCCCAAGATAGGCTCGGTTGTTGAAACAAGTGATGGAGTCGGAGTGGTTGAGTATGTAAATCTTTTAAAAGGCAGACTCAAAGTCAAGATTGAAAACGAAAAGGAAAAGATATATAAGGACTGTTCGGTGAGCGAAGTAAAGGTTTTAAAGAAAGCAAATCCCAAGAATAATGAAAAAATTGACGACGATTTGTTAAAAAAGCTTGAAGAACAGGAAAACCTGTGATATAATAGTATCAGAAACAATGCGTTTATATAAAATGCAAGGGTGGTAAGGAGGTGTATCCCGATGGCATACAAAATTACAGATGAGTGCATCAGCTGCGGTGCTTGCGTAGATGCTTGCCCGGTTGGCGCTATCAGCGAAGGCGATGCAAAATTTGTTATTGATGAAGATTCTTGCATCAGCTGCGGTGCTTGTGCAGGTGTATGTCCTGTTGGCGCTCCTCAGGAATAATTCAAAAACAAATATAATGCGGTGTATTTACACCGCATTCTTTTTTTGTCTATTTTAATATAAAATATGTATTATAAGCACAATATTTTGTTAAAATTAAAGAAAATCACAAAAGTCGACACAATATCTTGACAAATAATGCCACGGGTGATATCATATATACGAGGTATTGTGCCTCACTAATGGCATAGGGGGATTTTAAAATGGTTAAAGAGATTCTTCCTGAATGGGACGGTTTTGCTCCGGGTAATTGGTGCGAAGAAGTCAATGTAAGGGAATTTATATTAAATAACTATACAGAATATACAGGCGACGAAGAGTTTTTATGCCCTGCAACAGACGGTACAAAGAAACTCTGGGATATGGTGTCAGAGCTTGCTAAAGAAGAAAGAGAAGCGGGCGGCGTACTGGATATGGATACAGATGTTGTATCTACCATTACATCTCACGGCGCAGGATACTTAGATAAGGACTTAGAAAAAATTGTAGGTTTTCAGACAGACAAGCCCTTTAAAAGATCACTTCAGCCTTTCGGCGGCATAAGAGTTGCCCAGAAAGCCTGCAGTGATAATGGTTACGAGGTTTCGCCTGAGATAGTTGATATTTTCACAAAATACAGGAAAACTCATAATCAGGGTGTATTTGATGTATATACTGACGAAATGCGTTTAGCCAGAAAGTCGGGTATTATAACAGGGCTTCCCGATGCATACGGACGTGGCAGAATTATCGGAGACTACAGACGAGTTGCACTCTATGGTATCAATAAGCTTAAAGAAGATAAAAAGCATCAGCTTGACACAACACTCTTTAAGATGACATCTACCAATATAAGACTTCGTGAAGAGCTTGCAGAGCAGCTTCGTGCTTTAGATGAACTTTTGGAACTTGGAAAGATTTACGGATTTGATATCTCCCGCCCTGCCAAGAATGCAAAAGAAGCAATTCAGTGGCTCTATTTTGGATACTTAGCGGCTGTAAAAGAGCAAAACGGTGCTGCAATGAGCTTGGGAAGAACATCAACATTCCTTGATATCTATATAGAACGTGATATAAAAAATGGTGTTTTGACAGAAATTGAAGCACAAGAGCTTATAGACCACTTTATTATGAAGTTAAGACTTGTAAGATTTGCAAGAACACCCGAATATAACGAGCTTTTCTCGGGCGATCCTGCGTGGGTTACAGAGTCGCTTGGCGGTATGGCGATAGACGGAAGAAGTCTTGTTACAAAGAATACTTTCAGATATCTTCATACGCTTGAAAATTTAGGAACTGCGCCTGAACCCAATATGACGGTTTTGTGGTCGGTGAATTTGCCACAAAATTTCAAGGAATACTGTGCTAAGATGTCTATTAAGACATCATCAATTCAGTACGAAAATGACGACCTAATGCGAGTTATACACGGTGATGATTATGCGATTGCGTGCTGTGTGTCATCAATGAGAGTTGGAAAAGAAATGCAGTTCTTCGGCGCTAGAGCAAACCTTGCCAAGTGTCTTTTATATGCAATTAACGGCGGTGTTGATGAAAAGCTTAAAATTCAGGTAGGTCCTGAATACAGAAGTGTACAGGGTGAATACTTGGACTATGACGATGTTTTAGAAAAGTATGACGCTATGATGTCGTGGCTTGCGAGCCTTTATGTGAACACACTTAACATCATCCATTATATGCACGATAAATACGCATATGAAAGAGTTCAGATGGCTCTTCACGACAGAGATGTTAAAAGATATTTTGCAACAGGTATTGCGGGACTTTCGGTTGTTGCAGACTCTCTTAGCGCTATTAAATATGCGAAAGTTAAGTGTATAAGGGATGAAAATGGAATAGTTACCGACTATGAAGTTGAAGGCGATTTCCCGAAATACGGAAACAATGACGACAGAGTTGACAATATTGCAGTAATGATTGTGGAAAAGTTTATGGACAAGATAAGACGCCACCACACATACAGAAGTGCTGTTCCGACTATGTCTATCTTGACCATTACATCAAACGTTGTGTACGGTAAAAAGACGGGAAGCACACCTGACGGACGAAAGATGGGTGTTCCCTTTGCACCTGGTGCTAATCCGATGCACGGAAGAGATACCAACGGCGCGGTTGCATCATTGGCGTCTGTTGCAAAATTACCATTCTCCGATGCGCAGGACGGTATTTCAAATACATTCTCAATTATCCCGGGTGCACTCGGTAAAGATGACGAGATTTTCCAGGGAGAGATAGACTTTGACAAGTTGGCGGAAGAATAAATATGGAAAAGGATTATAAAGAGCTTGTGTCTATGATAGATAACCTTATTAAAAAGGGAAGCGGGCACATAAATGTAAAAAATGGCAACAATCAAAGAATAGAAAACGTCATATCCTGTGATTTGAGCGGTACGGCTTGTTCTGTGCCGACACTTCACGAAGGTATTGACGAATAACGAAAGGAGAAATGAATATGGCATCAGGACAGGTTGAAAATCTTGTTTCGCTTTTAGACGGATACGTAAAAGACGGCGGACATCATTTAAATATCAATGTATTTACAAGAGAAACACTTTTAGATGCACAAAAGCATCCTGAAAAATACCCTCAGCTGACGGTAAGGGTTTCGGGATATGCGGTAAATTTCATAAAACTTACAAAAGAACAGCAGGATGATGTTATTTCAAGAACATTCCATGCGTCTGTTTAAAAAGAATTAAGCGTTCGGGTTTTGCCTGAACGCTTTTTTTAGAAAACCCATTGAAAATTGGAAAAATATGGTGTATAATTATAAAAACAATTATTAAGGAGGAAATTTATATGGGTTACAGAGAAAATTATGAAAGATGGCTTTCTGCTTCTCCGCTTTCAGAGAGTGAAAAAGCTGAGCTTATGGCGATTTCCGGCGATGAAAAAGAAATAGAAGAAAGATTTTACCGTGATTTAGAGTTCGGTACTGCTGGTATGCGTGGCGTACTTGGTATGGGTACAAACAGAATCAATATCTATAATGTAAGACAGGCAAGCCAGGGTGTTTCGGAATATGTAAATAAAGAAGGAAAGGAAGCTTCTGAAAAAGGCGTATTGATTGGATACGATACAAGAAACTTCTCTAAAGTTTTTGCAGAAGAAACAGCTAAAGTTTTGGTTGCAAACGGAATAAGAACACATCTTTTCCCGATTGTCCATTCTGTACCTGAAGTGTCATTTGGTATAAGAGAACTCGGATGCGCTGCAGGTGTTATGATTACTGCAAGCCATAACCCCAAGGAATATAACGGCTACAAGGTTTACGGTCCAGACGGCGGTCAGCTTCCGCCCGAGGCTATAAAAACTGTAACCGATGCAATCGAAAAGACTGATATCTTTGATGACGTTAAGATTGTTTCGTTAGACGAAGCATTTGAATCGGGACTTTTAACATATATTGATAAAGAACAGGATGAAAAGTTTATCGAAACTGTTATGAAACAGCAGATAAATCCCGGTGCAATAAAAGAAGTTGCCGATACAATGAAGCTTATCTATACACCATTCCACGGTACAGGCTCAAGACCGATTAAGGAAGTATTAAAGAGAATAGGCTTTAAGAATGTGTTGGTTGTAAAAGAGCAGGACACAGAAGACGGCGATTTCCCAACAGTAAAATCTCCGAACCCCGAAAATAAGGAAGGCTTTACTATTGCAATAGAAATGGCAAAGGAAAATGATGTTGACCTTATTATCGGAACAGACCCCGATTGCGACAGAGTTGGTATTGTTGTAAGGGATGCGTCGGGCGAATACAGAACTTTGACAGGTAATCAGACAGGTGCACTTTTGGTTGAATATATCCTTCGTGCAAAGGCTGAAAACGGCACACTTCCCGAAAACGGCGTAGTAATCAAGACAATCGTAACAACCGAGCTTGCAGCAGAAATTGCCAAGGCTTATGGCGTAGAGATTATGAATGTGTTAACAGGCTTTAAGTATATCGGCGAAAAGATGACCCAGTTTGCCAAGACCGGTTCAAACACATATCTTATCGGCTTTGAAGAAAGCTACGGCTACTTAATAGGCGACCACGCAAGAGATAAAGACGGCGTTGTTGCTACAATGCTTATTGCGGAAATGGCGGCTTATTATAAGACAAAGGGAATGAGTGCTTATGAAGCTTTACAGAATATCTACAAAAAGTACGGATATTTTGTTGAGAGAACCATCTCTGTAACAATGCCCGGTAAAGATGGTATGGAGAAGATGGCAGAGCTTCTTAAAAACTTAAGAGCTAATCCTATTAAGTCAGTATCAGGTATGGATGTAGTGAATGTGGTTGACTATAACTTTGACGATACAGGACTTCCCAAGTCTGACGTATTAAGCTATAAACTCTCCGACGGAAAGTCATACTTCCTAGTAAGACCGTCTGGCACAGAGCCTAAAATCAAGATTTATATGGGCACATCAAAGCCTGATTTTGATACTGCAGAAAAGACACTTGACGAAATGTACGAAGATATTGCAAAACAGTTAGGATTATAAAATAAAAATGCCAGACTTTAAAGTTGTAGCAATTTTTTCTTGAATAAAAATTTTTCGTATGCTATAATTAGAATAATTATGATGTTAGGAAAGGGATTTTGATGTTTTTTGATGAAATAATTCACGGCACACAGTATTACCGTGCACCTACGCCATTAGAAGATGAGTGG
>JAZNQG010000085.1:0-15084 GCA_045590035.1 Clostridia bacterium
CTCGCCGTCTAAATTATAAACCCAAAGGTTTTCGGTGTTTCCGTTACAATGAATTCCGTCGGCGTAACATTCGTCAAATTTTATATTTTCAAAAACCGCATTTTTTACATTTCCAATCTGCACAGCAAAGCCTGCAGTATGGGCAATAGTTACGTTGGTTATTGTAAGATTTTCGATATTATTAAAAAACATAAGACAAGAAACGCCATAAAAACTTCTCGCTTCGTCATATCTTCCCGACTCACCATACCCTGCTCTTTCAGTACGGCTTTCTTCCCACCGTCCGCCGTTTATCGAAATATTGACATTCTCACATCCCTTTTCGATTGGGTAATGTGTGCCGTCTTTGGTGTTTTCATTTCTAAGCATTAAAAGTTCGCATCCCAAAGTCAGCTTTATAACTGCACCATCTTCAGCCTCAATATGTCGGTTTGAAGGTATTGTAACAGGGCGGTCAATAAAATATGGTGTATCACTTTTAGGGATAAGTATGTATTCGTGCTCTGAAAGCGCCTTTTGAATAGCATCTGTCCAAATTCCGTTCTTTACAAGATAGGAGTATTCCAAAAGAGAAACCCTATCAGTAAGCTTTTCTATTTTTCTAAAGTTCTCCGCTTTCATTTTTTGAAGGGAATTAAATATTTCGGTTTTTGTCATACTATTTACCTCCAAAGTTAATCATAAGTTGGTTCGCTTGTAAATATTATACACCACACAATTATTTGTTGACTTTTTTTAAAAATCGGGTATAATAATATATGCAATATGGGGATGCAACGGCTTCGACGGGGACGATGCAGCTTCGTAAGCGGGTAGTGCGCGGTAACACTTAAATCTGCCGAAATTTTTAAAAATAAACGCTAACAATAAAGTAGCATTAGCTGCCTAAGTGCAGCCGTCCTGACTTTCTAACCACGGGAAAGACCCAGGGCGAATACCATAGTGGTCAACCTGAACGGACTATGCTCTTACTCCGTCAGGCATCAAGAGCTACCTGAAACGGAAACTTTGGCAACGGAGTGCCTTGAGGGGAATAATTAATCATTGCCTACACCCGTAGAAATCGATGTGAACTTGTTTTCGGACACGGGTTCAACTCCCGTCATCTCCACCAAAAAATAGCGAACACTTTTTAGTGTTCGATTTTTTTTGCGATAAAATCAAAGGGAGTTGAACCCTAAGAGGGCAACAATCGTAAAGAAAACGATTGATAATCGTTTTTAGCGAAGTTGTCGTGAGTCGGGTACTGAAATCTATGATTTCGGTCGACGAGCGATCAGGATGCGAAGCAGCTGTCTCCCGTCATCTCCACCACGTCACGGCGAGCCTTTCGGTTCGCCGTATTTTATTTTTAAAATACGGCTTCACTTTATCGGCTACCGCTCCTTTTTCGAAAAAAGTCACGCTCGGCTCAACTGTTCGGTTGTAAACGCCCTCTCGACGTTTCGCTGTCGCTACAAACTTTTTTCGATTAATCATAAGACAGTAAAATCGTTACTCTCGTACAAAAAATCAGTGCGCCTTGTGCACGCTTATTTTTTTTGATTTAGTCAATCGTCAATTCTTTCCTTTTTAAGCTTTCTCATCACAATAATATACATAATAATCAACGCAACTGCCACCATTCCCCAGCTTATCGGGTAAACTGTGAGAACAGATATCAAAGACGGATACTTCTTAAATACTGTAAGAACCCAGAAAACTCTGAATACACAAATGCCCATAACCGATATTACCGTCGGGACAACCGAATATCCTAAGCCTCTTAGTGTAGACGTAAATGTATTTAAAACTATCGCAATCCAGAAGACTACATACATATAAACAAGTCTTTCCTTTGCAACTGCCATAACAGCAGGATCTTCTGTAAACATTCCGAGAATTCCGTCTAAAAGAAAATATACTATCAAATTAAATGCAAGTATTAAAATCATATTAAATATAAGCGAAATTCTGACAGCTTTTCTGCATCTGTCAATTTTACCTGCACCATAGTTCTGGCTTACAAAGGTGATGCTTGCCTGGTCAAATCCGCCGCCGATGTTCCAGCTATATGTTTCTATCGTCGACGCAACCGCATTTCCTGCGACCATAATTGTACCGAGCGAATTTATAGATGACTGAACAAGCATATTTGAAATCGGGAAAAGACATGACTGTATTCCGACAGGCAAACCGATTCCTATTATTTTACCCATAATCTTCTTGTCAATTTTAAGGCTTTTAAAGTTTACACTTAACTCATCGCCGTTTTTAGAAAGCATATAGAGAATTAAAACCGCACTTATAAGATTGGAAATCGAAGTGGCTATTGCAACACCTGAAACGCTCATATGTAACACAAGCACAAAGAATAAATTTAAAAACACATTTGAAACACCGCCTACTAAAAGGCAGATAAAAGGTCTTATTGTATCTCCACGGCTTCTTAAAATTGCAGATGCGAAATTATAAAGCATAATAAAAGGTGCACCAAGGAAATATAACCTTAAATATACTGTTGCAAGGTCAATTACATCTTCGGGTGATGAAATCCATATAAGCATCTGTCTTGAGAGAAGTACCCCCAAAATCATTATGATAATACCGCTTGCAAGTGCAAGCATAAGACTTGTTGAAACACTTTTTCTTGCGCCGTCTGTATTCCCTGCACCTATAAACCGTGAAATTACAACATTTGAACCAACCGAAAGGCCCATAAAGAGATTAACAATAAGGTGAATGATGACATTATTACCGCCGACTGCAGCAAGCTCGGCACTTCCGACAAACTTGCCGACAACCGCCATATCAACCGACACAAAAAGCTGCTGCATAAGTGCAGCCAATGCAATCGGAATTGCGAACATTACCATTTTGTTCCAAAGTGTGCCGTTTATCATATCGACATCTTTTTTTATAAATTTTGCCATCAAAATCACCCCAAATATATTCTACTCTCATAAAATAAAAAGTCAATAGAAACAAAAGAAAAAGCCGAGTAAAACTTACCCGGCTTTAAAATTTTAAAATTAGTGAACGATTGCAAGTTCTGTTTCCTTATCGAAAACATGAATCTTGTTTGTATCAAGTACAACCTTAACAGCATCACCTGACTGAGCAGAAGAATCCTGACCAACTCTTGCAGTGAACTGTTTATCAGCAAGCTTTAAGTAAAGGAATGTTTCAGCACCCATCATTTCTGTAACTTCAACTGAAGCTGAAACAACTGCGCCATCAAATTCGCCTTCTTCATAGATGTCTTCAGGTCTGATACCAAATGTAACTTCCTTGCCAACATAAGCCTTAAGAGCTTCTGTTTTGCTTTCGGGAAGCTTAATTGCTTCTTCGCCAAATACAAGGTAAAGACCGTCAGCCTTTTCTTCAAGTGTAGCATCCATAAAGTTCATCTGGGGGCTACCGATAAATCCTGCAACGAATACATTAACAGGCTTCTGATAAAGATTTGACGGAGAATCGATCTGCTGGATGATACCATCCTTCATAACAACGATTCTTGAACCCATTGTCATAGCTTCTGTCTGGTCATGTGTTACATAGATAAATGTAGTCTTAAGACGCTGATGGAGCTTCTTAATCTCTGTTCTCATTGCAACTCTGAGTTTAGCGTCAAGGTTTGACAAAGGTTCGTCCATCAAGAATACCTTAGGATTACGAACGATTGCACGACCCATAGCAACTCTCTGTCTCTGACCACCTGACAAAGCCTTCGGCTTTCTGTCTAAAAGGTGCTCGATATCAAGAATCTTAGCTGCCTCTTTAACTCTCTTATCAATTTCATCCTTCGGTGTCTTTCTTAATTTAAGACCGAATGCCATGTTTTCATAAACTGACATATGCGGATAAAGAGCGTAGTTCTGGAATACCATCGCGATGTCTCTGTCTCTCGGTGAAACGTCGTTAACGAGCTTGCCGTCGATATAGAGCTCACCATCACTGATTTCTTCAAGACCAGCAATCATTCTAAGTGTAGTAGACTTACCGCAACCTGACGGTCCAACAAGAATAATAAACTCGTTGTCTTCTATATCAATAGAAAAATCACTTACTGCTGTTACGCCGCCTGAATATCTTTTGTAGATGTTTTTTAACTGTAAACCTGCCATTTAAGCA
Source organism: Clostridia bacterium (assembly GCA_045590035.1). GTDB lineage: Bacteria > Bacillota > Clostridia > UBA1381 > UBA1381 > HGM11525. The sequence goes on from JAZNQG010000085.1 coordinate 4,114, forward strand.
TACTCCTCTCGTACCAATTTACTTACAAAGGATATGATAACATATTTTTTTGATAATGTGTATCCCATAAATCACCAAATATTAAAAATTATTTTGGTTAAATTGCTTAAAGTTTACTCTTTTTTGCTCTCTTCCATTACCTTCTGAGCCACATTCAACGGTGCTTCCTGGTAACGTTCAAACTCGTATGTAAATATGCCTCTTCCCTGGCTCATCGATCTTAAATCGGTTGCATACTTATACATTTCTGATTCAGGAACTTCAGCTTCTACAAGGTTAAGACCTGACTTCTCACTCTCGCCCATACCCATAATCTGTCCACGGCGCTTATTTATGTCACCGATAATGTCACCCATCACACTTTCGGGGATATAAACCTTAAGCTTTCCTATCGGCTCTAAAAGTACGGGCTTTGCATTTTGCATGCCTTCACGGAATGCAATCTGTGCTGCTGTCTTAAATGCCATTTCAGATGAGTCAACGGGGTGATATGAACCGTCTACCAATGTAGCCTTCACATTAACTACGGGGTAGCCTGCAAGAACACCTGAAAGACACGCATCTCTTAAGCCCTTTTCAACTGCAGGGAAATAGTTCTTGGGTACGCTTCCGCCGAATACCTGCTCTTCAAAAATCATTTCTTCAGAAACACACGGCTCAAACTCAATAAATACATGTCCGTACTGACCGTGTCCGCCAGACTGTTTCTTATGCTTACCTTCTGCTTTAACCTTTGCTTTAATTGTCTCACGGTATGCAACAATCGGCTGTGAAAGCTTCATTCCAACACCGTATTTTGTCTTTAGCTTGCTTGAGATAATATCAATATGCTGTTCGCCCTGACCGTTTATCAAGGTCTGCTTTGTTTCGGGGTTATTTGTTATTGTAAATGTCGGATCTTCTTCTGCTAAGCGGTTAAGACCTGAGATAATCTTTTCTTCGTCGCCCTTTTTCTCGGCTTCAACTGCCATAGAAAGAACGGGTGCAGGGAATTCGATGCCTGTTAAGATAATGTTCTTGCCTTCCTTACAGAGTGTGTCGCCTGTAGATGTCTTATCTAATTTTGCAACAACACCGATATCGCCTGCAGATACACTCTTTACTTCAATCTGCTTTTTACCTCTTAACATATAGAGCTTACCGATTTTTTCATTTTCACCCTTATTGGGATTATAAAGAACAGAATCGGCGGTGATTGTTCCTGAATACACTCTGAACGCACTCATCTTACCTACATACGGGTCTGCGATAGTCTTAAATACTATCATAGATGCAGTATCGGATACTTCCTGCACAACCTCAATAGGTTCAGCAGTATCTGCCACATAACCGATTTCTGCGATTTCATTAGGAGCAGGCAGGTATTTTGCCATACCGTCCATCAAAGATCTTACACCGATATTATCCTGACCTGAACCACAGTAAACGGGGTAAATAGTTCCGTCTTTGACACCTTTTCTTATTGCCTTTTTAATTTCATCAAATGTAAATTCTTCGCCGTTAAAGTACTTATTCATCAAAGCATCATCAGTCTCGGCGATAGCTTCCATAATCATATCACGAAGCGGCTCAATCGTCTCTGCCATACCTTCGGGAACGGGGATATCAACTCTTTCTGTTCCTTCATAACGACGAGCTGTCATATCGACAATATCAACGAAGCCCTTGAATTCTTCACCTTCACGGATAGGATATACGAAAGGTGTGATGCTCTTTCCGAACTTTTCCTTCATTTCTTCCAAAGTGCGCTTAAAGTCACCACGGCTGTCGTCAATCTTATTTACAAAGAATACGATGGGCACGCCCTTTTTCCTTGCATACTTATAAACCTGCTCTGTACCTACAGATACACCACTTCTGCCGCTCAGTGTAATAAGTGCCGCGTCTGCCGCTCTTAGGCCCTCTTTTACTTCACCCACAAAATCAAAAAATCCCGGTGTGTCTATCATATTAAGCTTTGTATCTTTCCATTCAACAGGAGCAAATGCTGCAGAAATTGAAAACTGTCTTTTAATTTCTTCGGGGTCGTAATCTAAGATGCTTGTACCTTCTTTTACGCTGCCGATACGGTCAGTTGCACCTGCATTATAAAGCATAGCTTCCAACAAAGTGGTCTTTCCACACTTGCCGTGTCCCATAACAACGATGTTTCTGATGTTTTCCATTTTATAATTATTCATAAGCTTACCAGCCTCCTTTTTTTACTTATATAAATATATACCCGTCTTTTAACAGAATAAAACAAAAAATACGGTGCCGGATATGTAAAATATCGCACCGTATTTTTGGTTATTATTTATAATTATTTGCCTTCAACTAAACGAGCAGTATCCAAAGCAATCATAAGCTCTTCATTTGTCGGGATAACAAGTGTTCTTACCTTTGCGTTATCCTTTGAAATATCCATAGCTTCGCCTCTTACCTTGTTCTTTTCAGAGTCTACTTCGATACCCATAAATTCAAGGTTCTTTGTGATTTCCCATCTTGCAGCTGAGTCATTCTCGCCGACACCTGCTGTAAATACAACTGCATCAACGCCGCCCATAATAGCTGCACATTCTCCAATCTTCTTTTTAACACTGTATGTGAACATATCAAGTGCAAGCTGTGCTCTTTCGTTTCCTTCATCGCTAGCTGCTGATAAGTCTCTAAAGTCTGAGCTGATGCCCGATACACCGAATACACCTGACTTTTTGTTCATGAGATTATCAACACCAGAAACATCAAGGTTTTCATTCTTCATAAGGTATGTTACAACTGCAGGGTCCATAGAACCTGTTCTTGTACCCATTACAACACCGTCAAGCGGAGTAAAACCCATTGATGTATCAACACACTTGCCGCAGTCTACAGCTGAAATTGATGAGCCGTTACCCAAGTGACAGGTGATGATTTTAAGTTCTTCAGCAGGTTTTCCCAAAAGCTTTGCAGCCTCAGCCGCTACAAACTTATGGCTTGTTCCGTGGAAGCCGTACTTTCTGATTTTATACTTTTCATAAAGCTCGTAAGGAATTGCATACATATATGCCTTCTTGGGAACTGTCTGATGGAATGCTGTATCGAATACTGCAACCTGCGGAATTCCAGGCATAAGCTTTTCACAAGCTTCGATACCTGTGATGTTCGGAGGATTGTGAAGGGGAGCTAGCGGTGTGCACATTTCCAAAGCTTCTTTTACCTTTCCGTCAATGATATATGAATCAGCAAAGAATTCTCCGCCATGAACAACTCTGTGTCCAACTGCACCAATTTCCGCCATTGATTCGATTACGCCATACTCTTTATCTGTTAAAGCCTCAATAACCAATTTGATTCCGTCTGCATGAGACTGCATCGGGCTTTCAACCTTTTCGGAAATTCCTTTTACAAGGTTTTTGTGCTGAAGATTTGAACCGTCAATACCGATTCTTTCGCAAAGACCCTTTGCTAAAACTGTTACGGTGTCCATATCGATAAGCTGATACTTAAGTGATGAACTTCCGGCATTTATTACCAATACTTTCATTTTTGGATTTCTCCCTTCATTCTTCTTAGTTTTCCTGTGCCTGAACACAAGTAATTGCAACTACGCCTGCGATGTCTTCTGCAGTACATCCTCTTGAAAGGTCATTTACAGGCTTTCTTACACCCTGAAGTACAGGACCGTATGCCTCTGCCTTTGCAAGTCTCTGTGCAAGCTTATATCCGATATTTCCTGCATTCAAATCAGGGAATATAAGAACGTTTGCTTCACCAGCGATGTCTGAATCGGGTGCCTTTGACTTACCAACAGACGGAACGATTGCAGCGTCTAACTGCATTTCACCGTCAAGCTTAAGATTCGGAGCCTTTTCTTTTGCTAAGCGTGTAGCTTCCTGAACCTTGTCAACAAGCTCACTCTTAGCGCTTCCGTATGTAGAATATGAAAGCATAGCAACCTTAGGCTCTGCGCCGATAAGCTGCTTAAAGCTTCCTGCAGATGCGATAGCGATTTCTGAAAGTGCATCAGCGTCGGGATTTTCAACAAGGCCTGAATCACTGAATATAAATGCACCCTTTTCACCGTATTCGCAATCGGGAACAATAATTACAAAGAATGAAGAAACAAGCTTTGTTCCGGGCTTTGTCTTTAAAATCTGCAAAGACGGGCGGATAACGTTTGCAGAAGAGTTAACTGCACCTGCAACCATACCGTCAGCTTCGCCTTCGTTTACCATCATAACACCGTAGTAAAGAGTGTTTTTAACAGTTTCCAAAGCCTTTTCGGGAGTCATTCCCTTTGCTTTTCTCATTTCATAGAATTTATCCGCATATTCATTTGTTTTATCGGAAGTTTCGGGGTCAATAACTAAAGCATCCGAAATATCAAGACCTTTTTCTTTTGCAATGTTATTTATTTTATCAACATTACCTAACAAAACAATCTTTGCATAGCCTTCCTTTAAAACTGTGTCAGCCGCTTCAACTGTTCTTACATCTTCGCCTTCGGCTAAAACAATGGTTTTGATGTCAGCTTTTGCACGGCTTTTAAGTGAATCTGTAAATGCGCTCATTGGTATCTCTCCTTAAAAAATTATATTACCCGACTATTATATACCTTTTTTCTCCAATATTCAAGATGTAAAGACAAATTTTTTACATTAGTTTATCATCAAATATGCAATTTTTATATCCATATCTGATGAGCCGATATAAACATCACGGTTTCCATCAAGAGTATGGTATTTTATGATTGTATAGTCAGGATATTTATAAACCTGACTGCCGCCATCATCATAGGATATTTCTTCTATTACTCCATCTCTCACATCCCCGTTACATTTTGCAATAATTGCATCTAAAGTTATTGTTCCTTTTTCCAATGCCGCTTTTAAAGGAGATGACCACCCTTGAATTGTAATCATTACATCTTCTATCCCATAATAGTAAAGTGCCGCATCGCCGTAAGTCCACCATTTCCCCGAACTGTCGGTGGGCGGTGTTCTTTTTACTATCTGCCTTTTTACCTTTTCATCAGAAAGTCTTACATTTAACTTAAAATCACGATACCCTTCGGTTGAAATATCATCAGTCTTTATAGTTATAACTCCATTTTCATCTGTATATGGCACGTCATCGTAATATATAACAACCCTTCTCCCTATCCCGTAAAGGTAATCATAGTGGTCAAAATTATATTCAATTTTCAGTTTATTCTCTGCACCTTTTGGAATGTGTATGTCATCCGACTTAAAAACCACTATCGGTTTTACAATCATATAGCCCGTTGTTTCGTCTAAAATTTCACCCATAAAGCTATGACTTCCCTTTTCTTCTGCAGGCGGAGCATATTTGACACCCCAAGTCGAAAATACAACAGGTTTATTATTCTTCATCATATAATAGTCAACAGAATATGCAGCCAAAAGCAGAATTAAAGCAAAAACACACAAAGAAACAATAATAGTTATAAGTTTTTTCATACCAAAACCTCCCAAAAAAATGTTTTCACTTGTTTAGACTAAAAAAACAAGAAAAATGTTCCAATTTTTGCACTCTTGCTTTATGTCTTTTATATATTGAATTTTTGTTTTTCTTAATGTATAATAAAAATAACGAATTATGTAAGGAATGGATTCTTATGAAACAGAAAAATGTATATATCTGTAACGAATGCGGCTACCAGAGTGCAAGCTGGATGGGAAAATGTCCGTCGTGCAATACCTGGGGCAGCTTGGAAGAAATGATTGTATCGGAAGAAAAAAAGACTTCGGGCAAAAAGACAACTTCGGTTTCACGCGGTGCTAAAAAGCTCTCCGAAATCGACACAAAATCCGAGCCAAGGAAAAAAACGGGAATCGGCGAGCTTGATAGAGTATTGGGCGGCGGAATTGTAAAGGGTTCTATGGTTTTAGTGGGCGGCGACCCTGGAATCGGAAAATCGACATTACTACTACAGATTTGTCATAAGCTTTCTGACAAAAAAATTCTCTATATTTCGGGCGAAGAATCGGAAAGACAGATTAAAATGCGTGCCGAAAGACTCGGTAGCACATCTGACAATCTTTACATATTAAGCGAAACAGATGTCGAGTCGGTAATAGACTCAATCGATGTAACCGCACCTGAAATCGTAATTATCGACTCAATCCAGACAATGCACATAGACTCTATCTCATCTGCCGCAGGAAGTGTACCGCAGGTAAGAGAAGCAACCAATGCGTTTATGAGAATTGCAAAAGGACAGGATATCACATTCTTTATAGTCGGACACGTAACAAAGGACGGCAACTTAGCAGGACCAAGAGTTTTAGAGCACATGGTAGACTCTGTTCTCTATTTTGAAGGCGACAAGCAGATGTCATTCAGAATTTTAAGAGCAGTTAAAAATCGTTTCGGCTCAACAAATGAAATAGGCGTTTTTGAAATGGCGGAAGAAGGCTTAATAGAAGTTGAAAATCCGTCCGCAATGTTATTGGAAGGCAGAAGCGAAAAAAATTCAGGCTCATCAATCATCTGCACAATGGAAGGAAGCCGAAGTGTTTTAGCAGAAATTCAGGCACTTGTTACACCGACGGGATTCGGAAATCCAAGGCGAATGAGCGCAGGTGTTGATTTAAACAGGTTGTTCCTTTTAATCGCAGTATTGGAAAAGAGAGCAAAAATGCACCTTGGAAATTCCGATGTTTACATAAACGTTGCAGGCGGCTTAAGAATTATAGAAACCGCCGCAGACTTAGGTATATGTGCAGCTATTGCGACAGCGCAGACAGATACTTGCATTCCGCCCGATATGGTATTTATCGGCGAAGTCGGTTTGTCGGGCGAAATAAGACAGGTATCACAAATAGCAAAAAGACTCTCGGAAGCTAAAAAATTAGGCTTTAAAACTGCAATAGTTCCAAAACAGTCGCTTAAAAACACCAAAGTCCCCGACGGTATGGCGGTAATCGGTGTTTCGACTGTATCGGAAGCAATCAATTTAATAAGGAAAAAATAAATTGTTTATTACTTCTTTTGGAGCCAAAAGAAGCAAAAGCTCTGGGGGATTCGATTTCCCCCAGACCCCTTGAAACGACCGAAAGGGGCTCCCGCCCCTTTGGAAACCCCGTGCACAACCAACACAGATACACATATCTTCTATCGTACACTTTATATAATTGACAAACGATAAAAAATCACCCTTTCGGGTGATTTTTTTATATCTCTAAAATTATTGGAAGTATGACCGGGCTTCTTCTCGTTGTTTCAAATATATATCTTGAAATATTTGATTTTACACTGTTTCTTAAATAGCTTCTGTCATAGTTTATGCCGCGAACACCTTTTTCAACGGCTTCTCTTGCGGCTCTTTTGATATTATCCATAAGCTCTTCCGATTCTTTTACATACACAAAGCCACGGGATATAATTTCGGGTGTTCTTAAAACTTCGCCCGTTTCTCTTGAAATTGCAACGGTTGCAATAATAAGTCCGTCCTGAGCTAAAAGCTTTCTGTCGCGGAGCACAACATTTCCGACATCTCCGACTCCTAAACCGTCAACTAAAATCTTGCCTGCAGGGACATTTTCTTTAACCTTTGCCTTTTCGCCGTCAAATTCTAAAACGCTACCGTTTTCCAAGATAAATGTACTCTTGATTCCCACGTCTTCTGCAAGCTTTGCGTGGAGCATAAGGTGACGGTGTTCACCGTGAACGGGTATAAAATGTTTTGGCTTGGTAAGTGCTAAAATCATTTTTAATTCTTCCTGACAAGCATGCCCCGAAACGTGAACATCAACCAAGGATTTATAAATCACTTCCGCTCCGAATTTAAAGAGCTCATTTATAACATTTGTAACCGCCTTTTCATTGCCCGGAATAGGTGTTGCGGAAATAATAATCAGATCGTTTTTTGTGATTTCAACTTTTCTGTGGTCGGAATACGCCATTCTTGAAAGTGCACTCATCGGCTCTCCCTGACTTCCCGTTGTTATAATAACCACCTGACTCGGACGGTATTTATTTATATTATCAATGGAAATAAGCACGCCTTCGGGCACTTTCATATATCCCAAAAGTATAGAAAGCTCAACGATATTTTCCATACTTCTTCCTGACACTGCGACCTTTCTGCCGTTTTTAGCCGCAGCATCAATAATCTGCTGAACTCTGTGGACATTTGATGCAAAGGTTGCAACGATAATTCTCTTTTTGCAATTTTCAAAAAGTCTATTAAATGTGTCGCCAACCGACTTTTCGCTCATTGCATATCCCGGACGCTCGACATTGGTACTGTCGGACATCAAAGCTAAAACGCCCTCTTTTCCAAGCTCGCCAAATCTCGCTAAGTCAATCATATCGCCAACAATCGGGGTTGTATCAATCTTAAAGTCGCCTGTGTGGACAATGTTACCAAGTGGCGTCTTTATAGCAAGTGCAACAGAGTCTGCAATCGAGTGGTTTGTTCTTATAAACTCGACCTTAAAGTACTTGCCGACATTAACCGTCTCACCTGGTCTTTGGCGGATAAGCTTTACTTTAGATAAAATATTATGTTCCTTTAATTTATGTTCGACCAGACCCAAGGTAAGTCTTGTTCCGTAAACGGGCACATTTATAGCCTTTAGAAAATACGGAAGTCCGCCGATATGGTCTTCGTGGCCGTGTGTTAAAAATACTGCCTTTACCTTCTGGAAATTTTTCTCAAGGTAGGAAATATCATTGATTACAAGGTCAATGCCAGGCATATCATCATCAGGAAATGCCATACCGCAGTCGATTAAAATAATTTCGTCTGCATATTCAATCGCGGTCATATTCTTGCCGATTTCATCAAGTCCGCCGAGCGGAATGATTTTTAAAGGACTTTTCTTAATCCTTTCGGGCGATTTCCTTACAGTCTTTTTATACTGTCTCGGTTTTGTTTCATTTGTTTTTGACACCGTCTTCTTTGTAGCGGCAGTCCTTTTTGTTGTTGTTTTTTTAGTTGTTTCTTTCATAAATTCTTCTTTCTTTTTAAATGGGGTGTCTTACCAATGCTACCAAAATGCCAACCAGTGCTCCCATAATAACCTGTACGGGTGTGTGCCCTAAAAGCTCTTTTAGTTCAACATCGGGAAACTCTTTTCTTCCCCATTTTCCGACTATCTGATTTAATAATTTTGCCTGCTCTCCAGCGGCACGTCTTATGCCTGTTGCATCATACATAACTATAAGTGCTAAAACCATTGATACCGCAAAAACAGCACTTTCAAATCCTTCGGTAATGCCAACCGCTATGGAAAGCGACACAACGAACGCCGAATGTGCGCTCGGCATTCCACCTGAGCCGACAAACCGCTCTACGTCAAATTTTCTGTCTCTTATCAAAACAATTATCACCTTAATAAACTGAGCTGTAAACCACGCAATAACCGATGTGACAATAATGGATTCTGACAAGAATTCTAACATTTAATTTTCTCCTTTTAGTTTCTTCTTTCGGTTAAGTACTCCGCCAAAAGCTTAAGCTCGGTTGCTTTTTCGCCAAAAATCTCAAGCGAGTCTATCGCTTTTTTAGTGTGATACAAAACAAGCTCTTCCGACTTTTCCTTACCCAGCAAGGACACATATGTAGATTTTTCAGCCTTTTCGTCACTGCCTGTATTTTTACCAAGCTCTTCTGTTGTTCCGAAAACGTCTAAAAGGTCATCTGTAATCTGGAATGCAATTCCAAGATTTTCCGTATATTCGGTAACGCTATTTAGCATTTCCCGATTTACGCCCTTTAATACACACGGAATTACACCTGCCGCTTTTAGGAGTGCACCTGTTTTTAACCTATGAATATTCTGTAAATAGGAAAGCTCCACTTTTTTGCCTTCGCTTTCAATATCCATGACCTGTCCGCCAATCATTCCGTCAGCGCCCGATGCTTTAAATAACTCATTTATTGCAAGTATTACATTTTCATAAGGTACCGAGTATTTTGCACCCGACACGGTTTCTGCGGCTTTATTTAAAAGTCCATCACCTGCCAAAATTGCCATAGCTTCGCCAAATACCTTATGGTTTGTGGGTTTTCCGCGTCTTAGGTCATCATTATCCATGCTCGGCAGGTCGTCGTGAATCAAAGAGTATGTGTGAATCATCTCGAGCGCTACAGCAAAAGGCATAACTTCTTTTTCTTTTAAGTCCACCATTTTTGCGCACATCATCATAATAACAGGTCTTAATCTTTTACCACCTGCTACGATACTGTATCTCATAGAATCAAGAACGGTTTTATACATACTTTCTTCTTCGGGAAAATATTTAAACAGCTCATCTTCCGCTCTTTTTAAATATTCTGAAATCGTGCTCTTAATCATGGTGTGATGTCCTTTCTGTTTGTAGTTGGAATTTTTTTCAAGCCTTATAAAGCGACGAGAAAATTCCGAAGGTTGCCGTCTTAAACGAGGGTGCCGTACGGGTTGTACTGCCCCGAGTGAAAAGGCGGTAAAATTGGGGATTTTATCAATCCTCAGAATTAAAATCTGCTTCTTCTCCGTTATCGCCGATTAGAATTCTTACTTTCTGTTCTGCATCGTCAATCATTTTGTTTAAGGTTTTGGAAAGGGTGATGCCTTTTTCAAAAAGGGCAATGCTTTCATCTAATGTCTTCTCTCCGCTCTCCAAAGACTTGACTATTGTTTCAAGCTCGTTTAACGCTTCTTCAAATTTCATTTATACCAACTCCTTTTTATAGGTTTTATTCGCCGTACATTCAGCCTTGCCATCGGGAAGTGTAAGGATAAACTCATTATTTATTTCTAAATCTTCTACACTTCTTACAACAGTACCATCATAAGATGCCGCCACCGAAAAACCACGGGATAAGACCTTAAGCGGCGATAGGGCATCTAATTTTGACACTGCAACCGACATATTTTTCTTATTCTCTAAAAGTTCCTTTTTAATACAAATTTCCGTAGTTCTTAGCATATCATCAATTCGCTGACGGAGAATGTTATATTTTTCTTCAGGGCTTTTGATTGAAAGCCTTTTTACAGT
>JAZNQG010000086.1:0-2802 GCA_045590035.1 Clostridia bacterium
TACCGTAAAAGGCTTAAAGGGCGGACATTCGGGTGTTGAGATAAATTCGGGAAGAGAAAATGCCAACGCCTTAATGGCAAGAATTTTAAATCATCTTTTTGGACTTACCGACTTTTATCTTATAAAAGTTTCGGGCGGAGATAAGGGAAATGCAATCCCGCTTTTATCGGAAGCGGAAGTTTTAGTTTCAAAAGATGTAGAAAAAGAGCTTTTGGAATATGCCGAAATTATTAAAAAGGAAATCTCATCGCACGAAGAAGGGTTCGTTTTTAAGATAGAAAATCTTGGCGTGTGTGAAAAGAACGTAATAAAAGCTCCCGACATAAATTCCTTAATATATCTTCTTTTAATGGCACCGACAGGCGTGGTTTCAATGAGCCGTGAGATAGAGGGACTGGTTGAAACATCGCTAAATTTAGGTATTTTAAAAACCGAAGAAGATATAATCAGTCTTCTTTTTGCACTTCGCTCAAATAAGCAAACGGCGATGAAGTTTTTGGAAGACAAACTCAAAGTTTATGCAAAATGTGTGCCGTGCAATATAAAAACAGGCGGACATTATCCGCCGTGGGAGTATAGAGAAAACTCCTCTTTAGAAAAGCTCTACAAAGAAAAATACACCAGAAAAACGGGGAAAGACATAAGAGTTGAAGCAATTCACGCAGGGCTTGAGTGCGGAGTATTTGCATCAAAAATCAAAGACTTTGACTGTATTTCGGTAGGCCCCGAAATGCACGATATTCATACACCCAACGAAAGACTTTCCATAAAGTCTTCGGAAAATCTGTATGAGATAATTCTGGCAGTTCTTTCCGATATGTAAATATAATTTGCTTTTTGGTGAAGACTGTGTTATAATAGCGAAAGATAAAATGCCGAATAGTTCGGCGGATTGGAGTAAGGTATGAACAATAATGAATTCAAACCCTATATTCCTGCAGAAAAGGTAACACCCGAAATTACAATCACATCTATTGTAATGGGTATTATTCTTGCAGTAATATTCGGCGCAGCAAATGCATACTTAGGCTTAAGAGTCGGTATGACAGTATCTGCATCAATTCCTGCGGCGGTTATTTCAATGGGAGTTATCCGTGTTTTAATGCGTAAAAACTCAATCCTTGAAAGTAACTTAGTCCAGACAATCGGTTCAGCAGGCGAATCACTTGCAGCAGGCGCAATTTTTACACTTCCTGCACTTTTCCTTTGGGCAGCGGAAGGAAAAATGGACAAGCCTGATGTGGTTTCAATGACACTTATCGCACTTTTGGGCGGACTTTTGGGTGTATTCTTTATGGTGCCTCTTCGTAATGCACTTATCGTAAAGGAACACGGCATTTTGCCTTATCCCGAAGGAACAGCTTGTGCAGAAGTTTTATTGGCGGGCGAAGAAGGCGGAGCAAACGCATCAACTGTATTTGCAGGTATGGGCTTTGCGGCAATCTTTAAGTTTATTATCGACGGATTAAAGCTGGTTGCAGGCGAAGTTTCTGCAAGCGTCAAAGGCTTTGCGGGCGAAATAGGTACACAGATTTATCCTGCGGTAATGAGTGTTGGCTATATCTGTGGAGCAAGAATTTCATCATATATGTTTGCAGGCGGTGTTTTAAGCTGGCTTGTTATTATTCCTTTGATTGTTCTGTTTGGTGAAGGCATTATCCTTTATCCCGGAACAGCTACAATCGGCGAGATGTATGCTTCTGGCGGTGCAAGTGCAATCTGGAGCTCCTACATAAGATATATAGGAGCAGGTGCTCTGGCTGCAGGCGGTATTATAAGTCTTATTAAATCACTTCCTTTGATTGTAAAGACATTCTCGGGCGCTATGAAGAGTATCGCAGGCACAAAAGCAACCGACTCTTCAAGAACAGCAAAAGACCTTAATATAAAGTTTGTATTGGCGGCGATTTTTGTTCTTACACTTTTAGTATGGTTAGTTCCTGCAATCCCCGTAAGCTTTGTGGGTGCAGTGATTGTGGTTGTATTCGGCTTCTTCTTTGCAACAGTATCATCAAGAATGGTTGGCTTGGTTGGCAGCAGCAATAACCCCGTATCAGGTATGGCTATCGCAACATTACTTATTACAACACTTATCTTAAAGGCAATGGGCGTTACAGGTGCTGCGGGTATGGCAAGTGCTATTTCAATCGGCTCAATCATCTGTATCGTATCTGCAATCGCAGGCGACACATCACAGGACTTAAAGACAGGCTATTTGTTAGGTGCAACACCGAAAAAACAGCAGATTGGTGAAATCGTGGGTGTCGTTTCGGCGGCATTTGCAATCGCAGGCACACTCTATCTTTTGGACAGTGCATGGGGCTTTGGCTCAGAACAGCTGGGTGCACCGCAGGCAACACTTATGAAGCTTATCATCGAAGGCGTTATGGGCGGAAATCTTCCCTGGGCGCTCGTATTTATCGGCGTATTTATTGCGGTAGTTGTTGAAGTTGTGGGAATCCCCGTGCTTCCGTTTGCAATCGGTGTATATCTCCCCGTTCAGCTTAATGCCTGCATTATGGTCGGCGGTATCATCCGTTTGATATTAGACAAGCTTAACCGTAAGGAAGAAGAAAAGAAGGCTATCGTAAATGACGGTATTCTCTTCTGCTCAGGTATGATTGCGGGCGAAGGCTTAGTAGGTATCCTTTTAGCGTTGTTGGCAGTATTCGGAGTTGATTCTGTGATTGACCTATCAGCAAGACTCGGAATTTCGGCAACTGTTTCCAATATCGGCTCTTTGGTACTCTTTGGTATCATTATCCTTACAGTTCTTAAGTTCTCAGTATGGAAGAAGAGAAA
>JAZNQG010000087.1:0-9617 GCA_045590035.1 Clostridia bacterium
ATGCGAGTATGTTCTTATCATAATTCCGTCTAAGTAACGCTCTAATACCTTTGCGGTATCGTAGATTGTTTCGCCTCTTCCTAACTGAATATCAGCAGATGACAAAAACAAGGGATATCCGCCAAGCTCGTACATTCCCACTTCAAAGGAAACTCATGTTCTTGTTGATGATTTTGTAAAAATCATACCAAGAGTCTTACCCTTTAAAGGCTGATTTGCTATACCGTTTTTCTTATCTTCCTTTAATTTTATAGCTAAATCTATAAGTTCTTTAATTTCTTCTTTAGTTAAGTCGTGAAGACTGATAAAATCTTTCATTTACTTTCAAATCCTTTCTAATATCTTAGTAAACTCGGCTATAAATAGGTCAATATCCGCTTTAGTAATTATAAGCGGGGGTGCTAAACGGATTGTAGTTCCGCCACAAAGGCTTGTTAGATAGCCGTTATTAAATAGCTCGGTAAATACCGCCTTTGCGTTTTTCTCCTTTAATTCTATTCCGATTAAAAGGCCTCGTCCTCTTATCTCGGTTATCTTGTCAGATTTAATTTTATTTAATTCCGAGATAAAGTATTCGCCCATATTTTTTGCATTTTCAACTAAATTTTCTCTTTCAAAGGCTTCAAAAACCGCAAGACCAGCCGCACAAGCCAAGGGATTTCCGCCAAAGGTTGTCCCGTGATCGCCCGGGTTAAAGGAAGATGCTATCCTTTCCTTCGCCATTACCGCACCAATCGGCACTCCGCCGCCCAAAGCCTTTGCAGATGTTAAAATGTCGGGCTCGACACCTGTATTCATATAAGCATACAAGTCGCCGCATCTTCCCATACCTGTCTGCACTTCGTCAAATATCAAAACGATGTCTTCTTTGTCGCAAAGCTCACGGACTTTTTTAAGATAATCTTTATCTAACGGTCTTACACCGCTCTCGCCCTGAATAGGCTCTAACAAAATCGCCGCTGTCTTGTCGGTAACGGCATTTTTTAAAGCTTCAAAATCATTTGCCTTTACCTGACAAAATCCGTCGGGCAGGGGACGGTAGGGAGCCTGATACTTCTCCTGTCCCGTTGCGGCAACAGTTGCGATTGTTCGTCCGTGGAACGATTTATCCAAAGACACAACGCCAAAACGACCTGTTCCTTTTTTATGATGATAAATTTTTGCAAGCTTTATTGCGCCCTCGTTTGCTTCAGCGCCAGAATTGGCAAAGAACACTCTGTCCATACAGGTTGCTTCCTTCAGCTTTTTTGCAAGCCTTGCCTGATTTTCTATGTAATAAAGATTGGATGTATGCAAAAGCTTGTCTACCTGATTATGAAGAGCTTCTTTTAAAATGGGGTGCGAATGTCCCAAAGCATTTACTGCAATTCCGCCTAAGAAATCATAAAAGACTCTGCCGTCGGTTGCAAATAGCTTTAAACCCTCGCCGCATTCAAAAGCAACATTGGTTCTTTCGCCAAAGGTATTCATATAGCTTTCCTTGTCCAAAAGCTTTATTTCTTCCAGATTCATTTTTAACCCACCTTTAAAAAACATGCTAAAATTATACATCTAATTGCATAAAAATGCAAGCGTTTTTTAAGAAAAACACTTGATTTTTTGAAAATTTATTCACTTTATGCAATATTTAATGCATAAATGTATTAAAATACGAGATTTTTTACAAAAATATGCACACGGCGAATGTTTATCTGTGTGTATTCTTCTAAATTCTTTTTAACTGAGTCTTGAATTTTTTTAGAAACATTGGGGATATTTTCGCCGTATTTTAAAATCACGGTAACATCTAAATGTGCGCCGTGGTTTGTGGTGCGGATATTTACATCGCTTACCTTATGTACCGAGTCAATTTTCATAGCTTCATAAGAAACTAAAGATTTTATCACGTTATCGGAAATGGTATAGTCGCCTAAGTAACTGAAGGTCGGACGCATAATGGTTTTTGCTTCATTTTCGTCTTCTAAGGGCGTTTTCACAAAAAGGCGTGACGGGTGCATAAAATATCCCGAAAAATCCTGCTTTATCTCAAATGTCGGCACGGGGATAATGTGTTTTCCTTCCTGGTGCCTCATTCTTTTTGCGTCTTCTATTTCTTCCTTTGTTGCAATATCTTCAATTTTTATAAACTTCTCTATCTCGGGAAGACCAAGAGTCTTTGCAATTCTTTTTGCCATTTCTTCGCTTGTGCCTAAAATCATAAGACATTCGGGCGAGAGATTATTTATGGCGTCACGCATTTCCTTTGCCTGATTTTTGTCAGAAAAAAGCGCGACACGGATAGAGCGGAGCAGTGTTTCGGATTTTTTAGCCGAAATCCCCGCCAAAACCTTAGTTCCCGAAATCAAAAGACCGTCATCAATTATAGCGTCAGCTTGGTTGTCCTTTGCGACAAAGCAGGCACGAAAGCTCTTTCCTGTTCCGCTTTCACCAACAAATGCAATCACACGCATTATAAATCATTCCCCTGCTTTATTCCGTAGCCTAAAACCATTAAGCTGTCAGATAAGTGAACATTTTCGACCGCAACATCCTTTTTTAATTTAAGCTCGGAATATGAAAAGTTCCAGAATCCTTTGATTCCGTAGGCACAAAGCTTTTCTGCAGTCTCTAATACGGCGGTCTTTGGAAGTGTCAAAATCGCAATTTCAATCTTGTTTTCCCGTACAAAAGCTTCCATTTCACTTATGTCTTTAACTATATGTCCGTTAATTTCCTTGCCGATTTTGTCTTTGTCATTATCAAAGATGCCCTTTAAGAAAAAGCCTCTTTTTTCAAAGCCCTGATGGGTAGCTAAAGCGTGACCTAAGTAACCTGCACCCACGATAATTGTCTGATAGCTTTCCTTAAGACCTAAAATTGTTCCGATTTCGGAATAAAGATGCTCGACATTATAGCCGTAGCCCTGCTGACCGAAACCGCCGAAATAGTTAAAATCGTGTCTTATCTGAGATGCGGTAACCTTCATTTTTTCAGAAAGTGCATTGGATGAAACGCGGGTTGTTCCCTGACTTAAAAGCTCACCTAAATAGCGGTAGTATCGGGGAAGTCGTTTTATTACAACCTCGGGCACTTTCTTGCCATTGTAATTCATTAAATTACGCCTCTTTCTTATAGAGATTTTTTAAGCAGTAAAACTCGTCTTACCGATTCGGTAATACGGTCTTCGGTTAAAATTCCCGAAGCGACTGCATTTTTGATGCTGTTTAATGCAGTTTTATAGTCGTCGGGGAGATATAAAATATCGCATCCTGCCAATAGCGATGATATAAATGTGTCGCCTGTAAGTCCTGTCAACGGCGGAGTAAAGATAACTCCGTCAAAATCCATTTCGCCTCGTAAGGTTTCCGAGATAAATGATGCTGTAAGATAGGGTGCCGATGAGCCTGTTAAGATAAATACGGGACGGTCTGAAAGCATTATAGCATCTGCCCCGCCCTGAATAACTAAGCTAAACGGTAAAAGCTCTTTCTGGAGCGCCGCTTCCTTGGTTGTGCTTAAAACCTTTTCCTGCGGGAACTTATTGTAAACGGGAATAACTCCGCCGTCTCTCATTCCGCTGCCGACAGAAGCTGCTGCTGATGCTACATTTTCGCTGTCTTCGTCCTGCTCAAGAGCAATATACGGTGAAAGATTTAGGTTAAAGCCTGTACCTTTTAAGCCGAGCCCTATATTTTTGCCTGCGTCATATGCTGCATCAAAACTCTCAGTCTTTGCAAATTCCGAAATATCCCCTGCGGTTTCCGTTGTTCCCAAAAATACGGGGATAAAGTTTTCTTTAGTATACTGCTTCTGAGTATTTTGAAGCATTATTGAAACCTGAGACTTTGACTCGATATTTCCCTGGTCGTAGATAAGTCCGCCGACGGGGTTTTCCGTAACCTTAGCCTGACTTGTTGCGCCGTAAAGTGTTGTATTTTCAACGCCTGTAAACCTATCTATATCAACCACCATAAGCTGAAGAATCTTTTCGTCAAGGCTCATCTGGGCGATTATTTCATCAACCGTTTCGGGCACGGGTGTCGGAGTGGGGGCAACGGTAGCCTCGGGAGACGCCTCGGGAGATACAGTCGGCTCATTTGAGGTTGGTGCGCCACAGCTCTTAAAAATTGATATAAACACAATTAAAAGCACAATGCTACCAAAGAAAATCGCCAAATTTCTTCTTTGTCTTCTTTTTCTCTCTCTTTGTCTTGCTCTCTGTCTTGCTCTTAAGCCTGTATCCATAAAAAACACATCCTTTTTCTTGATAAACAAGTGAATTTAACAATATTTATCCACTTTCCATTATAGCAAAAAAACGTGGACTTGTCAATTGTTCTTAAAACCATTGACCTTTTTTTCGGGTTGTGATATAATACACTATGTATAGGCATATCAAATGAAAAGGTGATTTGAATGAAGTTGATTCTTTCCATTATTGGAATAGTTATATGTTTTTCGGTACACAGATTATTGGGAACTTTAGCGTTGGCGCTTGTGACTTTATGGTTAGTTTTAAGCTATTTTCCCAGTGTGCTTGCAATTTTGGGGAATTCAAAGTTTTCAGAGGGCGATATTAAAAAAGCTCTGAAATTATATAAAAAAGCGGCATCGTGGGGAACGGCATCGGAAAAAATCAAGACTACCTACGGAGTACTCCTTTTAAGGTCGGGTGAACCCGAAAAGGCGACGGAAATATTTAATAAGGTTGTATTAAACGGCTCGGCAAAAAAGGAAGAAAGACTTTATGCCAAGCAGTACCGCTGTATGTCATACTATAAGTCGGGCAGACTCGACGATGCTATTGAAGATGCGAAAGAAGTCTATGAAGTGGTAAAATCCACACAGATTTATTCGATTTTGGGCTTTTTGATGACGGTATCAAAGGAAAAACCCGAAGACATTTTAGCATTCTGCGAAGAAGCGTATGAATTTAATTCGGACGACAGGGATATTATTGATAATTTAGTGGTAGCACTTACCAATACAGGTGAGTTAGAAAGAGCACGGGATTTAGCCGAAGAGCTTACCAAACAACAACCGCAGTTTGTTGAAGGGTTTTATCACTTAGCCTTGATTTATAAGAAAATGGGCGATATTGAGAATATGAAAAAAGCGGCTCTCGGCTTAAAGGAAACGAAAAGGTCATATATGACCACCGTATCCGAAGAAGAAGTTGAAAGAATTATTCGGGAGGCAGAAAATGCTTGAATTTAAGCAGATTTACGGAATAGAAGGATATGAAAAAGCCAAAGCTTTAAGAGAAGAAGTTTTTATAAAAGAGCAGGGCTTTTCCTATGACAAAGACGAATTTGACGAAATTTCGTGGCATATCGTAGGATATGACAAGGATATATTGATAGGCACGGCGAGAGTGCATAAATTAGATGGAAATTCCTATAAAATCGGAAGAGTTGCAGTAAAAAAGGAATATAGAGGCGGATATATCGGCGACCTTTTGATGAAAACTTTGCAGGATAAGATTGTAACGCTCGGCGGATGTGAGGCGATAGTCTATTCGCAATATGCCGCAAAGGGATTTTACGAAAAAGAAGGCTATACTCAGGAAGGCGATGTCTTCGAAATTGACGGATCCCGCCATGTAAAAATGGTTTTAGACCTTTTAAATCCGCACAGAACATGCAGGGATTGTATGAAAAAATAATTGGGAAGGAAGATGCTTTTAATGAAATCACCGCTTGCTGACAGAATACGCCCGGCGTCTATCGAAGATGTAGCGGGACAGAAGCATCTTTTAGGTGAAGACAAGCTTTTAAGACGTTTAATTGACGGTGAAAAAGAAATCCCCAATATGATATTTTATGGTCCGTCTGGTGTGGGAAAAACAACAGTTGCAAATATTATCGCATCAAAAACGGGAAAGACTCTTCACCGTCTTAATGCCACAACGGCATCGGTTTCCGATGTAAAGGACATAATTTCATCGCTTGACGGATTTTTAGCACAAGACGGCGTGCTTTTATACTTAGACGAGATTCAGCATTTTAATAAAAAGCAACAGCAGTCGCTTTTGGAGTTTATGGAAAACGGCAAAATAACGCTTATTGCAAGTACGACAGAAAACCCGTATTTTTATGTATATAATGCAGTTTTGTCGCGCTCAGTGGTTTTTGAATTTTTACCGCTTGACCATAAGGATATAAAAGAAGTCCTTATAAAAACGGCAAAAAAGCTGGAAGAGACCGAATACAAGGGAATAAAAATAGACTTAGAAGATGCGGCGGCAGAGCATATCGCTCTTTCTTCTGCAGGTGATGTAAGAAAGGCTTTGAATTCTTTGGAAATCTGCCTTATGGGAGCGGTATCAGACGGCAAAAGCTTGAAAGTCGACCTTGCCCTTTCCGAGCAGGCAACATCAAAAAAGGCAATCCGCCACGACAGAGACGGAGACAGCCACTATGATTTATTAAGCGCATTTCATAAGTCGATAAGAGGCTCCGACCCCGATGCCGCTATATATTATTTAGCAAGGCTTTTGTCGGGCGGAGATATTATAGACGCAATAAGACGGCTTTTAGCGGTGGCGTCAGAAGACATCGGACTTGCTTATCCGCAGGCGGCTTTAATTACCAAGGCGTTGTGTGATACGGCTCTGCAGTTAGGACTCCCCGAGGCAAGACTTCCTTTGGCGGAAGCTACAATTATGCTTGCAACTGCACCAAAATCCAATTCGGCAGTTTTAGCCATAGATAAAGCAATGGCGGATATAGAGTCGGGGCTTTCGGGCGAAGTTCCCAATACAATCAAGGATACACACTATAAGGGAAGCGAAAAACTGGGTCGCGGCGGATATATCTACCCGCACCCTTATCCTAATCACTGGATAAAACAGCAGTATCTTCCCGATAAAATAAAGGACAGAATCTATTACGAGTATCAGGACAATAAAAACGAGCAATCGGCAAAAATGTACTGGGATAAGATTAAGGAGAATTCTTAATGAAACAAAAATCACGGATTATTGCAGGATTTTTGAGTCTTATGGCGGGCGGAGTCGGTGCAGGAAGATTTTATCTTGGGTACTACAAGGTTGCCGTTTTACAAATCGCACTAAATATCGTAACTTTGGGAATTTTAGGGACCATCTGGGGATTTTTCGATGGAATAATGATACTTTTGGGGAAAATTAAGTATGACGCAAAAGGTAATTTACTTTATTAGGAGGTAAAATTATGAAAGACGGTTTTTTGAAGGTATCGGCAGTAACACCCAAAACAGAACTTGGCGATGTTTTCTTTAACACAGACAGCATAATAAACGAAATAGAGGCGGCCGCAAATTCGGGTGCGAAAATTGTAGTTTTCCCTGAGCTTATACTAACAGGGAAAACACTTGGCGATTTGTTTTTCCAGCCGAATTTAATCAAGGAAGCAGGCAAAGCCATTTCAAAAATCGCAAGAAAAACCGAAAATATAGTTGCGGTTGTGGGTTATCCTGCATCGGTAAGGGGAATTACCTATAATGCGGCGGCAGTTATTGCAAACGGTAAGATTTTAGCTGTTGTTCCCAAGGAGAATTTAAGTTGGGAAGAAATGCGCTATTTTGCAAAGCCGTCGGATGACACAATTCTTACAAAAATCGGCGGAACTGAAGTGCCGTTTGGGAAGAATTTTATCTTCCAGGCGGAAAACTTGCAGAAATTTGTATTTGGCGTTGAAATTGGCGATGACCCTGAGACTGCGATACGTCTTTCAAAAAGCGGAGCGGTTATGATTTTAAATCCGTCAGCCGTTTTGGCACAGGATGATATAAACGAAAGACTAAAGGCCAAGTCAAGCCTTTTAAAGTCTGCATATATTCATGCATCTGCAGGTCCCGATGAATCGACTACCGATTTTGTGTATTCTGGAAAAAATGTTATTTTCACAAACGGTGAAAAAGTTGCCGAATCAAAGCTTTTGTCGGGAGAAATGGTATCAGGAGTAATAGACCTTGATGTTTTGAAAAATGAAAGACTAAAGGCTCAGAAGGTGCCGACAGAAGACGCTAAGATTATTTCCTTTAAGGCACAGATTTCAAAGACATATCTACCTGAAAGACTTCCGTCTATGCCGTATATCAAAGAAGGCACAGACCTTAACGATATTTTAAATATTCTAGCAGCAGGTCTTAAAAAGAGACTTGTCCATACAGGAACAGAAAATGTAGTTTTGGGTGTTTCGGGCGGACTTGATTCTACTCTTGCGCTGATTATTACCTGCCGTGCGTTCGATATGGCGGGACTTTCAAGAAGCGGAATTTACTCTATTACAATGCCCTGCTTCGGCACAACCGACAGAACATATCAAAACGCCAAAAAGCTTACAGAATGTCTTGGCGCGACACTTTTGGAGATTGATATTAAAAATTCGGTTATGAGTCATTTTAAAGACATCGGTCAGGACGAAAATAACCACGACATAACATATGAAAATTCACAGGCAAGAGAAAGAACTCAGGTGCTTATGGACAAGGCAAATCAATTAAATGCCCTTGTTGTCGGCACAGGCGATATGTCCGAGCTTGCTCTCGGCTGGGCTACCTATAACGGCGACCATATGTCAATGTATGCGGTAAATTCGGGTGTTCCGAAGACTTTGGTAAGAATGCTTGTGGAATTTGAAGCCCAAAACTCAGACGGTGAGAAAAAGGCTGTCCTTTCGGATATTTTAGATACACCTGTAAGTCCCGAGCTTATTCCGGGCGTTCAGTCAACCGAAGATATTGTAGGGCCCTATGAGCTTCACGACTTCTTCCTTTACTGCTTCTTAAAGTATAATTTCCCGCCGAGCAAGATATTCCGCTTAGCACAGAATGCTTTTATGGGAGCATATGACAGATGGGAAATCTTAAAGTGGCTAAAGGTGTTTATGAAAAGATTTTTTGCGTCTCAGTTTAAACGCTCCTGTATGCCCGATGGCCCCCAGGTGCTTGATATAAGCCTGTCTCCGAGAAGTGGACTTTATATGCCGTCGGATGCAAGCAGGTCTTTGTGGGAAAGAGAAATCGCAGTTTTGGAAAGAGCGCATAATAAAGATGTAAAGGTTATTGATGACCATATAAACAAACAAAAGCCGAGTGTTTAACACTCGACTTTTTTTGTTTCTATTTAATTAAAAATTCCCGCTGCCTAATGATATCTCACCTGAGTTGAGAACGATTTCTTCGTCTCCTTTTAAAACAATCAGATTTCCGTCACCGTTTACATCAACTGCCGTGGCGGTGATTTTTTCTCCGTCCTTTATAAAGGAAATCTCGCTCCCTAAAAAGAAAAGACGGCTTTTGTATTCTTTTAAAATATCGGGATTTTCAAGATTTTTTAAGAGAGAATCTACAATATTTGAAATAATTTTGTTTTTATCCTTTTCGTTTGGAAAAACCGAGCCTGCAATATCCTTGATTTCATCAGGGAATACATCGGTTTCCAAATTTATTCCAATCCCAATTATGACGCCATAGGGAGCTTTCTCACACAAAATCCCCGAAACCTTTCGACCGGACACAAAAATATCGTTTACCCACTTGATTTTTGCTGGATTTTCGGAAATCCTACCCAAAACATCGCACACCGAAACGGCAACCGTCGGAGTTAAAAGCGAAAACGGCTCAATGGGTAAAAATAAACTCATATAAATCCC
>JAZNQG010000088.1:0-2143 GCA_045590035.1 Clostridia bacterium
ATGCATGTGTAACCTCGTGCTAAATAAACCGTCATGCGGTATCTTACTGATTAACATTTTGCAAAGAGACTGTGGTTGGAGCCTTTAGTAAACCGTCTTGCGGTAGGAGGCGAAAACCAATCCACAGCATCTAAACAATTATACCATAGTTCTTGGAGAGGAACTCTAAAAACTACTAATTTTATTATACGAGGAATTAATATTGTTGGTGTTCTTCTTCACGGAGCTGTCAAAAAATCTCATAACTCCTTACGAGCGGCTTTGCCGCTCGTAACAGCCTGTCGACAAACCCCATATTCCAACAGGAATATGGGGTAAAATTTTTATTAAACGGAAAATATCGGAAAAATAAAGCAAAAACGCAGATGAAACAGGTTATTCCACCTGTGTATTGCATACTTTTTAAGATTCATGGCAGCAAATTTAAGCCTGACCCAGTTCGTAACCTGAGCCAAGCCTCTGAAGAGGGTGAAACGCATACCGTGTTTTTCTTTTGCATCTGCAAAAACACGTTCTATCGTTTCTTTTCGTTTTTCATACAAAGCTTTGCATTCGGGAGTATGACGGATATCCTCCGCCTTTTCAAGATAACTGTCCCATATATGCTTTGTAACTGTTTTTTCTGATTTCTTGTTTTCGGTGCATTGCTTTTTCTTAGGGCAATTCTCACAGATATAGCCTTTACTTTTAAACTCTCTGTAACCTTCACGGTTAGTAGTTGCATAATTTAATATTTTATTGTTAGGGCAGATAACGCAATCATAATAAAAGTCATAAACATAATCATAAGGCGGGAAAAAGCCTTTTTTGTTCATCGGTCTTTTGTAGGGGAGAACGGGAATTCGGTTGTCATCAATAACTTTTTTGCATATCCAGGGTGTTCTGTATCCAGAGTCCATCACTACTGCATTTATTTCAGGATAGCGTTTTGTCGCTCTGTCATAGAGTTCATCAAATGCAACGCTGTCATGGACATTTCCGGGATTGACTGTCACATCCATTATGTAACCTCGTTTATCACAGACAGTCTGTGCTGTGTAAGCAAGGCATTTCTTATGCTCACCTTTATGAAAAACTCCGCTTTCGGGGTCGGTTGTTGATTCGTTGATTATTTTTTCTTCGGGTGGTTTCTTGTCGTTATTAAATGGTTTCTTATCGTGTTTTTCCCTGTCTTCGTTTATCTCTTTCATAAGCTGCTCTTCATATATTTTTGCAGCCTTTGGTACTGCCTTCTTTACAGTCTTTTTGATGTTTGCGTTTGCCTTGATATGTGTTCCGTCCACAAACACTGCTTCGGGAGACAGATATCCCGCATTATTGATTTCATCAAGTATCCAGACAAAGATTTTTTCTATTGTTTCGCTCGTATATCTGTGTTTAAAATTATAGCTGACGGTGGAGAAATGCGGCGTTTGTTGATTTAACTGATAACCTAAAAACCAGCGATATGCTATGTTCATACGCACTTCTTCTGCTGTTCTTCTAAGTGAGCTTATGCCATACAAATGCTGTATCAATACCATTTTGAACAGAACCACCGGGTCTATGCTCGGTCTGCCATTGTTCGTACAATACAAATCCTCCACGAATTCATATATTCGCGAAAAGTCTATAACTTTATCTATTTTTCGTAACAGGTGGTCGCTTGGCACTAATTCATCCATGCAGATTATTTCCGCCTGATATCTTTCTTCTTTTTCCTTCTTTAACATTTTTATCACCCTTTTATATTATACCACAAATTGCAAAAAAAGCCCAGCTCTCGCTGGACTTTTTCGACAGGCTGAAATTATTTACTCATTTTGCCGAAAGTCTTTCGCGTATATTTTTCAAGGAAGCACTTAATGATGCAGAACTGTAAGAAAAACAAATTGTAGGCATTGGCTACATAAGAGCTTTGTGGAGACTAGAAATTTTTGCCAAAGAACAATTGTTGGAAAGTTCAAAAAATCTTGCCAAAATCTCATTTAAGGAACATAGTTTAAATAAAATAAAATGGAAGCGTTATAAAAAAATGTTTAAGCAACAATTTAAGCATAAACATATATGCAAACCGAAAGAACAGCAATTAAACTCATTTTCTGTAGATCGCTAAAAAATAGAAAACATTGAATTAATTGCAAGATTACAATTAACATACTAC
>JAZNQG010000089.1:0-17161 GCA_045590035.1 Clostridia bacterium
TTCTTAAAAAGTCACAAGATTCAGGAGATAAATTTTCGGGCATCTATTCTGATTCTGAGCGAGATTTAATTTTGGCACTTCTCCTATCAGGCGAAGCATTCAGTTATGCATATCAGGAACAAGCTCCTAACTATATCGCAGAATCTGCGTACAGAATTGCTACTCAGTTCTCGCGTTTCTATCATGATAACTATATCTTAACAGAAGAAGATGAGATTAAAAGAAACAGCTGGATTTCACTTATCAAGCTTACAAAGGATATTCTTACACTCCACTTTGATATTTTAGGTATTGAAACGGTTGAAGCTATGTAAAACTAAAAACGGCAGACATTTAAGTCTGCCGTTTTTTATAGCATTTTTACGCCGTTTTCGTCCCATTCGAAGCTTATCTTTTCACCTGTTCTTGTTATAAAGCCTTTAACTCTGCCACTTTTCCATTCCTTAGGAAGTGCAGGCAGAAGTTCAATTTCGCCTTTATGACTTTGTATAAGCATTTCTGAAATCGCTGAAATAATAGCCATTGTTCCGTCTACCTGAATTGTCGAATGACATTGATTAAGTAAATTATCCTGAAGATTGTTTTTAATAAACTTATTTTTTAAATAATCTATTGCACTATCACCGTCTTTAAAGCGGGCATAGATAGTTGAAATCCAGACATCCGCCCAGCCGCAGGTATCGTCGTGATTTGGATCAGACAAACGACCCAAAAGGAATTTTTTCGCAGCTTCTATGTATTCTTCGGTTTCGTAGATATCAGATGGATATAAGAAATAAAGAGGAGATATATGTCTGTGACCGGGCTCTAATTCCGTAATCTCAACTCCCCACTCTAAGATTCTGCCATCTTTTCCGATTTTAATTGGTTTAAGTTTGGAAAGGATTTTCTTATAATGCTCAGTATCAAAACCCAATATTTCGCCTGATTTTATTGTTTTATCAAAGACATCGTAAATTATCTCCATATCCATTGCACTGCCTTCACAAACAGCACATACTTTACCGTCATAGATAAACTCATTTTCAGGCGAATTTGACGGACAGGTTGTAAGCTCTCCATCATCATTTTCATACATCCAGTCTTCCAAAAACTCACAAGCGCCTTGCATTATCGGATAATATTCTTTCAAAAATTCTCTGTCTCTTGTATGAAGATAATGTTCCCAGACATCTCTTAAAAGCCAGAAACCACCCATTTTCCAGTATCCCCAGCGAACATGTCTGGTTGATTCTAAGTTAAATCTCCAAAGGTCTGTTGTGTGCCAGGTTGCCCATCCTCTTAAGCCAAAATTGTTACCAATCTCTGAAAACTCTTTTAGCATTTTAAATAGCGGCTCATGACATTCGGGCAAATTTACCGTTTCAACTCCCCAATAGTTCATCTGTAAATTTATATTCATAGTATAATTTGAATGACACAATGAAATTAGCTTATCATTCCAAATTCCTTGTGCATTCGGAGGCAGAGCGTCCTTTTGAGAAGTTACAATAGTAACATATCTTCCGAAATCGAAAAGTAATGTAATAAATCCATTGTCAACTGTGCCATTTGATATGTTCTTTATTCTTTCGTCAGTCGGAATATGGGAATAATCTTCACCGTCTATTTCCAGTGATACTCTGTCAAATTGGTTTTTATATACTTCTATATGACGTTTTTTAAGCTCATTATATGTGTATGCCATCGCATCATTTAATGTCTTTAAGCTAGCATTTACATACTCACTACCTTCTGATATAGGCATTTTGTTATATCCGTTAAAGCTTGTCTTTATTGAAAAGAACACTGTAAATTCTGTTCCTTCTGCCCATAGAGAATTTCCGCCGCCATACAACGCACCGTCAGTAACCATTGTAGTACGAGAGCAAAAATGAACACTCTCTTTATTCTCGTCATACTCAACGGTATTTGTATATTTTGAAACAAATGTCGGGCATCTTCCCATAACAACAATGCTGTCATCATGAACTCTAACGCTGTTTTCAAGCTGTGTTGCAAGATATGTATGCACTCTGATTATTTTATCGCTCTTAATATTCATAACAAGAACATCATCTTTTAAAGAAATAAAGGTTTCTTTTCTGATGTTATTGCCATTAAGTTTATATGATGCACAAGCAACACCGGTTTCTAAATCAAGCTCACGAACATAGTCGGTAACTTCATACTTATCTGTTAAAATATCAACGTACAAGTTACCATACGGAAGATATGCCATAGCAAAATTGCCATGCATTGTATCACGGGTTTTCTCTGTAGCCTCATAGTATTTTTTCTCTTTTACATGCTGTCTTATTTCTTTAAGCTCATCAATGGAGTGCTCGCAGTGGACTCTGTTAGGATATCCCGACCACAAAGATTGTTCATTTAATGATATTTTGTCGCAGATTGCACCACCAAAAAACATACCACCGATTCTACCATTACCAAGTGCAAGAGCTTCATCGTAGACTTTTGCTTCCTGTTTGTACCAAAGTTTTTGCATAAAAACACTTCTTTCTGTTGATATAGTATCAGTTAAGCTAAGCTTAGCAGACAACTTTTATAAAGTCAATAAAATTTTTACGATTTTTCGGTAAAATTTTTCTATATTTAAAGCACGCATCAATTTTGATGCGTGCTTCTAAATTCAAAAATTTGGAACGTTCTTTTTAAATAATTCATTAAGCCACTTAATTGACATCGGTACCCAATCAGAAACATAGGGATTATACATCCATTCTCCGTTTGCAGTATCAGTATTGCAAAGTGCCAAACCGTGAACACCCTTCGGGAAAATGTGAAGCTCAAACGGAATATTCTTTTCCTTCATAGCCTTTGCAAATACAAGGCTGTTTTCAGAAGGCACCGTATTATCGTCAAAAGTATGCCAGATAAAGCAAGGCGGAGTTTTTTCTGTAACTCTTGTTTCCAATGACATTTTCTTTCTAAGCTCTTCATCATCACCGCAAAGATTATCAAACGACCCCATATGTGCTATTTTAGGATCAGATGAAATAACAGGGTATGAAAGAATTGCCGCATTAGGCTTATTTGAACCATCCAAAGTCTTCAAAGGTTCTTCATCCCACATAGTAGCAACAGAACCTGCCAGGTGACCGCCTGCAGAAAATCCAATTACTGCAATTTTGTCTTTATCTATTCCCCATTCATCTGCATTTTTTCTGACCAATGAAATAGCATCAGATAAGTTCTTCTGTGGTTCAGGGTATCTGATAGGCGAAACCGCATAGTCTAAAACAAATGCAACATATCCTGCTGCCATAAACTGAAGTGCTATAGGTTCACCTTCTCTTACCGATCTCATAGTATATCCGCCGCCAGGGCAAACAATAATTGCAGGTCTTTTTAGTGTTCTCTGAGTCTCATCATCAGTATGATTGTCATCTATAACATATGCCGTAAGTTTCGGCATAAAACCATCAATTTCTTTTTCTCTTAAATTATAAACCTGGTATTTCATATTTTTATCCCCTTTCGTTTGTTTAATTCTATCACTTTAGATAAGAAAAGTCAAGCCAGCAAAGGCTGAATTTGTTCCTTATCAAGCGATAAATATGCAGACGGAATAATCATTTCCATTTTAGCAACAAGAGATGTCGGTTTATTCCTGAAATCATCCTGACCAAACGGTACAAAAAATATGTTTTTGGCATTTAAAAGTGTGCCGATATTTTTTGCAGCATTGGATAAACCGTCATTAGTAGACACCGCAATTAAGACGGGTTTTTTATTTCTTAAATGTGCCTTGGCAGCCATTGTAACCGATGTATCAGCTATTCCCGATGCTAATTTTGCGAGTGTATTTCCTGTTGCAGGTGCAATAATCAAAAGGTCAAGATAGCCTTTAGGTCCGATAGGCTCTGCATCCTTTATAGTATATATTATATCTTTACCTGTGATAACTTTAATTTTCTCATTTATATCCTTTGCGTTACCAAATCTTGTATCTGTCGAATATGCAGTATGGCTCATAATTGGATAAACATCAGCACCCAGAACACACAGATTTTCCATTTCCTTTATAACTGACTTAAAGGTGCAAAATGATCCTGACATTGCAAAACCGATTTTTTTGCCAACAAGTTCCATCTCACATCACCTCCAGTTCGGAAAGGATATTTACTACAGTTTCTTTTATGATTTTGCCCGCAGAAATGGGCGCAACCTTACCTGGCAGAGACAAAGCCCATATAACCTTTTTTCCAAGATATTTTGCAGACTCCAAATCAATTCCGCCAGGCACTGATGCAAGGTCAACAATCAGCGCATCGTCCTTAATTAAAGAAAGCTCTTCATTACCTAAAACCATCGCAGGAACAGTATTAAATATAATGTCATATTCCTTTGCAGAATCCTTAATATCCGATGTTTTAATTGCTCTTGCACCCTTTGATTCAATCCAAGCAAAATCTCCGCATCTTCTCGCACTCACGGTAATATTAGACGAAAATGCTTTTAAAAGTTCCAAAAGCACCTTTCCGATTCTGCCGTAGCCAACAATTAAAATATTTGCGCCCGATAATGTAATCGGGAGTTCGGAAATTGCAATACCAATCGCTCCCTCAGCCGTCGGTACTGCATTTTTAACCTTCATTTCTTCACGGGATAGATAATCTATTAAAACTATCCCTTCCCTGTCAAAACGCGATAAAAGCTCATTTGTGACATGCCCTGCCAAAACAAGCTTAAAAGGCCCTAAAGAAGAAAATATATCGTCAAAATATATTTCTTTATCGGAAAACGGTGCTGTAACTGTGATATTATCTTTAGTTGCAGGAACAGGAAGGATAATTACTTCATTTGAAAGTGCATCTTTAAGACTTTTTGCACTCTCTAACCCGAATGTATCAATACCTTTATCAAAGCCGTAAATTTTAACTTTTTTCCCGTCTTCTTTTAATAGTCTTGCTAATGTAACAGAACGAAGGTCGCCTCCTATAACCGAAAAGGTATCATACAAAAAAACCAAATCCCTTCTTATCATTTTACTATCAACATAATATGTGATAAAAAGGAATTTGGTTCTATTTATAAGTTTTATGACAATGCTTCAAATAGATACTTATATAGTGCATCCCAATCTGAAATTTCGCCCTGTTTTATTGAAAGGTCAATCTCAGGTGTTCTTGTAACCATTTTAATTAAAAAGTCTTCAGAAAAGCCCTTCGCACCATCAATATACTTTTTACAGATAAACCTTGGAAGTCCCATCTTTTTTTCAATGTCAAAGTTTGTCATACCTTCTTTTAGCATAAGCTTTGATAAAAGCATTTTATCAAAGCCCGAGTGAAGTAGATACATTATTGTAAAGGCATTTTCCTTTGATTCTTTAAGGTCAGACAGGATTTTAAAAACTTTATCTTTATTTCCTTCCATAATCGCATCCGAGAGATCAAACACCTGAACATCCAAAGATTTTGCAATGGAATTTTTCACATCAGACAAAGTTATTTCATCATCAACAGATGCAATAAGTTTATCAAGCTCGTTTTTTAAATTGATAAGTCCCGGCTGAGATAATGAAATAAAGTATTCGATAACTTCCTTACTCATCTTCTTTTTTGCTTTTAGGACATACCCCTGAACCCACGCAGTAAGCTCGTATGGTTTTAAAAACTCAAAATTACATACAGTGCCAGACTTTGATATAGCCTTATATAAAGACGAGCGTTTGTCAACTACGTCTTCAATGAATAGTAAAACCAAAAAGTCGGGAACGTTATTTATAATTTTTGAGTAAAATTCGTTTGTTTCTTCATTAGCCTTTTTGAAAATTCCAGAGTCCCTTATTATAACAAGCTTTTTTTCGCTCATCATAGGGTAGCTTTCAACCGCTTCTGTTACTTCGTCAAAATCGGTTTCTCTCCCATCAATTGTTATAAGATTAAATTCTCTTAAATCATCATCAGGAATTACTGCTTTAATTTTTTCAATATAGATATCTCTTAAATATAATTCTTCGCCAAAAAAGAGATATACGCCCGAAGCATCTCCATTTGACAGATGCTTTTTTAATTTCATTACATCGCTTTCTACTGCCATTTCAATACCTCCCCATACCATCTAGCACCGATTTTTCCGTCACGTGAACATTCTAATGTTATGTCGCACATATAGTCGGTTCTTAAAATCCTTGAGCCAACGCTATTAAGTTCTGTTAAAACTCTGTCTGCTGGATGACCGTACATATTATTTCTGCCTGCAGAAATTACCGAAAACTCAGGTGAAATTTCTTCTATAAATTCCTTTGTAGACGAATATTTAGAGCCGTGATGCGGAACTTTTAAGATATCACAATTACCTATTTTACCTTTTAGTTTTTCTTCCACCGCATCGGTTATGTCACCTGTAAAAAGAATTTCAGTTTCACCGTAGCTTATTTTTAACACTAATGACAGGTCATTTTCATCGCGCGCAGGTCTTTTGTCAGGTGATAAAACTTCGATTAGAAGGCCTGAGTCAAATTCTATTTTATCTCCGCTTAGAGCTTCGATAATTTCGGTACCCGAACTTTTTGCTGCTTCAATCAGCTTTTCCTTTGCTTTAATATCCATAGGTGTGTATGGCATCATAAGAGTATGTACTCTTAAATTTTTAACCGCTTCTAAAATTCCATCTATGTGGTCAGAGTGGTAATGTGACACAATCGCAAGATCTATTTTATCCTTTCCTTTTGCAGTAATATACGGAAGATATACTTCCTTACCTATGTCATAATCGGAATCTGTCGTCTGTCCGCCGCCGTCTATCAAAACGGTATTATGACCTTTTACTTCAATCATAGCAGCGTCACCTTGTCCTACATTTATAAATGTAACATACATTTTGCCGATGTCAAGTAAATTGGTAAATGTCGTAAATAGAATTATTATAGATAAAGGTATCGAAAAAAGCTTGATTTTAAGTTTATCGGTGTCATCATATAAAAGTTCTCTTACAAGGCATATAAACAATATAAACGTCACAAAGCCTAATATGGTTGTCTTTGGAATAACTACATAGTGCCAAGGAAGATATGAAACAATTTCGGGTATTGCTTTTAAAAGGTCAATCATTCCGTTTAAAAGAACACCAAACGAGCGGTCAAGACCAAACAAGGAATATGTAAGTAACGTAATTGGTGACAAGAAAAAGACAAGTAAAACAATCGGTAAATATGTAAAAGTAAAGATTATACTGTAAAGTGGCATTCCGCCAAAGAAATATCCACCAAGCGGAATTAAGCCTACCGTTGTAATAATCCATAGTGTTGTATAGGAGCGTAGTCTTTTATTCTTTATAAACGACAGTTTTAAATATACCGGTCTTCTGAAATAGTGAATTAAAAGTCCAACTGTTAAAGACATAACAAAGCAAGCGTTATAAAAAAGAAGCGGATTTGATAAAAGACACCCAAGCACAGTTATTGAAAACACAGTTTGAAAATCAGAAAATCCACGGACTTTTCTATAAACAAGTGTAACTAATGCAAATACACCTGCTCTTAAAAATGTAACAGAATTCCCGTTTAAAAGGCAGAAAAGAATCAGTGCCGTTATTAAAATTCGTGTTTTCCATGCGTATGTAAGCTTTCTTGAAATAAAGCCTATAAATGCGAGAAATAAAAACAATTGCAGAAACGACGGATGTAAAAAGCGCATTGCAGAAGTCTTAACTAAAGCATCATTTAAATCATCAGAAAACTCAGTCTTTACTCCCAATAAAACTGCCTTAATAATTGCCGCATCATCATTTTTATAGTGGTTGTCAATTATTATCGAAATATTGCCTTTAATATATTCCATCCAGTACCTTGGCGAAAAGATAAAGGAACGAATTTTAACTACTTCTGCTTCTTCGGCATTTAGTGTGTAGAAAATCCCTTTGCTTCTGTAATATCTTTTATAATCGAATTCATTACTGTTGTCGGGCGGCATGATCTCGGATAGATATCCGCGGAATTTAACTTTATTTCCTACATACAACTCCTGTTCATAGTTTACACGGATTCTTTCGGAAATATTTTCAGTATTTTGAAGATAGTATATTTTTTCAGCATTCAAAACATAAGAAAAGTGGTCACGTCTTTCATCAGGAACTTCTGAAATTACACCTTCAATTTCTATATATCTGTCAAGGTAATTATCAAACTCGGACGCTGTTGGTTCACTTGCACCTGAGAGCAAAAATACGCCAAGCAAAAGAGAAACCGAATACACTACCATTCTTGGTCTTACTTTCTTAAATAAAACAAGATTTACCAAAAGAAAGCACAGCGAAAACAAAGCCGCAAATCCAAATCCTGAAAAGATATAGATAAGCGAGCCTGATATATATGAAATTAACATACCCATATATACAGTCATTTACTTTGCTCCCGATAATAATTATAGTTTGTCTTTTGGCAGTTTATTTAAAAATGCTATCACTAGCGGTGCTGAAATAATAAATGCAAATACGTCAGCTATTGCCTGAGCCGACTGGACACCGAATAGCCCGAAAAAGTGTGTCATTATAAGCAGAATCGGAATAAATAATATACCGCTTCTCAGCATCGACAAAAATGTAGCTTTCTTGTTTTCTCCAATGCTTTGGAAAAGCATATTTGAACAGATTGTCAAAGGGTGAAAAAAGAGTGATAAAAGCTGAAGCTTTAAACTAAGCGTTCCGATAGAAATTACTGTCGGGTCATCACGGAAAAGTCCAATTAAATGGTCCGAAAAGATTAAACCCACTATAACAAACGCACCGAGGAGTATCTCGCCTGCACCAAATGTAAAGTAGAATGCTTTTTTGACTCTTGAATAAAATTTTGCACCATAATTAAATGACGCAACAGGCTGGAAGCCCTGACCGATACCAAGTCCTACTGCAAAAATAAAGAATGTAATTCTGTTTACAACAGACATAGCCGCAACAGCTGCATCTCCGCCGCATATACCAGCTAGATTATTAAGTATCATTGTTGCAATACTGTTAAGTCCCTGACGGCATAGACTCGGGAATCCTGTTGCCATAATTTTAAATATACCTTTTAAATTTTCTTTTGCATATTTTATGCTGATTTTACTCTGTGTTTTTCCGCTTAAAAACATTGATAACAAAATTAAAAAGCTTACAACCTGAGAAATAGCAGTAGAAAGTCCAGCACCATTAATTCCCATATTAAACCCGAATATCAGTATCGGGTCAAAGATCATATTTATAATTCCGCCAATGGTAAGACCAATCATTGCAAAGAAGGCTTTACCTTCGTATCTTAGAATGTTATTTAGAGCAAAGCTCGTCATCGTAATCGGGGACGCAATAAGAATATATATTCCGTACCCCTTCGCATAAGGAAGAATGGTTTCAGTGCTTCCAAGCAGTCGCATCATAGGTTCTATAAATACAAGACCAACTACCCCGATTATCGTGCCGACTATCAAGCACGCAAAAACGCTTAACGATGCAAAAACACTCGCACTATGTGTGTCTTTTCCACCAAGCTTTCTTGCAATTATGCTCCCAGCACCGTGTCCGAACATAAATCCGAACGCCTGAATAATCGCCATAAGGCCAAATACAACACCAACCGCACCGCTCGCACTGTTACCAAGCTCACTCACAAAGTAAGTGTCAGCCATATTATAAATATTGGTTACAAGCATACTGATAGTTGTAGGAATTCCCAAAGTAATCACAAGCTTTGGTATCGGCCAGGAGGTCATTTTTTCATATTGATTTATTTCTTTACTATTTGTCATAGGTTATTCTCTTTTCTAAAACTTAAAACAAATCACAAAACATTTCCTTTAATATTTTATCACAAAAAACAAAAAAAGACAATATCAATTAAGATATTGTCTTTTATAATATTAAAGCTTATTTCTCTGTATTTTACCACTGACAGTTTTCGGTAGACTGTCTTTAAATTCAACAATTCTCGGGTACTTATAAGGAGCAGTTTTTTCCTTAACATAGTTCTGAATTTCTTTTTTAAGCTCTTCTGTTCCCTCTGTACCGTTTACAAGTACAATACTTGCCTTTACAATCTGACCGCGAACTTCATCAGGAACTGCAGATACACCACATTCCAATACATACGGAAGCTCCATAATAACGCTTTCGATTTCGAAAGGTCCGATACGGTAACCTGATGACTTGATTACGTCATCAACTCGTCCGACATACCAGTAATATCCGTCTTCATCACACCAGGCAACATCGCCTGTATGATAGTATCCGTCATACCAAACCTCGTCGGTTTTTTCCTTGTCACCATAATAGCCTGTAAACAATCCGCAAGGTGCTCCATCTTTTACATTGATACAGATTTCACCCGACTCAGATGTCTTAACCTGCTCTCCGTCTGAATTTAAAAGCTCAACCTTGTAAATAGGTGCAGGTTTACCCATAGCACCGATTTTATGTGGCTTACCTACCAGGTTTCCGATAATCATTGTACTTTCTGTCTGTCCGAAGCCTTCCTTTATCTGAAGTCCTGTAGCCTTTTCAAATTGGCGGTAAACTTCGGGGTTTAGAGCTTCGCCCGCAGTTGTCATATGTTCAACAGATGAAAAATCGTACTTTGAAATGTCCTGTTTAACCATCATTCTGAGCATTGTAGGCGGTGCACAGAATGTTGTAATCTTATGTTTTGCAAACATAGGCAGAATTTCTGCTGCATCAAAGCGGTCAAAATCATAAACGAATGTTGCTGCTTCGCAGAGCCATTGACCATAGAGCTTGCCCCACATAGCCTTTGCCCAGCCTGTATCCGAAATTGTAAAGTGTAATCCGTCGGGATTTACATTGTGCCAGTACTTTGCAGTATGGAAGTGTCCCAAAGGATATTTATAGTTATGAACTGCAATCTTGGGGTAACCCGATGTGCCTGATGTAAAGTACATAAGCATCGTATCATCACCGCACGGTGAATCTTCAGTTCTGTCGAAATGAGAGCTGAAACGCTTATATTCTTCGTCAAAGTTTCTCCAGTCATCCCTTGAACCGCCAACCATCATCTTGATTTTAAGCTGTGGGCACTTTTCCCCTGCCATGTCAACATAACGAGAAACATCGCCGTCAGATGTAGCAACAATTGCGCTTACGCCTGCAGACTGGAAACGATACTCTAAATCGTGTTCATGGAGCTGGTCAACTGCAGGTATAGCAATCGCACCAAGCTTATTTAAACCGAGCATAGCAATCCAGAACTGATAATGACGCTTTAGGATAAGCATTACTCTGTCGCCCTTTTTGATACCTAAAGACGCAAAGTAGTTGGCGCACTGGCTTGAAAGCTTTCGCATATCTGTAAAGGTAAATCTTGTTTCTGTTTTATCTTTACCAATATGGAGCATTGCGAGCTTATCAGGCTCTTTTCTTGAAAGCTCATCAACCAAGTCAAATGCAAAGTTAAACTTATCTTCGTTTTTGAATGTTATAGATGTAGGTGTTCCCTGTTCATCTTCAGTAATATCAATAAACTTGTGATATATTCTGTCCTTGGTATCACGGTGAATTGAACCGATAATCTGCTCTGTCGGAACAATTTCAGGCGAAGTGCCTTCGGAAATATCAACATCTGCACGAAGAACTATCGCATAAAACTTACAGTCTTCGCCGTTTACAGCAATCATACCATGCGGTGTATCACTGTTATAATAAATGCTGTCACCAGGGCCTAAAACCTCTTTATGATCACCAATCTGTACCATAAGATGTCCGTCAATTACGATATCACATTCCTGACCTGCGTGAGTAGTAAGTTCAATATCTTTATTCTGCGCAGCTTCATCATAGGAGCTAACTACATACAAAGGTTCTGCAATTCGGTTTTTAAATGCATATGCAAGGTTCTGATATACCATGCCGTGTGCCTTTGCAATCTGCTGACCTGCACCTGCACGTGTAACGGTATAAGACTTAAGGTTCGGGCTGAAGCCTTCGATAATATCTGTTACGTTTACACGGAGCGCCTGAGCGCAACGGTAAATAAAAGCAAAGTTTAAGTCAGCCTCACCGTTTTCACACTTTATGTATTCAGCTTCCGAAACACCTGTCTTTGCTGCCATTTCTTCTGTTGTGTAGTTTTCAATTAAACGAAGCTCACGAATACGCTCGGCCATTTCTTTGATTTTTAAGCTGATGTCCATTGAGTTTTCCATATAGAATTTCCTTTCCTTTTATGAGGCATAAAAAAACCCGCCTCAAAGAATAAAGTAAAAACTTTGAGACGAGTGTTAAATATCCACCCGCGGTA
This sequence comes from Clostridia bacterium, assembly GCA_045590035.1. Taxonomy (GTDB): domain Bacteria; phylum Bacillota; class Clostridia; order UBA1381; family UBA1381; genus HGM11525. Next base: position 12,233 of record JAZNQG010000089.1, read on the forward strand.
CCACTCAAATTGCGATTTTAAAAACCGCCACTCTCAGGGTCTATCAACCCCTAATGCATTAACGCAGCAATCACGGAAAGGTTCTACTTGCTTTATAAAAAGCTTTCTTCCTTCCGGCTCAGAAGCTACAAACATATAACATCCACTATGGCTCGCACCAACCGCCACTTCTCTTTAAGCTTCACATTATATGCACTCTTCGTCAAAGCCTTTATTTCTTAACATATAACATAATACCACAAAGATATTCTTTTGTCAACAATTTTTAAGCAAATTTATTGACAAAGAAACCAATATATTATAAGATAAAAAGAGCAATAAAACACAAAAAGGAAGTATATTATAATGGAAAAACTTATAAATTCATTTATAGAATTTTTCGGTGAAAAGGACGATATCCGTGTATACAGTGCGCCCGGCAGAGTTGAACTTGGCGGAAATCATACTGATCATCAGAAAGGATGCGTTTTAGCTGCAAGTGTAAGCATGGATATGATGTCAGCAGCAGCTAAGAACGGCGAAAATATTTTAAGAGTTAAAAGCGAAGGATATCCTTTAATAGAAATTGATGTAAACAGCATTGAACCCGTTGAAAGTGACAAGAATACAACAACCGCTTTAATAAGAGGTATTATTGATGCATTTTCAAAGCGCGGAAAAACAGTCAGCGGTGCTGACATCTATGCAGTATCTAATGTTTTAAAAGGTTCAGGGCTTTCTTCTTCTGCTGCATTTGAAGTTTTAATCGGTACAACTCTGTCCGACCTTTTCGGACTCGGATTTTCACAAGAGGAAATCGCAAAAATCGGACAGTATGCCGAAACTGTTCATTTTGGTAAGCCGAGCGGTCTTATGGACCAGATGGCAAGTGCTGTTGGCGGTATTGTTGCAATTGATTTTTCAAAAGAGCCGCCCGCAATCGAAAAAATTGAATGTGATTTAGAAAAGTTAGGGTACAATTTAGTTATAATAGATGCAGGTGCAGACCATGCTGATTTAACTCACGAATATGCCGCAATCCCGCAGGAAATGAGATGTGTTGCAAATTGCTTCGGAAAGGAAATTCTTTCAGAAGTTTCTGAAGACGAATTTTATAAGAACATCAAAAAGGTAAGAGAAAAACTCGGTGACAGAGCGGTCCTTCGTGCAATTCATTATTATAGCGACACAAAACGTGCCGTTAACGAGGCGGCTTGCCTTAAAAACAATGATTTTGACGGATTTTTAACACTTATCAAAGAATCAGGTAATTCATCATTTAAGTATCTTCAGAATATCTATGTTTCTGGCTCTATAAAAGATCAGGCGATGGCTTTTGCTCTTGCAGTATCAGAAAAGCTATTAAATGGTCGCGGTGCTGTAAGAATACAAGGCGGCGGCTTTGGCGGAACATTGGAAGCATTTGTACCTATTGATATGACAGACAAGTTTATCGAAGGCATTGATAATGCAATCGGCAAGAATATGTGCTCTGTTCTTACCATCAGAAAAGACGGCGGAGTTAGAGTTAAATAAATCAAATTTACAGTTGATATTTTTTAGACTTTGTGATATAATCTCACTTGGTTTTAAATATCAACTCTATTTGCACCTGTGGCGGAATTGGCAGACGCGTATGGTTCAGGTCCATATTTCTTCACGGAAGTGCAGGTTCAAGTCCTGTCAGGTGCACCAAAATACCTTGCAAACCTTTTTGGTCTTGCATGGTTTTTCTTTTGAAATGAGGTGTAAAATATGGTACTCACAATTGATATTGGAAACACAAATATTGTAATCGGCGGATTTATCGAGAATGATTTAAAGTTCGTTGCAAGAATTGCTACAAATCCTTCTAAAACCGAAGACGAGTATGCAACAAAAATCAAGAGCATTCTTTCTATTCACGATGTCGACAAAGCATCTATAAAGGGTGCTATTATATCGTCTGTAGTGCCGCCACTTACACCGATTATTAAAGAAGCTATAAGCTTTGCATATGGTGTAGAGTCATTAGTCGTCGGCCCCGGAATCAAAACAGGAATAAATATTCACTGCGATAACCCCCAGTCAGTCGGTGCAGACTTAATATGCGCATGTGTTGCCGCAAAGTCAATCTACGGCTCCCCTGCGCTCATTATTGATATGGGAACAGCAACCAAAATGATGGTTCTTGACAAAAGCGGAACATTTATCGGTGTGTCAATTATCCCCGGTGTCGCAATTTCCCTAAAGGCTCTCTCAAGTGGTACCGCACAGCTTCCGCAGATTAGCTTGGAAGCTCCAAAGAGTGTAATTGGCAAAAATACATTGGATTGTATGAGATCTGGTGTTGTATTTGGTAATGCATCAATGCTTGACGGTATGATTGATAGATTCAACGCTGAGCTTAACGAAGAATTACCTGTATATGCAACAGGCGGATTGTCAAAATCAATTATTACTCATTGTAAACACAAAATTACACATAACGAAAACTTAATATTGGAAGGCTTAAATATAATCTATAAAAAGAATCGATAAGTGGTAAGTTATTCTCTTTTGAGATAACATAAATTTATGCGTTGTATCGGATGCAACCGAACGACAGCAAGGAGGAATTTTTATGAACAGCAAATCACAGACAAACACGAAGTCAATGGTTTTAACAGCCATATTGACCGCACTGGTAATCGTGCTTCAGTACCTCGGGTCCTTTGTAAAATTCGGACCATTTTCAATATCACTGGTACTTGTACCGATTGTAATTGGTGCTGCTGTATGCGGTGTTAAAAGCGGTGCATGGCTTGGATTTGTATTCGGCGTTTTTGTTTTAATAAGCGGCGATGCGGCTCCGTTTCTTGCAGTAAATCCAATTGGCACTGTACTTACAGTTTTAGTCAAAGGTGTTCTTGCAGGTTTTATCTCAGGTCTCGTGTTTAATTTTTCTAAAAAGGCAAGTATCTATATTGGAGCAATTTTATCAGCTCTCGTCTGTCCTGTTGTAAATACCGGAGTTTTCTTGATCGGATGTTTCTTTTTCTTTATGGAAACTGTATCAACCTGGGCAACTGCTGCAGGATTCAGTGAAAATGTAGGGGCATATATGATTTTTGTATTAGTCGGAGGAAACTTTGTATTTGAGCTTTTGGTAAATATTGTTTTAAGTCCGATTATCGTAAGACTTTTAAGGATAAAGAAATAAAAAAACCGCATAAGCGGTTTTTTTATTTAACAATTTTACTTTTTTCCAAGACTGTCACAAGTATTACTGCAATAAGAAGCGACGAAAGTCCTTGTATCATATTTCCAGGCATACTTGAAAGTGCAGGTATAAAGCCAAAAAGGAATCCTTCAAAGATGTAATATCCAAGGCTCATAAACCCTTCGCATACTGCGCCAGAGATTATTCTTGCAAATAATTTAGGTGTTATTTTAGAAATTGCTTCAAATACAAAATACGCAAGTACTGCCATTACACCTTTTATAATAAAAGTAGCAGGAGCATAAAGTGCATATCCTGAAATAATATCTGCAAGAAATGAACCGATAGCAGATGATAAAAATGCATATAGAGGCGGCAAAAACCAACCCGATAATACCACTGCAGCATCACCTATGTTTATGTATCCGTTTACTGACGGTATTTTTACAACAAAAGTTAAAACAAACACTAACGCCGCAAAAACCGAAGCAGAAACGATATTTTTTGTTCCGTTTTTCATTTACATCACCTTGAGAATAATTTTTTCAAAAAAGCACCTGCTATATGCAAGTGCTTTTTAAAATGGCACCCCCTGCGAGAATCGAACTCACAACTAACCCTTAGGAGGGGTTTATTATATCCATTTAACTAAAGGGGCAAACCTTTTTCTATGATAAACTATTTATTAGAAAAAGTCAATAAATTAGATTAAATTATCGGAATCATTAATAGCATCTTCCGCCAAATCCGTTTCGTTATTCTGATTCATCTTTGCAGCTTTGCCTATTGTACTTTCTAAAACAATAAACACCAAAACTGCAACTAAAAGGCCGAGTGCCATAAAAGTACCTTTTTCCGCCAATAAAACTGCAGTAATACCCAAAACACCACTTATGGCATAAAGAATAAACACAGACTGTTTAGTAGTAAAACCCATATCAATAAGTCTGTGATGAAGGTGGCCTCTATCTGCAGTCATAGGATTCTGGCCTTTTAATATTCGTCTTAGCATTGCAAACATCGCATCAAAAAGAGGAAGACCTAATATAAGCAGTGGCACTGCAAATGAGATAATTGCATAACTTTTAAATGCTCCCTGAATAGACAAGGATGCAAGCATAAAGCCTAAAAATGTAGAACCTGTGTCCCCCATAAATATTCTTGCAGGGTTAAAATTAAACGGCAAAAATCCAAAGCAAGCACCCATCAGGGCAATGCCCATTACCGCAACAGAATAATCACCTGATTTAATTGCAATAAACACAAGGCTTACCGACATAATCGCAGATACTCCTGCTGCAAGGCCGTCAAGTCCGTCAATAAAGTTTACGGCATTAGTAATAAACACAACCCATAAAACTGTAATTATTCCTGAAATCCACCAAGGAAATACAATGTAAGGACTATTTGAGAAAATATTCGGGTTTGTCATAGCTTCGATTTTAAAATCTCCGCCATACACAACAATTAAAGCCGCAACAATCTGAACCGCAAACTTTAGTTTTGCATCCAAGTTTTTACAGTCATCGATTACGCCCATAATGGCAATAACGCCTGCGCCAATCATTGTTGCCGCAAGCTGACGTGTTGGCGGCCCAAAACAAAGGACAGACGCCATAAACCCAAATATTATAGCAAGTCCTCCACATCTCGGGACAGGTTTTTTATGCATTCTTCTGTTGTCTTTCGGTATATCAATAGCGCCTATTAAATATGCAACTCTTTTTGCAAGCGGTGTTGTACCAAAGCTTAAAAGAAATGATATCAAA